>CAYNBQ010000028.1:0-37485 GCA_964395275.1 uncultured Verrucomicrobiota bacterium
ACGACGAACATGCTTCACGAGATCTATCCCAGGGTGCTGCCGGATTTCGACATCGAGGTCCGCAGCTACCTGCAGGTGCTGGAAGAGGCGGGCCTCGAACCCGCGCGCGATCTCGACGAGGAATGGGTGATCCACGATTCGTGCGTGTACGCCCGTTACGAAGGGGTCGTGGAACCGCCGCGCAACCTCCTGCGGCGGGGCGGGGCGGACGTCAGGGAACCCGAGCAGAGCGGCAAGGCCACCTTCTGCTGCGGCGGTCCGATCGAGTCGCTCTTTCCGGGAAAGGCCCACGAGATCTCCCGGAAACGGGTCGAACAGCTCGGGGAGGCCGGCAAGCGGGTCGCCACCATGTGCCCGATCTGCTGGGTCAACCTGCGCCAGGCGGCCGACGGCGACATGGAGATCACCGATATCTCCGCGATCCTGGGGCGCGCCTACGGCACGGATTCCTGAGCCGCGCTCGTCCGGCGAAGGGCGCCGGGGTTCCTTCCCTGCCGGACCGGAGCGCTCTTCCTTGGCTTGCGCTTCGACCGCCGTTCCTATAGGTGAAGAAGTCGCCCGGGGTTCCGCATCGCATTCGGAAGCGGGTTCGGGGTAATCAACGCGTTCATCGGGAGGTACGTCGATGGCATCTCGTCTCAAGGGAAACATGGTAATCGGGCAGTCGGGCGGCCCCACCGCCGTCATCAACCAGAGCCTGGTCGGCGCGGTGCTCGAAGCGAAGAAACATCCGCAGGTGGAGCGGATCCTCGGCGCGGTGCACGGGGTGAAGGGGATCCTCGAAGAGGAGTTCATCGATCTGGGCCGGGAGAGGGAATCGACGCTTGAAGCGGTCCGGTGGACGCCGGCCGCCGCGCTCGGATCGGTCCGGATGAAACCGACCGAGGAGGACTGCCGCCGGATTTTCGCCGTCTTCCTGAAATACAACGTCCGGTACTTCTTCTACATCGGCGGCAACGATTCGGCCGAGACCGCGGGCATCATCAACGATCTCGCCCGGGAACTGGACTACGAGTTCCGGGTCATCCACATCCCGAAGACGATCGACAATGATCTGCGCGTCAACGACCACTGTCCCGGGTACGGTTCGGCCGCGAAATTCGTCGCCTCGGCGTTCATGGGCGACGACCTGGACAACCGGGCGCTGCCCGGGATCAAGCTGAACGTGGTGATGGGCCGGCACGCCGGATTCCTGACGGCGGCCTCGGCCCTCGGGAGGAAACATCCCGAAGACGGGCCCCACCTGATCTATCTGCCGGAGCGGCCGTTCGACGTGGCGAAATTCGTCAAGGACGTCCGGCGCGTCTACCGGAAGCTGGGCCGTTGCCTCGTGGCGCTCAGCGAGGGCATCGCGGACGCCAAGGGCGTCCCGATCGTCGCCAAGTTCGGGCCGCAGGAGGTCGACAGCCACGGCAACGTCCAGCTCAGCGGCACCGGGGCCCTGGGCGATCACCTGGCGCATCTGCTGCGGACGGAGTTCGCCCCGAAGAAGATCCGGGTGCGCGCCGATACCTTCGGCTACCTGCAGCGTTCCTTCCCGGGGATCGTCTCGGAGACGGACGCGGCGGAGGCCTTCGAGGTCGGACGCCGGGCGGTCCGCTACGCCGTGCGCGACGACGTGGACGGCAGCGTCGTGATCCTGCGCACGAAGAAACGTCCCTACACGGTCGGCTACGACCTGCGTCCCCTGAAGGACGTCGCGCGGGAGACGAAGGAGATGCCCAGGGAGTTCATCAACAGCGCCGGCAACGACGTCACCGACGCCTTCATCCGCTACGCCCGCCCCCTGGCGGGGGATCTCCCGGTCAAGGGACTCTTCTCTTCCCGGCGGATTCCGAAACGCGGCTGAGAAATTTCCCTGCCGGCCGACGGCCGTTCGGGGTCGCCCTCGCGGGAATGCGCGGGCGATCCCGTTCCTCTTTCCGCGCCGCGCGCCGGGGAGATCCCGGTCCGCGGGAGAAGGGATCGCCCCGCCTACATCCGTTCCAGGACGTCGACGCCGATCAGGTTCAGTCCGAGCTTCAGCGTCCGGGCGACGAGGATGCAGAGCCGCAGCCGGCTCTCGCGGATTCCGTCCGGCGCACGGAGGAAAGGCACGGTCTGGTAGAAACGGTTGTAGGCCGACGCCAGTTCGAACAGGTAATCGGTCAGCAGGTTCGGCCGGCGCTGTTCGACGGCCCGGTGAAGGGAGGAGGGGAAACGAACGAGCCGGCGGGCGATTTCCCCCTCGGCCGGTTCGTCGAGCCGGATCGGGAAGGATTCCGGGTCGTTGCCGGGAAAGTTCCCGGCGTATTTCCGCAGCACGCTGCGGATCCGGGCGTAGGCGTACTGGACGTAGGGGGCCGTGTTTCCGTCGAGGCTCAGGGCCTTTTCCCAGGTGAAGACGACCGTGCTCTGCCGGTTCTGGCTCAGGTCGGCGTATTTCGCCGCGCCCAGCCCCACCACGCGGGCGATCCGCCTGCGCTCGTCTTCGGGCAGGTCGGGGCTCACCGAGGTCACCACCTCGAAGGCCTTTTCCTCCGCGGCGTCCAGGAACCGTTCCAGGTGGATGACGTTGCCGTCGCGGGTGGAGAACGTCGCGTCCGGCAGACGCATCAGGCCGAACCAGACGTGTTCGGTCTTCACCGGCCATCCGAGCTTCCGGGCGACGGCGAAGAGCTGCCGGAAATGGAGCTGTTGCCGTTCGTCGGTGACGTAGATGACGCGGTCGGCCCGGAGTTCGTCCATCCGGTAGCGAAGCGTGGCGATATCCGTGGTGGCGTAGTTGAAGCCGCCGTCCTGTTTTCGGACGATGAAGGGCGGCAGCTTCTCGTCTTCCTCGAAGAAGACGACCTGGGCGCCTTCGCTCTCGCGGGCGAGTCCGCGATCCCGGAGCAAGCGGACGACGTCGGCCAGTTCCTCGTGGTAGGCGCTTTCTCCCCGGACCATGTCGAACCGGATGTCGAGCCGGTCGTAGATCTCCCGGAAGGCCTCGAGGCTTCGGGCGACGAACTCCTCCCAGAGCCGTTTCCGTTCGGGATCGCCCTTCTGCAGGGCGACCAGCTCCCGGCGGGCCTCCTCCATCAACGCCGGATCTTCCTTGGCGTCGGCGTAGGTCGCCGCGTAGATCCGCTCGAGTTCGCCCACCGGATCCCGTTCGTAGGCCTCCCGATCGAGCATGCGGCGGTAGCCCAGCAGCAGGATTCCGAACTGGGTGCCCCAGTCCCCGAGGTGATTGTCGGAGATCACCGTGTGGCCCTCGAAACGGAGCATCCGGTCCAGCGCGTTGCCGAGGATGGTCGACCGCAGATGGCCGATGTGCATCGGTTTGGCGACGTTCGGACTGGAATAGTCCAGCACGATCCGTTCGGGGTTCCCGGTGCGATCCGCGGCCAGCCGTTCGTCCCGGCTCAGTTCGTCGAGATAGGCGGCAAGGGACGCGGGGTCGATCCGGATGTTCACGAATCCCGGCGGGGCCACGGAGACCGAGCCGGGGATCGGCAGGGGATCGGCGGCCTCCGCGATCTTCTGCGCCGATTCCATCGGGGGCCGGCGAATCTTCCTGGCCAGGGCCATCGCGGCGTTGCTCTGGAAATCGCCGTGCCGCGGATCGGCGGTCGGAACGACGGCCGGGGCCGCCTCCCCGCAGCCGGGGAAGATCTTTTCGATGACGGCGCGGAAATGATCGGAGAGCTGTCGATCGATCGATTTCATCGTTCCAGGATCCGCCGGGACAGAAGAGCCGCCAGCGCGGGATCCGAGCAGCCGGGTGTGAACCGGCCGGTCCGGAGTTCCCGCGCGAGTTCCCTTTCGTCCGCGATCCACCGTTCGAACTCGGTCCAGGCCCAGCCGGCGCGGCCGGGATGATGCGCGTCGCTGCCTCCGGTCACCGGCACGTCGGCCTCTTCGGCCCGTCGCAGGATTTCGCGCACGCCGTCCGCCGTGCAGTTGCCGTTGTATCCTTCCAGCGCGGTCAGATGGGGCAGGTAGCGGTCGAGATCGTCGGCGATCGTCCGCGGCCAGCCGGGACGGATCGGATGCGCGGCCACAAGGGCGGCGCCCGCCTCGAGCAGGCGGGGCGCGAAGACCTCCAGCGGCGCCCCCGCGGCGTCGGCGAAGAGACTCCGGTCGCCGTCGCATCCGAAGCAGAGGATGTGTCCCTCCGCAGCGGAGATCTCGATGCCGAGGAAAACGGGAAACCCCTCTTCATCCGCGATCCTGCGCTCCTCGTCGCCGAGGACCATGACGTCGTGATCCGTCACGCAGATCGCGTCCATGCCGGCCGCCCGCGCGTCGCGAATCAGGCCGCGAATGTCCATGGCGGAACAACCGGACCCCATGCTGGTGTGGCTGTGCAGATCGATTTTCATCGTGAAGCGGGCACCATAGGGGCAGCAGTGGGGGAACGCAAGCCGTCCCCGGATTCAGACGGGCCTCTCCATCAGGAGGGCGTCCTCGCCGCTCCGGACATAGAAGGAGGGGAGGATGTCCACGGCGCGGAATCCGACGCTGCGGTAGAAGACCTGCGCCGTCAGGTTGCTCTCGCGCACCTCCAGGCGCAGTCCGTCCAGCTCGAGGTATCGCGCGATGCGCTCGGCTTCTTCGACGAGGGCCGTGCCGATTCCCTGGCGGCGGTAGGCGGCATGGACGGCCATGTTCATGATGTGCGCGCTGCCGAAATGGGAGGAAAGAACGATGAACCCGACGATCTGCCGGTTCCACGCGGCGACCCTGGCGGATGTGTTCGCGGAGCGAAGGATCTTCTCGAAATGTTCCCGGCGCCAGGCGTCCGGGAAGGCCGCCTTCTCGATCTCCAGGACGCCCGGAAGGTCGCGCAGGGTCATCGCCCGCAGGGCGAGTCCCTTCGGCGGTTGCCGGCGTCGAATGGCGGGTGACGGTTTCATCGTGCTGCAACCCGCGCAACTATAGCATGTTTCGCACCATTCGTCAGGTTTCGACCCCGGATTCGGGTGCGGTACGCGGGGACGGCCGGGTGTCCCGGGTTCGGACGGCCCGCCCGCTCGGCGCCGATCACGCGCAGGGGGCGGATCCGGGGAAACGGCATCGCCGCCCGCCGCGGATCATGAGGCCCGATCCCCCGCGGTATCCGGTTCAGGGGCCGTCTTCCCCCAGTGTTCGGGGCATCTCCGGAAGGAGGCTGCGGACGCACCGGTCGTAGATGGACCGCAGAATGGGGCGTTCCCGCACCATCTCCATGGCGCGGGCGGCGGATCGCCAGGATTCCCGTTCTTCCGGGTCGTCGATCCGCAGGATCGCCCAGCGTCCCGCGCCGTCCGCGAGGCGCACGTCGAAAACGCCCTCGGAGACCTCCGCGACGTCCAGGATCGTCAGGGTGTTCTCGTCGAGGTCGCGCAACGGGGAAGGGGATTCCTGCAGCCGGGCCGCCGGCCGGATCCCGAGGAATCCGGCGACCTCGGCGACGGAGGGTTGCCGCACGTATTTCTCGGCGCGGGCCGTCTCCGCCCGGAGCCGTTCGATCCGCCGTTCCACCGGCAGTTCCCGCACGGCGCGGATTCGTTCCTCGATCGAATCCGTTGCGGCGAGGGACCCGGTTTGCGGCGAGGTCTCGATCCGGACGATCGGCGGCGACCCTCGTCCCGGCGCGCCGGCCGGGGATACGCCGGTACGCCCGCCCCGGAGCGCCTGCCACCCGGCGAACGCCCCCGCGTGAATCCCCGCGGAAAGGCCGATCCAGAAAATCCAGCGTCTCATCGTCTCCACACCCCGCGAAGTCTAGCATGCGGAAACCGGGAAGCGGGAGGATCCGCGCGAAGCACCCGGGCCGGACTCTCTCCGCGCGAGAGTCCCCGGCGCCGGATCATTCCGTGATGACGTCCCTGGCGGTATGTCCCGCCGGTATCATCGGCAGCACGTGTTCGGTGTAGGGCACCAGGATATCGAGCACGAACGGGCCGTCCGACGCGAGCATCTCGTCGAGCGCCGCTTCCAGTTCGTCCGGTTTGCGCACCCGCAGGCCCGGGACGCCGAAGCCCTCGGCGATCGTCACGAAGTCGGGGTACGGAATCTCCGGTTTCTCGGGATGGCCGATGTAGGTGTGGCCCCGGTTGCCTTCGTAGAAGCGGTCCTCCCACTGGACCACCATGCCGAGATGCTGGTTGTTCAGGATCACCATCTTGACGTCGATCTTCTCGGTCACGAGCGTCGCCAGTTCCTGGATGTTCATCAGGAAGCTGCCGTCGCCGTCGATGTCGATCACCATCTTCTCCGGGCACCCGGTCTTGGCGCCGATGGCCGTCGGCAGTCCGCAGCCCATCGCCCCGAGCCCCGCCGAGGTCAGGAACGTCCGCGGTTCGCGGTAGGTGTAGAACTGGCCCGCCCACATCTGGTGCTGGCCGACCCCCGTGGCGATGATCGCCCGTCCCGCGGTCTTCTCGCAGATCCGTTCGATGACCTTCTGCGGCGGGATTTCCCCGGGCAGATCCTTGTAGGCGAGGGGGTACTGTCGTTTCCACTCGGCGATCCGGCGGTGCCAGGCGCTCAGATCCCGCCCCCGGACGATCTTGTTGAGTTCCTGCAGCGCGTAGCGGATATCGCTGACGATCGGGATGTCGACGACCCGGTTCTTGTTGATCTCGGAGGCGTCGATGTCGATGTGAACGATCGTTCCGTGCCTGGCGAACTCCTCCACCTTGCCCGTGACGCGGTCGTCGAACCGCACGCCGAAGGCCAGGAGGAGATCGGCGTTGTCGACGGCGAAATTCGCGTAGACCGTCCCGTGCATGCCGAGCCACTTCAGGGACCGCGGGTCGTCCTCGGGGAAGGCGCCGATTCCCATCATCGTGGTCGCCACCGGAATACCGGTTTTCTCGACCAGTTCCCGGAGCTCTTCATGCGCCCCGGCGCTGATGATGCCCCCGCCGCAGTACAGAACGGGGCGCTCGGCCTCCAGGATCTTCCTGGCGACGGCCTCGATCTGCGGCCGGCTGGCCCGTTTCACCGGGTTGTACCCGCGCAGATGGATGCTCTCCGGAAACCGCGGATCGGCGACCTTCGCCTGCTGGATGTCCTTCGGAACGTCGATGACCACGGGACCGGGCCGGCCGGTGGAGGCGATGTAGAAGGCCTCCTTGATGATCCGCGGCAGATCGGCGACGTTGGTGACCAGGAAATTGTGTTTCACGATCGGGCGGGTGATCCCGACGACGTCGGTTTCCTGAAACGCGTTCTTGCCGATGAACGCCGAAGGGACCTGGCCCGTGATGGCCACGATCGGAATCGAGTCCATGTAGGCGTCGGCGATCCCGGTCAGCAGGTTCGTCGCGCCCGGACCGGAGGTGGCCATGCAGACGCCCACGCGGCCCGTCGCCCGGGCGTAGCCGGCCGCCGCGAAGGCGCCGCCCTGCTCGTGGCGGGGCAGGATCACGCGGAGTTTGGATCCCGCCCGTTTCATGGCGTGGTGCATCTCCATGCTGGCCCCGCCGGGATAGGCGAAGATCGTCTCGACCCCTTCCCGCAGGAGGGATTGAACGACGATGTCGGCCCCTTTCAGCGGGGCGTCCGCCTTCTCGGCCTTCGGCGTCCCCGGTTTCCGGGGCGTATTCTTTCCCTGTTTGCTCGTCGTCATCGCAGCCATTGATGATGTTCCACCCGGCATGCCCGTGCGAGCTACGGCGACACTCGCGGGCGGTCGAAAGGATTTTTCGTGGACCGTGCCCTGCGTGCGAAGGGCATCAACCCCGGCAACCGGGACGCCTCGCGGCGACCTTGTTCCGGCGGCGCGACGGGTGATCCGGCCGGCAGAACGGGTCCCGGGTCCGACATCGAAAACCATCGCCCGAAACCCGCCAGTTGGCAAGCCTCGGGACCGTCCCGCCGACTCCGCCCTCACAGGATCCGGTCGGGGATCTCCCCGAGACGGCGCACGATCATGACGTCCTCCCCGGCGGCGTCTTCGGGCGTCCCATCCGGCCGGAACCAGGCGGCCTGGAAACCGGCGGCCCTGGCGCCCGCCACGTCGCTCTCGAGACTGTCGCCGACGTGGAGAATCCTGCCGGCATCGAGGGCGAGACGTTCCGCCGCGCGTCGGAAGATGCCCGGGGCGGGCTTGGGTTCTCCGACCTCTTCGGATGTCAGTACGAGATCGAAGAATCGGGCCAACCCTGTCGATTCGAGTTTTCGATGCTGGGTGGAGGTGTAGCCGTTGGTCACGATCGCCAGGATCATCCGGCCGTGGAGCCGACGGAGGGTTTCCTCGGCCCCGTCCACGGGGAAGGGGCACCCCTGGTAGATCTCGAGGTAGCGTTCGCCCCATTCGGCCGGGTCGGGACCATCGATTCCGAGGTCCGCGAAGGTGCGTTCGAAGCGCCGGCTTCGGATTCCGGAGGAATCGATCCGGCCGGCGGCGTAATCGTCCCAGAGTTCCTGGTTGCGCCGTTCGAAGACCGGCAGGAACCGCTCGAAATCGATGCCGGCTTCGCGGCAGAGAATCTCGAGGGCGTGCCGGGACGCCCGATGGTGATCGAAAAGGGTGCCGTCCAGATCGAAACTCACGGCCAGGGGTCGAATTCTCAAGGTCCGTCTCCCGTGCTGTCGAAGTTCCCCGCAGCCGACCCCGATCCGCGACTTTACCTCGGACCGCGATCGGCTACGATCTCTGCGCCGAATCCGCCGGGTCAGCGGACGGCGCGGGCGCCAGCGATGCCCGGAAAGGGCGATCATCGGTGAATATCATTCTCGAAGGAAGACCCGGTTCCGGAAAGACGACGGCGATGGAACGGATCGTCTCGCGTCTGCCCGAGGGGGCCGCCGGCGGATTCCTCACCCGCGAGATCCGCAACGAGAAGGGGGTCCGCGTCGGATTCGAGATCCGCGATCTCCAGGGCAACCGCGGGCTGCTCGCCCATCTCAACGTCGCCGGGATGCACAGGGTCGGCAAGTACGGGGTCGACATCCCCTCGTTCGAGCGGGTCGGCGTGGCGGCGGTCGAGCGCGCGCTGCTGTTCGGGCAGATCGTGGTGATCGACGAGATCGGGCGGATGGAACTCTATTCCCGCAAGTTCCAGACGATCGTCCGCGAGGTCCTCGACGCCGACAGTCCGGTGGTGGCGACCATGATGATCGGGCACAACGCCTTGGTCGACGGGATCCGGCTCCGGGAGGACCTGGTGCGGTTCGAACTCACCCCGGCGAGCCGTGCCACGGTTCCGGGGAAGGTGCTCCGGCTTCTCGGATTCGGATCGGTCCCGCCAGGGGCGCGGTCCTGATCGCCCCGGCGCCGCGGCGGCCCCTGCGCCGGTCTTCGACGGCGGGCGGGGATCGGATCCGCGGCCTTGAGGGGAGGGCGGCGACCTTCTATGCTCCGGCCGGTGCATGGGCGGGACGGCGGATGCCCCGGGGGGGGCGGACGGACCCGACCCGGGGCGAACAAGGAGGAGGATCGCCATGAAGACGTGGATGCGGGCGGCGGGCGTCGCCGTGCTGGTTTCTCTGGTCTGCTGGGGGTGCGGCCGGAAATCCGGGGAGAAGACCGGGGAATCGGAGGCGGTCCGGCCTCCGCCCCCGCCGGCGACTCCGGCCGAGGCGGCGACGCCTCAGGCGCCGGCGGATTTCGCGAAGGCAATGCAGGAGATGGAAAAGGCCCGTCAGAAGGCGGGCGCGGTCGAACCGGTCGATTTCCGCAGCCTGCGGGACCTGCTCCCCGAGAAGATCGAGGGATTCGAACGGACGGACATCTCGGGGGAGAAGTCGGGGATCATGGGGATCAAGATCTCCACGGCCGAGGCGACCTACACGTCGGACGACGGGACGATCGGCATCAAGATCACCGACATGGGCGGCACGGGCGCGCCGATGCAGATGATGGGCGCCGGTTGGGCCATGAGCGAGGTGGACCGGGAGACCTCGACCGGCTACGAGAAGACGACGAAGATCCGGGGGTACAAGGCCCGCGAATCCTTCGAGAACGATCCGAAACACGGAACGATCGAGATCCTCGTCGCGGGCCGCTTCCTGGTGGAACTCGACGGGTACGGGTTCGACATGGAGACCGTGAAGAAGGCGCTGGACGGGATCGACCTGGCCGGGCTCGAGTCTCTCGCCAAGGAGAAATAGGCGTCCGGATCTCCTCCGCCCCGGCCGCGGAACGCCGTGAACGAAGAAGAGGCGCGGATCCCCGCCGGGGGTTCCGCGCCTCGGAATGGACGGTCGGGCCGGTCAGTTGTCGTACCGCGGTTCGCGGGGGTCGCCCGCGACGGCCAGCACGTCGTTGGTGGTGCCGAAGACGTTGGCGACCTTCTTCGGGTTGGCCGGATCGTTCACCCAGGTTCCGTCCATCAGGAACTTGTACTCATACTGTCCCTCGGGCAGCCGGAAGGTGCCCTGCCAGGTTCCGTCCATGTTCCTCTGGAGCGTGGTGCTGGCGTCCGGGACCCAGTCGTTGAAATCGCCGGCGATCTGGACGGACCGGGCCTGGGGCGCGTTGAGTTCGAGGCGGACCCATCCGGACCGTCGACGGAGTCGTCGACGGAGTTTCTCCAGATCCCAGCGGTAGGCGTTGGGCTGCGGTCTCCAGTTCGAATGCATCATCATGGGCGATTCACCCCCCTTTCCCGGAGGATTCGGACCTCGGTCCGTAGAGGTATAGACAATATGGTAAACGTTTTGTTCAACAAATCAAACAGCGGCGGGAGTCGCGCCCGCCGGGCGGCGGCCCGGGCGATCGCGGGATGGGTAGACCGGTTTCGCGCCGGGGTCAAGGGGCGCGGCGTCGGAACCGGGTCCCGCGGGGACCCCGTCCGGTCCGCATGATCCAGCCGCGCTTTGACCGCGAAACGCCGGGGACCGTTCAGAAACCCGTGGTCCATGCCGCGTGGGCGGCGAAGTCCACGCTGTTGTTGAAGGTGACGATGTTCTCCACCAGCGAGAGTTCCAGGCGGGAGGCCTTTCCCACGGCCCACTTGGCGCCGACGGAGACCTCGAAGACCGGATCGGAGAAGGCCGGAAAATGCCGGGCGGCGGGGCTGAGGACCGCCCCCTGCAGGAGCAGGGACGTTCTCGGACCGAGCCGCCGTTCGAGGGCGGCGATCCCGGTTGCGCGGAGGGAGTGGATCTCGACGCCGAGGATTTCGTCCGCGAAGACGTAGAGACCGCGGGCGACGAGGTAGCCGTACCAGTCCCCGCCTCCCAGCCGGCGGGCGAGCCGCCCGCCCGCGCCCAGGGAGACGCCGCCCATGCCCTGGAGTTCGTTCTCGTCGCCGGAAGGGGCCGAGACGGTGGCGAAGAGGTCGATCGTCGGATGGTCCGCGTCGCCCGGCATCGCGGTCCAGGATCCGAAGAGGAAGACGTCGCCGATCCCCCACGAATCCCCCGCGATCCGGCGGGGCTCGCCGTGGTCGTCGGTGAACTCCACCCGGACACGGTCCCGGGGGAACTCGTCCCGGTGGTCGTTGTCGAAGCCGAAAGCATCGTGGAAATCCTCGATGAAGGAGTCGGCGAAGCCGCCCGTGCGGCCGATCGCCGGAACTCCGATCCCCGCCACCGCGCGGGGCCCGAACCGGCGGGAAAGGGTCAGCGACAGGTGAATCCATTCTCCGTCGATGAGAAATCCCTCCCCGGTGGCGTCGTAGTTCCAGATGTTTCCCCAGTACCAGGAGAGATCGGCGCGCCAGGCGCCGGGAATGTGGGACGACGGGAAGTGGATGATCGGGTCGGGTTGAAAAAGCTGTCCCACGGAGAGGAACTGGATCGAAAGGGGTTCCATCCCGACGTTTGTGAAGACCGCCTGCTCCTCTCCGGCCCCCGCGGACACGGTCGATTCGATCCAGATGCCGAGGATCAGCGGGAACCATCGCCTCGTCCGGAGGGACCGGATTTTCATGGGGACACGACCTTTCGATCTTCGCCGAACAGCCCCCCTTGCGTGGTCTCACGCGGTCCGGCGGCGCCTGTCGGGGAATCCGTCGGCGGAAGGGTTCATACTCACGTTCCCACTTCTTCCCCGTATTCGTCCGCGTCGGTCAGGGCGTCGGCCTCTTCCTCGCCGCGGGTGAGCCATATCCCCACGGCGATCAGCGCCGCGGGGATTCCGAACATGTAGAGAACGTACCGGAAGGGATCCGGGGTGAAAACCGGAGGATCGGAGAAGCGGTTCATGTTCCAGACGAGCACCGCGAGGGCCGTCCAGACGGTTCCGAAGTTCGGCAGCGCGTCGGACGACCGCATCCATCCGGTTCCCGCGAAGCGTTCCCGGTAGAAGGGCCAGAAGAGGGCGCTGCCCATCTTGCCGAACTGGTCCTCGAGGATGTGCATGCCGAAGGCGAGCGCGCCGATCCATCCGGCGACCGGCCCGAAGAAAAGCCCCAGAAGAAGGCCCAGAAGGACCGCCACGGGGATGCTGTGGCTCCAGTTCCGATGCCAGGGGATGAAGAGCACCTCCACCGTTTCGGGACCGCGCCGGATCATCCGGAAGGAGGGGCCGCTGAAGATGTCGACGCGGGTGACGATGTCGTACTGCTGGATCATGTCGCATCGGACCGGGGCGCGGCCGATTCGGGCGTTGCGCGGAAGACTGCCGGGCAGGGGGACCTGGCCCGTGTTGACGATCGGCCCCGGGCGCACGACGACTTCCCGGTGTTCCGTGTCGAATTCCACGAAGTACTGGCGCCACCAGTCCGCGCCCAGGCGCACCGTGTGCAGACGGATCTGATTCGGTCGGCCGGTTTCCCACGCCTCGTTGATCGCCTCGGCGAGCTGGTCCGCGATTTCCTGGGCGTCGAAACTCCGTTCCCGGGGACGAACCTCGCGCTCGTGACGCGCGAAGAATCGTCCGAAGCGGAAGTCGAGCGTGTCGCTCAGGATGCCGCACACCCCCCCGAGCACCATCAGCCATCCCGAACCGTGCGCGACGTTCTCGAAGGCCTGCGGGAAACAACTTGCCACGGCGATGCCGCTGACGAAATGCGTGAGCCCCTTCATCCGTCGATCCTCCCGCCGGTTTCCCTGCCATGGTCCGTCTTCATCAGATCAGCCCCAGGAAGCGGGCGATGGCCGGACCGAACCCGGCCATGTTGGCCGTGATCGGGATCAGCAGCACGCCCATGCAATTCATCCGGCGCGAATGGAAGAGCACCGGGATCAAGCCGATCCCCGAGCCGACGAGCATGATGAAAAGTCCGGGCAGGCCGGTGAGCCCCCCCACGATCGCAACGATGATCACCAGCGTCGCCACCGAGGCCCACCGGTAATCGACCCGCCCGAGAAGACCGATCGTGCGGCGGCTCAACCACATCATCAGCGGCGTCGCCAGGGCGGCGGCCAGGAACATCGACGACAGGGCGAGAAAGAAATCGGCCTTCGTCCGGGGTACGTAGAACATGCGCATCATCCAGGCCATCCCCCCCCGGGTGAGGGCGAGGCCGGGGACGAACGCCAGGAGAAAGGCGCCGACGTAGTAGACGCTCTTGGAGGCTCCCTGGGAGACGATGAACGCGCGGGTGTCACGCTGGGCGGTGGCGTGTCCGGCCAGAAGGCCGCCGATGCCGCCGGTGACGATCGGGAAGAAGGCGGCGAAGAGTCCGCCGAGGAGCCCGGACGTCGTTCCCCGCAGGAGCTGTCGCGGCGGCAGATCCACGGAACCGCCGACGTACTGGGGCGGGATCCGCGTACCCGAAAGGATGTTGATCAGCGTCCAGGGCACGGCGTAGAGGCCCACGAAGGCCGGCATGATGTTCTGGAACGCGACGTCCGCCCGGATCGGCGAGCGGTAGACCAGCACGAACCCGAGCAGCCCGGAGAGAACGAGGGTGGCGTATCCGGCGATAACCGATTTCCACCCGTCCAGGAACCGTTGCCACCCGGTGCGCCCGACGTCGCCGCCCTTGGGCCATTCGGACATGACGATGTAGGCCAGGATCGATCCGAGGATCCAGTAGAGATGAGGACCGACCAGCCGGCGGAGCCGGGGCAGGACGTAGGGGGCCGGCCACCAGGCGAAAAGTCCCAGGGCCGTCAGGGCCGCGAGGGCCCCGAGCGTGGAGATGGCCGCCGCCTCGTATCCGCGCCGTTGCATCAGGTATTTCTGCCCTGGAAAGACCATGAACAACGCGCTTTCGTCCGGCGCGCCGAGAAAGACCGACGGGATCGTGTTGATGATCGAGTAGCCGACCACCATGCCCATCGCCGCCGGGATGAAGACGGTCGGCGGCATCGCACCGCCGGTGGCGTCCTGGATCCGGAGAATCAGCAGCACGATCAGCCCCATGACGTTGTAGACGTGCAGCCCGGGCAGGCAGGCGAGAAGGCCGGAGAGCAGGGTTCCCACCGTCACCGAGAGAAGAATGATCGGGATGTCCATCGCCGGCCCCCGCTCACGGTTCCTTCGAAACCGCCGATCCCTCGGCGGGGAGGACTTCCATCCGTCCCTTGTACTCGGTCACCTCTCCCGTGATCCGCAGGACGTCGCCGGTTCGCACCGGCGGCGGTTCCCCGGAGAAGATCCGGTTCCACAGGGGAAGGGTCATCTCGCCGCTCTCGTCCCGCAGGGTGATCAGCCGTCCCCCGCGGACCGGCCGGACCATGGTGACCTCCCCCCGGACCGAGGCGGTCCGTCCCTCCATCCCCTGATGGATGGAGCCGATGGGCGTCGTCCGCAGCTCCTCCGGGGGCCCTGAGGGACTCTCTGCGGGGGAGCCCTTCCCCAGGGGGATCACTGCCTCCGGTTCGGTCACCCGCACCTGGAGCCTGCCTCGGTATTCGTCAACGGCGCCTTCGACGCGCAACCGCATCCCCGGGCGCGGACGTTGCGCATCCTCCAGGGCGCCGGCTACATCGTCCCAGTAGACCACCTCGATCTCCCGGCCCGTCTCGTCGGCGAGGGCGACGCGCGTCGGCGCACGGGATCCGGGCGCCGGCGGCACGACGGAGCGGACCTCGCCGTCGATCCGGACCTGCAGACCGACCTTGTCCGGGCCCAGATCGGCGATCCGCATCGTCCGCACCTTCCGATCGATCTCCGCCGGAAGTTCCGGTTGCGGGGCCTCGCCCTGTCCGGTGATCTTCAGATCCTTGCCGTCTTCGAGAAGCAACTGCAGATCGCCGCGATGCGTCTGCACGGCGGCGCGAACCTCCACCTTCGTGCCCGGACGGAGATCCTCCTTCGAGGGGATCGATTCCCAGGTGCGTTGCCAGAAGACCAGCGGGAGGTGCTTGCCGTTCGCCTGCAGTTCCACGCGGTAGGGGGCCCGGGACTCCGGCGGCGGGATGTGGATCCCGGTTACGACGCCCCGGGTCCGCACGACCCGGCCGACGGTCTGTTGTCCGATTCGATCCAGGGGGACGGACTCGACCGGTCTCTCGTAGCGCCTCAGATGGTCGGGAACCTGGATCAGCAGCCGGGCTTCCTCCCCCGTGAACTGCACCGTGCCGGCCACGCTTACCCGTTCCCCCGCCCGCGGAATCCGATCCTCCGCGTCGAGCCGCTCCGTCACGCTGCGGTAGGCCGTCACCCGGATCGTGCCGGTTCCGTCGTCGATCTCGAAGTTGATCCTCTCCGCGCCGCCGTCTCCCCGCGCGACGAAGGGAGAGCGCGGCACCGTCCCTTCGACGCGGACGTAGGCGAAGTTCATCGTCGGTTTGAGATCGCCGATGCGGATCAACTCGATCTCGCGGTGGTTGACGTACTGGTAGAGGGCGACAAGACCCAGCACCGCGACGGCCACCGCCATCCACCGCGCCAGGACCAGGGAGAGCCTCTTGCGGGACCGGGCGCCGCAATGGGGGCACCGGCGGGCCGTACCGACGAATTCGCCGCAGCTCGGGCAGAGGGCGTCGGGCGGAACCTCGAGGAAGGGATCAGGCGTCGTTTCCGGAGACATGCGTTCCTCCTTCGCGTCGTCCCCCTCCGCCCGGTGGAGGGAATCGCCTCCCAGAGACTGCCGACGCGGGGGGGCACTGTCAACAGGGGGGCCTCCGCCGCCGGCGGGGGAACGGGGAAAAGGCCAACGGGGGGATCGGCCGGCGCGCCGCGGGGAGCGCTTGACCCCGCGGGCGGGTTGCGTGGAAGCTCCCCGGCGGACACCGTGTTCCAACGGGAAGGAGATCACGATGGATTCATCCGCTTCCGCCGCCCGATCCTATGTCGTGGACACCACGGGCAATTCGCGCTGCCGCCTGCGTCCGGTGCCCGTCGGCGCCGTCCGACTGGAGGACGGTTTCTGGGCCGAATGGCAACGTCGAAACCGGGAGATCAGTCTGCCGTACATGCACCGGCAGCTCGAGGAGACCGGATCGATCGACAATTTCCGGGCCCTTTCGGGGCGCAGGAGCGCCGAGAGCCGCGGGCCGGTCTACCGCGATTCCGATGTCTACAAATGGATGGAAGCGGTTTCCTGGAGCCTGGCGGCCGAACGCGATCCGGCCCTGGAGGAGATGCTCGAGGGGGTGATCGACGAGGTCGCCGCCGCGCAGGATCCGGACGGGTATCTGAACACCTATTTCGTGGGAGAACATCGGGCCGAACGCTGGTCGAATCTGACGGACTGGCACGAACTTTATTGCGCCGGGCACCTGATCCAGGCGGCCGTGGCGCATTACCGGGCCACGGGTCGGCGCACCCTGCTCGACGTGGCGGTGCGGTTCGCCGATCACATCGACGGCGTTTTCGGTCCCGGAAAACGGCCCGGCACCAGCGGGCATCCCGAGATCGAGATGGCGCTGGTCGAACTGGGACGGGCGACCGGGCAACGGCGATACGTCGACCTGGCGCTGTTCTTCCTGGACGAACGCGGGGGGCGGCCGCCCCGGGCCGGCGGGCGCGCCTACCACATCGATCACAAGCCGTTCCGCGAACTCGATGAAATCACCGGACACGCCGTGCGCGCCCTGTACCTGGCGGCGGGGGCCACGGATCTCTACGTCGAAACCGGCGAGGGGGATCTGCTGAAGACGATCGACCGTCTCTGGGCGGACGCGACCCTGCGCAAGGCGTACGTCACCGGCGGCCTGGGGGCGCACTGGCAGGGGGAATCCTTCGGCGCGGCGTGGGAACTGCCGAACCGGCGCGCCTACGCCGAGACCTGCGCGGCCATCGCGGGCGCGATGTGGGCCTGGCGTCTCCTCCTGCTGAAGGGGAAGGCCGGGTACGCGGATTTCATCGAACGGATCCTGTACAACGGGTTCCTTTCCGGGATTTCGCTGGACGGGATGCACTATTTCTACCAGAACCCCCTGGCCTCGGACGGGACGCATCGACGGCAACCGTGGTTCGGATGCGCCTGTTGTCCGCCGAACATCGCCCGGACGCTCGCGTCGCTCGGGGGCTATTTCTACGGGGTGTCCGACGACGGCATCTGGGTGCACCAGTACGGTTCCGGCCGGGTCGAGACGGAATTGCCTTCCGGAACCCGCGTGCGGCTCGTGCAGAAGACCCGTTATCCGTGGGAGACGGCGGTGGAGATCGGCGTGGCGGCGGGCGGCTCCTACGCCGTGCATCTCCGGATCCCGGAATGGAGCCGGGCGGCGACCCTTCGTTTGAACGGGGAGACCTTCCGCGAAAACGTCCGCGGCGGCCGATACGTTCCGATCCGGCGGGTGTGGGCGCCGGGAGAGACGATCCGGCTGGAATTCGATTCCGAACCGAGTTTCCTCGAGTGCCATCCCCGGGTCGATTCGAATGCCGGGCGGGTCGCGCTGCAGCGCGGGCCTCTGGTCTATTGTTTCGAGGGGGCGGATCAACCCGACGTCCCGATCTTCGACGCGGAGATCGCCACGACCGGGACCCGGGTGGAGGAACGCCCCGATCTCCTCGGGGGAATCGCCGTGGTCCGCGTGCCCGCGCGGATCCGCGACCTCGGCCCCTGGGAGGGGATCCTGTACCGGCGCATCGGCGGGCGGCGGCTTCGCTACGCGGGGGAGCGGGAGTTGACGGCGATTCCCTACTACGCCTGGGCGAACCGGGAAGCGGGTCCGATGCAGGTCTGGATGCCGCGCTGGAAGAAGTAACGGGGTCTCTCCCGTCCGAAGGGGGCGTCGTCGGGGGGGGCCGGCGCGGAATCTTCGCGGCCGCGGCGCCTCCGTGCCGGCGATCCCGAGATTTCCACGGCCCGGAGGGAACCGGCGCGGCTTGCGTCTCCGGGGGATCGGCGCCAGAATGCATCCGCCGGGATGCGGGAATTTCCTCCGGCGGAGGGGGAGGTTCAGACAGGGTCGCCCGGGTGGAGGACGGCTTGGTTCCGGGAAGGAATCGCGATCGTGCCCGGATTATTCTTGCAACTGCCTCCCGGAGACGCCGTCGATCCTGCACAGGCCGAGTGCGCCCGGGCGATCCCTGTCTGATCCATCGTGAAACGGCCCCGAATCCCGCGGGGCCCCCGTCCGCCGCGCCGCGGGGAAGACGACCGGGCGGTCGATCCGGGAGGGACAGGATGGAAGAGCGCGGGCGTGCGCGCCGGTCCGATCGCCGTTCCCCGCGGGGTGCGGACGGAAAAAAGAGCGGAAAAAGTCTGGAAGCACCGGTTGATCCTTCCGGAACCGGTCCGGGCGGAATGGCTGATATGGGCCAATCGGCTCTTATCGGCCACCGGAATCACCTCCCGAAGAGTCCGAAGGGCGGCGGATTCCGGCCACGCCCACGGTGCCGCCGCTGCCCCCTCCGAGGTCGTCGTCGGGCCGGGAAGAGGGCCGGTCGGGCCGGGATCGGCCGGCCAGAACGAGCACGGGGCTGGGCGCGCCGTCGCCGAAAGCCGGGTCCCTCCGCCGGCGGGAACCGGTACGATCCGCCCGGGAGATCCGGTCGACGTGACCGTCGGCGTAGGCGACGGTCAGCCCGTTGCGATGCCGGTAGGGCACCCTGCTTTCCCAGTACCGGTCGGCGGCGCGGCAGTCCACGGTCGGCGGGGCATCCAAGAAGAAGACGCGTTGCGAAGGCCGATCGATGCGCGTGAACCGTTTTCCCGGCAGAAAGACGTTTACGGCGTAGTTGTAGCGCATTCCCAGGTGCCACTCGGGGGCGGTTCCGCTGTCCCGCACGGCGGGGCACCCGTAGAGTTCGGACGTCAGCGAAGGGTCGTCGTTCCGGGTGAGGTACGGGCGCAACTGGTAATGGAAACCGATGCAGCGGCCGTCGCGATAATCGCCCGGCAGGACGCCTTCGTTGTCGTAGGCGGCCATCATGCCGGCGGCGGCGAGGTTGCGGACGTTGTTGGCGCAGGCCATCGAGACGGCGGTCTGCCGGGCCTTGCCGAGCACCGGGACGACCAGGGCCGCCAGGATCAGCACGATGCCGACGACCAGCAGCAGCTCGATCAGGCTGAAGGCCCGGGTCTTGACGAGTGCGGTTTGCATTCCGATCGGCTTCCTGCGGCCCGGCATAGCATGTCGGATGCCAGATCGGCATCGAATCCCGTGCCGGGAGATCCTCGGCGGCCCGGATTGCCTTGGAGGGGAATCCCGCTCAGAATCGCGGCGATTCCCCGGAGGCATGGCGGTCGATGGAACTGAAGGCGCGCGTCACGGTTCTGGTGGGGATGGCCTTTCTTCTTGTGGTCGTCTCCGCGGCGATGCCCCTGCGCGTGATGAGCGGGATGATCGAGGCCTTCGGGGTGATCGACGAACGGGCCGTCGGCTATGCCACGCTCCAGACGACGGCCTCGCGGATTCGCGAGGAGGCCTGGCGGGCGGCGAGCCTCCTGCGGGCGGGCGTCGCCCCCGCCCGGGCGGTGAGCGAGTGGATGAAGGTGGTGGACGACGCGTCGCAGGCGTTGGACGTGGCCCACCGGATGTTCCCGCCGAGGTCGAGGGAGGAGGCCGAGGAGGCGGTGCGGGCGGTCACGGAGGGACGGATGGACGCGGAGCAATGGGAACGCTGCGTGGCGATGGACCTGGCCCCCAGGCTCGCGGACGAACTGGGCGCGATCGCCATCAACCTTCGCAAGGCCAACGTGGATCAACTGGACGAGATGGTGCGGCGGTTCGTCGAGGTGCGCCGCGTCGTCCCCGTGGTGACGCTCGTATCGCTGCTCATGGCGCTGATCGTGATGGGCGGGGTGGGGCGCTGGCTGCTGCGCCCGATCCGGGGACTGGCCGCGGCTTCGGAGGAATGGTCCCGGGGGCGGTTGAATGTGCGGGCCCCCGTGGAACGGAACGACGAGCTGGGCCGGTTGGCGGAATCGATGAACCGGATGGCCGAAGACCTGGCCTCTCTGCAGCAGCGTCTCGCCGAGGCCCAGCGTCTGGCCGCCATCGGCGAGATGACGGCCGCGATTTCGCACAATATCCGCAACCCGTTGTCGGGGATCCGGTCGGCCGCCCAGCTCCTGGAACGCCGGGCCGAAGGGGAGGAACGCCGGTTGGCCCGTGGGATCGTCGAGTCCGTGGACCGTCTGGAGCGCTGGATCCGCCATCTTCTCCGGATGGACGAGACGATGCCCGGCACGGAATTCCTGGTTCCGCTCGCCCTGCGCGATGTGGTCGAACGCGCGATCCGGGCGGTCTCGCCGGTTGCGGCGGGCCGTAACGTGAAGGTCGGCTTCGATCCCGCGGATCCGGCGGCCCGGGTGAACGGGGACGCCGGCCTGCTCGAACAGGCGGTGGTGGCAGTGTTGACCAACGCGATCGAGGCGTCGCCGCCCGGCGGCAAGGTGACCGTGGGCCTGCGCCCCACCGATTTCCTTCAACGGCCCGCCTGGGAGGTTCTCGTCCGGGACGAAGGACCCGGGATCGCCGACGAACTGGCGTCGAGGGTCTTCGACCCGTATTTCAGCACGAAACAGACGGGGTTCGGGCTTGGGCTGGCCAGCGCGATGCGGATCGTCCGGAGGCATCACGGCACGATCACCCTGCAGACCCGTTCGGAGAGCCGGGGCGGATGGGTCCGGATCGTTCTTCCGGGCGGGCGGGACGAGGAAACGCCGCAGGAGAAGGGTTGATGGCGGACGTACTCATCATCGACGACGAGGTCCTGTTGGGTGAGACGGTGGCCTCGGCCCTCCGGGAGAAGGGACATCGCTGCGAACGGGCCGAGACCGCCCGGGCCGGGCTGGAGCGGGCGGCCGGGATGCAGCCGGACGTGATCCTTCTGGATCTGAAACTACCCGATGCCGAAGGACTGGAGTTGCTCGGCGAACTGCACTCGGTCAGTCCGGGCACGGAGGTCATCGTGATCACCGCGTTCGGATCGATCGAACGGGCGGTGGAGGCCGTGCGCGCCGGCGCGCTGGATTTCATGCAGAAGCCCCTCGACCTCGACGCCGTGGAACTGGCGGTGCAGCGGGCGTGCGAGACCGGGTCGCTGCGCCGGCGGGTCGCGGCCAGCCGCCGGCGGGACGAGTGGGAATCGCGGTTGCGCGACCTCGTCGACGGGGGCAGTCCCGCGATGCGGCCCGTCTTCGAGGCGATCGAACGGTTTTCCGGGCTCGATCTCCCCCGGGCGGCCGATGTCCCGACCGTGCTGATTTCGGGGGAGACGGGGACGGGGAAGAACCTGGTGGCCCGGGCGATCCACGCCCGCAGCCGCCTGCGCGACGCTCCGTTCGTGCTGGTCAACTGCACGAACCTCTCGAAGGAACTCTTCGAGTCGGAGCTTTTCGGTTACGAACGGGGCGCCTTCACGGGGGCGGTCGCTTCGAAGGAGGGTCTCTTCGAGGCGGCCGAAGGGGGAACGATCTTCTTCGACGAGATCGGCGAGGTCCCGCTGGAGACCCAGGCGCGTCTGCTGTCGGTGGTGGAACGGAGGCGCGGCCGGCGCCTGGGCGGCACCCGGGAGCGCTTCTACGACGTGCGGATCCTGGCCGCGACGAACCGGGACCTGGAGCGGGAAGTGGAACGGGGCCGGTTCCGGCGGGATCTCTACTATCGTCTTGCGATGGTCCGGGTGCACATTCCGCCGCTGCGGGAACGGCCGGAGGACCTGGAGGCGCTGGCGCGCTTCTTCCTGGAACGGGTGGGCCGGAAGTACAACCGGCGATGCGAACTGGCGCCCGAGACGATCGAGGCCATGCGCCGCTATCCCTGGCCGGGCAACGTCCGCGAGCTGGCCCACTCGATCGAACGGGCCGTATTGGCCCGCGAAGACGGCGCCGTGATCCGGCCGGACGATTTCGGGTTCGAAAGACCGGGGGCGATTCCCGTCGTCCGGGTCGAGGGGGGGACGGTCGAGGCCGACTTCAGCCGGGGCGGCATCCGGCTGGAGGAAGTCGAGGCGGAACTGATCCGCAAGGCCCTGCGGCAGGCCGGGGGCAACGTCAGCCGGGCGGCGCGGCTGCTGGGGTTGTCGCGGTCGGCGCTGCGGTACCGGATCGAGAAATTCGATCTGGCCGGAAAGCTCGACGAAGAGGGGCTGGGGGACGGTTGACACCCGTTCCGGCCTTTCCTACATTGGGGCGTTTTCCGGGACGGATACGCGGAGAACCGGAGAACCAAGGACAAGGGGGGCGATTAGCTCAGCTGGCTAGAGCGCCTGCTCGACACGCAGGAGGTCACTGGTTCAAGTCCAGTATCGCCCACCATTTCTTTCCCTGTGCGACGCGAGGACGACGATGGAAGTTTTCCAGGGATGCGTGACGAGATCCACGTGCGGACGCCTGTGAGGGCGGCCGCACGCACGCGCACGTCTCCCGCCGCAGGAGGATTCTCCCCCGGCCGCCCCGTCTCATTCCCCGGACGGTTTCCCCATGCCCACTGATTCAACCGACAGAGAACAGCCGGACCTGAAGACCCTGCGCCACAGCGCGGCCCACGTGATGGCCGCGGCCGTGACGCGGCTCTTTCCGGACGTGCGCCTGGACATCGGTCCGCCGACGGCGGAGGGGTTCTACTACGATTTCGACACGCCCCATCGATTCACCCCGGAGGACCTGGGGCGGATCGAGGAGGAAATGCGCCGGATCGTCCGGGAAGACGTTCCCTTCGAACGGCGTACGATGAGCCGCGCGGAAGCCGAGGCCTACCTGCGCGAGCGGAATCAGCCCTACAAGCTCGAGCGGCTCGCCGACATTCCGGACACGGACGAGATCACCTTCTACACCTGCGGCGATTTCACGGACCTGTGCGGCGGTCCCCACGTCGAGCGGACGGGCCGGATCGGGGCCTTCAAGCTCCTGTCGGTGGCGGGCGCGTACTACCGCGGCAGCGAAACGAATCCGATGCTGCAGCGCATCTACGGCACCGCGTTCCCGACGCAGGCCGATCTCGACGCGTACCTGGAACGGATGGAAGAGGCCCGCAAGCGCGATCACCGCAAGCTCGGACGGGAACTCGATCTGTTCAGCTTCTCGCCGGAGATCGGCGGCGGTCTCGTTCTGTGGCATCCGAAGGGAACGACGGTGCGCACGGTGATCGAGGACCACTGGCGCCGGTTCCACGTGCGCAACGGGTACCAGCTCGTGTCCACGCCGCACATCGCCAGCGAGGAGATCTACCGGATCAGCGGCCATCTCGAGGCCTACCGCGAGATGATGTACGCCCCGATGGACATCGAGGGGCGTCCGTTCCGCGTGAAACCGATGAACTGTCCCGCCCACATCATGATCTACAAGAGCCGGCCCCGTTCGTACCGGGATCTGCCGATCCGCTACGCGGAACTCGGGTCGGTCTATCGTTTCGAGAAGGGCGGGGTGCTGCACGGTCTTCTGCGGGTGCGCGGGTTCACGATCGACGATGCGCACATCTTCTGCACGAGCGAGCAGCTCGAATCGGAAATCCTCGACGTCTTCTCGAAATCCCTGGAGTTCCTCCGGCTCTTCGGATTCGACCGGTTCGCGGTCTACCTGGCGACGCGGCCGGACAAGTACGTCGGTTCCCCGGAGCGATGGGACGAGGCCACGGGGCGGTTGCGGCAGGCCCTGGACCAGTCGGGGGTCGACTACGAGGTCGAGGAAGGCGGCGGGGCGTTCTACGGGCCGAAGATCGACGTCAAGGTCCGGGACAGCATCGGGCGGCTCTGGCAGTGTTCGACGATTCAGTTCGACTTCAATCTGCCGGAACGTTTCGATATGGTCTACACGGGATCGGACGGCCGGGACGCGCGTCCTTTCATGGTGCATCGGGCGTTGCTCGGATCGCTGGAGCGGTTCTTCGGGGTTCTCATCGAGCACTACGGGGGAGCGTTCCCGCTCTGGCTGGCGCCGGAACAGGTCCGGGTTCTTCCGATCACCGGCGCGCAGGAGTCGTATGCGGAGAAGGTGCGGGATCTCCTGCGGGACGCCGGGTTGCGGGCCGGGGCCGACTTGCGCGGCGAGAAGGTCGGGGCGAAGATCCGGGATGCGCAGATGGAAAAGGTCCCCTACATGCTTGTGGTGGGTCGCCGGGAGGCGGAAGCCGGAACGGTCTCGGTGCGGCATCGTTCGCAGGGAGATCTCGGCGCGATGTCGTTGAACGACTTCCTGGCGCGCGTGGAGAAGGAAATCGAGGAGAAGCGATAAGCGCGGCGAAGGCCGCGCGGGTGGAGGTGCATGGCTAGAAGAGATTATTCCCGGCAACCCCCCGCTCCCCGGGTGCGGGTCAACAACAGGATCCGCGTCCGCGAGGTGCGGGCCGTCGACGCCGACGGCAAGCAGATCGGCGTCATCCCGACCTCGGAGGCGTTGAAGCTGGCGCAGCAGCGGGGGCTCGACCTCGTGGAGGTGGCTCCCAACTCGGTTCCCCCGGTCTGCCGGATCATGGATTACGGCAAGTACCGGTACGAGCAGTCCAAGAAGGAACGGCTGGCGCGCAAGCACAACGTCGCCACCAAGGTCAAGGAGATCTCGTTCCATCCCCGGATCGACGAGCACGATTACGAGGTCAAGCTGCGAAGGGCGATCGGGTTCCTGGAACGCGGCTGGAAGGTCAAGGCGAGCCTTTTCTTCCGGCGGCGGGAAATGGCCCGGCAGGATCTCGGCCGCGAGGTCATCCAGCGCTTCGTCAAGGATCTCGAACCGTACGGGGCCACGGAATCCCCGCCGCGGCAGAGCGGCCGGATGGTCCATGCGGTGATCGGGCCGAAACCGGGCGTCCGGCCGAAGGCGGCCGGGAAGAAGGACGAGGACGAAGGGGATCGCAAGGCCGGGAACGCGTAGATTCTCGGGGTGAGGACGGCGGCATCCTCCGGGGCCGGAAAGCCGGCCGCGGCGCCGCCGGATCCCTCGAAGGGGCCGGAACGGCCCTCCGGATCCGCGGAGGGACGCCCGGGTTCTTTGTTTCTCGGAAGGGATGGTTGCAACGATGCCGAAACTGAAGACGAAGAAGTCCGTCGCCAAGAGGTTCAAGATCACCGCCACGGGAAAGGCGATGCGTCATCACAATTCCCGGGCGCACCTGATGCGCAAGAAGAACGCGAAGCGCCGCCGCCGCCTGCGCCTGGAGGCCGCCGCCCGGGGGGCGGACATGAAGCGGGTTCGGGCGGCGATGCCCTACTCGTTCTGACCGATAGAGAGGACAAGAAGATCCGGTCCCGGGAGGACAACGGCGCGAGGCGCGTCCGGGCCGGAAAGGAGAAGAAGAGATGCCGAGATCCACGAATGCACCGGCGTCCCGCAAACGCCGCCGCCGGCGGCTGTCGGACGCGCGCGGGTTCTACGGAATGCGCAGCCGGGCCTATCGAATCGCCACCGACAGCGTCGACTGGGCCCATAAGCATCAGTACCGACACCGGCGCCTGCGCAAGCGGCAGTTCCGCGCCCTCTGGATCGTCCGGATCAACGCCGGATGCCGGGCCCTGGGGCTGCCGTACAGCCGTTTCATCGAAGGGCTGAAGAAGGCGGGGATCGAGATCGATCGGAAGATGCTGGCCGACCTGGCCGTCCGGGATCCGGAGGCCTTCGCCAGGATCGTCGAACAGGCCCGTGCGGCCCTCGCCTGACCGAGCCCGCGGGATCCGCCGGTGAACACCTTCCTCGAATCCCTGGAATCGGTTCGCCTGGAGGCCCTGGAGACGATCCGTTCGGCCTCGTCCCCGCAGGAACTCGAAGAGGCGCGGATCCGCGTCTTCGGGCGCAGGGGCCGGCTGACGGCCCTGATGTCCCGGGTGGGGAAACTCGACGTCGAAGAACGCCGGTCGGCCGGGAAACGGGCCAACGAGGTCAAGAAGGAACTGCAGGCCGCCCTCGAGCAGAGGCGCGGCGCCCTGCGGGAGGCGGGGACCCCGGCCGAGGGGCTCGACGTCACCCTGCCCGGGTTGCGGCCCGCCGTCGGCGCGCTGCATCCGGTGACGCGGATCATCGAACGGTCGGTGGCGATCTTCCGTTCGATGGGGTTCGAGGTGGCCGACGGCCCGGACATCGAAACCGAGCATTACAACTTCGACGCCCTGAACACGCCCGCGGACCATCCCTCGCGCGATATCCAGGACACGTTCTACCTGCCGGAGGGAACCCTCCTGCGAACGCAGACCTCGCCCGTCCAGATCCGGGTGATGGAAAGCCAGCAGCCCCCGGTGCGCATCGTCGCGCCCGGGCGCTGCTACCGCCGGGACACCCCCGACGCCAGCCACAGCGCGAACTTCCACCAGATCGAAGGGCTCTACGTCGACCGCAAGGTGACCCTGGCCGATCTGAAGGCCACGCTAACCGAGTTCGCCCGGCGCCTGATGGGACCCGGGGTCCAGGTGCGTTTCCGGCCCCATTTCTTCCCCTTCACCGAACCGAGCGTCGAATACGATTTCTCGTGCGTCATCTGCGGCGGCAGGGGATGCCGCGTCTGCAAGAAGAGCGGATGGCTCGAGATCTCCGGCGCCGGCATGGTCAACCCGAAGGTCTTTCGCGCCGTCGGCTACGATCCGGAGCGGTACACGGGGTTCGCCTTCGGCATGGGCGTCGAGCGGATCGCCATGATCCTCTACCGGATCGACGACATCCGGTTGCTCTACGAAAACGACCTTCGGTTCCTGAACCAGTTCACGGAATGGTGAGACGATGAGAGTCCCGGTTTCCTGGTTGCGCGACTACGTGGACGTGCCCTGGCCGGTCGAGGAACTGGCCGAGCGGCTGACGATGAGCGGCCTCGAGGTCGAGGCGATCGAGCGGGTGGGAGCGCGTCTCGAGGGGGTCGTCACGGCGAGAATCCGGGCGATCGAGCCGCATCCGAAGGCGGACCGCCTCGTGGTCTGCCGCGTGGATGCCGGCGGGGGAGAACCCCTGCAGATCGTCTGCGGCGCATCGAACATGAAAGAGGGGGACGTCGTTCCCCTGGCGAAGGTCGGGGCGCGGCTGCCGGGCGGGATGCAGATCCGCAAGGCGAAACTGCGCGGCGTCGAGTCCCAGGGGATGCTCTGTTCGGGCGCAGAGCTCGAGGCGAACGACGACGCCTCGGGCCTGATGATCCTCCCCGGGGACACCGAGATCGGCCGGCCCGTCTCCGAATTGCTCGGCGGGGAGGAGACCGTCCTGGAGATCGAGGTCACCCCGAACCGTCCGGACTGCCTGAGCATGATCGGCGTCGCGCGCGAGGTGGCTGTGCTGACCGGGGGCGAACTCCGGTTGCCGGAGGTTTCCTTCGCGGAGGAGGGTCCCCCGGTGGAGACCCTGGCCGCGGTCGACCTGGAGGCGCCGGACCTCTGCCCGCGGTACACGGCCCGGGTCGTGCAGGACGTGCGCCTGGGGCCCAGCCCCCTCTGGATGCGCCGGCGTCTGGAAGCGGCCGGGCTGCGCGCCATCAACAACCTCGTGGACGTGACCAACTACGTCCTGCTGGAACTGGGGCAGCCCCTGCACGCGTTCGACCTGAATCTGCTGGCGGATCGAAGGATCGTCGTGCGCCGGGCGGCCCCCGGCGAACGCATCCGGCTGATCGACGAGAGCGAACACGAACTGGATCCCGGGATGCTGGTGATCGCCGACGCCTCGGAACCGGTCGCCCTGGCGGGGATCATGGGCGGCGCGGGCAGCGAGATCCGGGAGACGACCTCCGAGGTTCTCGTCGAGAGCGCCTTCTTTCACCCGCCGTCGATCCGCGCCACCTCGAAGCGGCTGGGATTGTCGACGGAATCGTCCTATCGGTTCGAGCGGGGGGTCGATCTGGAAGGGGTGGATTTCGCCGGTCGGCGCGCCGTGGCCCTCCTGCTGGAACTGGCCGGGGGCAGGGCGGCCCGCGGAGGGCTGGATCTCTATCCGAAGCCTTACGAACCGCGGACGGTCCGGTGCCGCGCCGAGCGGGTCTCGGGACTTCTGGGCATGGAGCCCGACCCCGGGAAGGTGACCGCCGTCTTCCGTTCCCTGGGATTGGACGTGGTCGCCGCCGACGCGGAAGGATGGACGGTGAACGTCCCGGCGCGGCGGGTGGATCTCGAGGAGGAGGTCGATCTGATCGAGGAGATCGCGCGGATCGAGGGAATCGACGCGATTCCGCCGGCGCCGCTCGCGGCCCGGTTTCCGACGGAGCCCTCGAGCGACTGGTGGTACGGGGAACGGAATCTCCGGGCGCGGTGCGCGGCGGCCGGGCTGCACGAAGTGATGAACTACAGTCTTCTGTCGCCCCAGGCCCTGCGCACGTGGGGATTCGACGACGAGGATCGCTGGGTACGCCTGGTCAACCCTCTCAGCGAGGATCAGGGCGTCCTGCGGCCGTCCCTCGTCCCGGGGATCGTGGGCACGGTCGCCCGGAACCTCTACCGCGAGACGCACGACGTGCGGATCTTCGAACTCGGCCGGGTCTTCGAGCGGCCCGGCCGCGACGCCGAACCCGCGGAGCGGCGCCGTCTGGCCTTCGCCTTGACGGGCCGGCGGCATCCGGGGGCCTGGGAGAACGCCCTGCGCGGCGAGATCCTGGGCTTCTACGATCTGAAGGGGGTCGTCGTCGAGCTGCTTCGGCCCTGCCGCTTCGAGCGGCTGACCTTCCGTCCGGCCGAGCGGAAGGGATTCTCGCCGGGCCGCGTCTTCGAGGTGCTCGGCGACGGGACCACCCTGGGGTTCGGCGGAGAGCTGAACGAGGCGTGGCGGGAGGAGCTGCGCAGCGCCGCCCCGGTGCTCGTCGCGGAACTCGACGCGGACGCCCTGCTGGACCGGGAGATTCCCCGGCCGGTCTACCGGCCGCTGCCGCGGTTTCCCAGTGTTTCTCTTGACGTCGCGCTCGTTGTGGACCGGTCCGTCTCCCATGAGCGGATCGTGGAGACGATCCGGTCCTGTCCGAATAGGATCTTGGAGAAGATCGAACTCTTTGATATCTTCACCTCGAAGAAACTGGGTGCGGACCGCAAGAGCATGGCCTATTCGCTGACCTACCGGGATCCGGAACGATCCCTGACGGTGGAGGAGGCCAACGCGGTGCACGAGAAGGTGAAGGAGACGCTGCGGAAGAAACTGCACTGCGACATTCGGCAGTAGAATGGAGATGCGGAACGCCGCCGGGCGAGCGCCGGACGAGGCCCGCGGAAACCGGAGACCGGCGCGGGGCTCGCAACGCGGACGACGGACAGGGAATGCGATCTGCGGGAACAGATTCTGCTATGAGGAAACGACGCGGCGGCGGGATCGCCGCCGGCGGCCGGACGGACGGGCCGGGTCGTTCTATGACATGCATACGAAGCGTTCGAAGGCGCGCCCGCGCGTCTCGGACCATGATTTCGTGCCCTGCTGTGTTCGTGTTGGGCGCAGTTATCTCTGAGCCAACACCTTAGATCAGGGAGCCCGCCGTTCGGCGGCGGACCTCAGGCCCCCTCGAGGGGAAGGGGGAAACCGCCGGCGAGGCACCCACCTGGTACAAGGGTTCAGAGAAGTCGCCCGTAACGGCACAATGCGGGGCATTCTCTTTTCGGTCGGCCGGATGGCGTCCGCGGAGGAGTGCCGATGGCCGAAACCCTGTTCCCGGAACCGGCCGGGGAAGAAACCGGCGGCGGGCGGGCGGCCGAACCGCTCGCCTCCCGGATGCGTCCGCGCACGCTGGAGGAAATCCTCGGCCAGGACGAGATCCTGGGTCCGGGGAAACTCCTCCGTCGGGCCGTGGAGGCGGACCGTCTCGGGTCGATCGTGCTCTGGGGACCGCCCGGGGTCGGCAAGACCTCCCTGGCGCGGGTGATCGCCCGCACCACGCAACGGGAATTCATCCCGCTCAGCGGCGTCGTCTCCACCGTGGCCGACCTGCGTCGCGAAATCGCGGCGGCCGCGAACCGGTTGAAGACCACCGGACAACGGACGATTCTCTTCATCGACGAGATCCACCGCTTCAACAAGGCGCAGCAGGACGTTCTCCTGCCCCACGTGGAACGCGGGACGGTGGCCCTGATCGGGGCGACCACGCACAATCCGTTCTTCTACCTCACCGCTCCGCTGGTGAGCCGCTCGATGATTTTCGCCCTGCGCCCCCTGGGGCGGGAGGCGATCGTCCGGATCCTGCAACGCGCCGTGGAAGACGAGGAACGGGGCCTGGGCGGAAACCTCCGGGTCGATCCGGAGGCGCTGGAGCATCTCGCGGAGGTCTGCGACGGCGACGCCCGGCGGGCCCTCAACGCCCTGGAACTGGCGGCGCTGACCACGCCCCCCGGGCCGGACGGGATCGTCCACGTCGATCGGGCCGCAGCCGAGGAGTCGATCCAGCAGAAGGCCGTCGTCTACGACCGGGACGAGGACGGTCATTACGACACGATCTCCGCATTCATCAAGAGCATGCGGGGATCGGACCCCGACGCGGCGGTCTACTGGCTGGCGAAGATGCTCCATGCCGGGGAAGATCCGCGGTTCATCGCCCGGCGGATCATGATCTGCGCCGCGGAAGACGTGGGGAACGCGGCCCCGCAGGCGCTGTCGCTGGCCACCGCGGCGGCGGCGGCGGTCGACGGCATCGGCATGCCCGAGGCGAGAATTCCGCTCGCGCAGGCGGCGATCTACGTCGCGACGGCGCCGAAATCCAATGCCGCGTACCAGGCGATCGAGAAGGCCCTGGCCGACGTGCGGGAGGGACGGACCCTCGAGGTGCCGAAGCATCTTCGCGGCACCGGATACGCCGGGGCCCGGAGACTCGGGCACGGCGAGGGCTACAAGTACGCCCACGACTACGAAGGGCACCACGTGGCCCAGGAGTACCTTCCCGAGAGGCGGCGGTACTACGAACCGACCGACCAGGGGTACGAGGCGCGGATCGCGGAACGACTCCGCGAATGGCGTGCGGCGAACGAGGCGGCCCGGAAGGGCGGCGACGAGACATGACGATCGCGGCGGAGAAGGAAGCCCTGCGCCGGCTCCTCCGCCGGCGGATCGCCGGGCATCCTAAGACGGCGGGCGACGACCGGGCCCTGGCCGCGAACGTCCTGGCCATGGGAGCGTGGAAAGACGCCGGGGGCGTTCTTCTGTTCGCCTCCATGCCGGAAGAGCCGGACACCCGGCCCCTGCTGATCCGCGCCCTGGAAGAAGGCCGGCGCGTCGCCGTGCCCCGATTCGATCCGGGTGGCGGCGTCTACAGGCCCCACTGGATCCTGGACCCGGCGGCGGACCTCGTTCCGGGCCGATTCGGGATTCCCGAACCGGCCGTTTCCCGTCCCGCCTCGCCCGGGGAGATCGATCTGGCCCTTCTTCCGGGCCTGGGATTCGACGCCGCGGGCCGGCGGATCGGCCGCGGCAGGGGATACATCGACGAGATGTGCCGCTGGCTGGTCCGGGAGGCCCCGGGAAGCGGCTCGCAAAGAGGGCGGTCCTCTTGGCAAGATGAGGGGTTGATTCGTGTCGGGCTCGCGTTCTCGTGGCAGATCGTGGACCGGGTGCCGACGGGCCCCCGAGATGTGGGGGTGCATTGGGTCGTGACCGAACGAGAGACAATCCGAGTGGCGGGGGAATCACCCGGCCGCGATAGGAGGTGACGCAAGTGTTTGAACTGTTCAGGGGCGATCCGACGAACACGATCCTGTGGATCCTTGCGGGGGTGGCCACAGGCGCGGTCGTCGTGCTCATTCTAAACCTGCTGCGGATGCGCACGCTGGGGCGCATGTCCGGGGGAATCATCGCCGACGCAAGGAAGGAAGCGGATACGATCCTGCGGGAGGCCCAGGTGGCCGCGCGGGACGAAATGCTGAGGGCCCGGGAGGAGTTCGAGAAGGAGACCAAGGAGCTGCGGAAGGATCTGCAGCGGTTGGAACGGAGGATCGGTCAGCGCGAGGCGAATCTCGATCGCAAGGTCGAGATCCTCGACAAACGCGAACAGGAGATCAAGCAGCGGGAGAAACAGCTCGACCGGCTCGAGAAACGGCTCGAGGGCGACCGGCGACGGCTCGACGACATGCTGCTGGAGGAGCGGAACCAGCTCCAGAAGATCTCCGGGATGTCCGAGGAACAGGCCCGGCAGGCCCTGCTCCGCAAGATCGAGGAGGACGTCCGCGCCGAGGCCGGCGCCCTGATCCGCCGGATCCAGGACGAAACCCGCGAAAAGGCCGAGCGCGAGGCGAAACGCATCATCACGATGGCGATCGAACGGTACGCCTCCGACCACGTCTCCGACACCAGCACCACGACGGTGGCCCTGCCCAACGACGACATGAAGGGCCGGATCATCGGACGGGAAGGCCGGAACATCCGGGCCCTGGAGGCCGCCACCGGGGTGACGGTGCTGATCGACGATACGCCGCAGGCGGTCGTCCTGAGCGGGTTCGATCCCGTGCGCAAGGAGATCGCCCGGCTCGCCCTGGAACGCCTCATCGCCGACGGCCGGATCCATCCCACGAGGATCGAGGAGGTCGTCGCCCGCGTGCGCAAGGAGATGGACGAAACGATCCGCCAGGCGGGCGAAGAGGCCGTCTACGAGGTGGGGATCCAGGGGTTGCATCCCGAGGTGATCCGGGTGCTCGGTCGATTGCGTTTCCGGCACAGTTTCAGCCAGAACGTGCTGCGCCACAGCATCGAGGTGGGACATCTGATGGGGGTGATGGCCGCCGAACTCGGCCTCGACATCCAGAAGGCCAAACGGATCGGGCTGCTCCACGACATCGGCAAGGCCCTCGATCACGAGGTCGAGGGATCGCACGCGATGATCGGGGCGGATTTCCTCAAGCGCTACAAGGAACCCGACGACGTTCTCAACGGCGTCGCTTCCCACCACGAGGAGGTGGAGCCGACGACGCTCTACGGGGTCCTGGCCAACGCGGCCGACGCCATCTCCGCCTCGCGCCCCGGGGCCCGGAGCGAGACGACCGAGGTCTACATCAAGCGCCTGGAGAAACTCGAGGCGATCGCGGACGCCTTCGAGGGGGTGAAGAAGGCCTACGCGATCCAGGCCGGCCGCGAGGTGCGCGTCGTCGTCGAACCGGACCGGATCAGCGACAACGAGGCGGCCCGCCTGGCACGGGAGGTCAGCAAACGGATCGAACAGGAACTCCAGTACCCGGGTCAGATCCAGGTGACCGTCATCCGCGAGGTCCGCGCCACCGAGTACGCGAAATAGGATCCGGCCGCGCCGCGGCGAACGGGGGGAGAACCGCCTGCGAACCCGCGGCGGCGCATCCGCTTCGCGCAACCAGGGGAAAGGTTTCAACGTCGATGATCCTTCTTGCGGTGGGCGACGTCGTCGGAAAACCGGGGCGCCGGGCCCTGGCTGCGCTCCTCCCGGGGATTCGCGAGGAATGGGCGTTCGACGTCTGTCTGGTGAACGGCGAGAACGCGGCCGGGGGGGCCGGACTCACTCCGGCCACGCTCGAGGAACTCTTCCGGGCCGGTGCGGACGTCGTCACGACCGGGGACCACGTCTGGGACAGGCGGGAACTCTACCCGGTTTTCGCCGAGCAGCCGCGTCTGCTGCGGCCGGCGAACTATCCGGCGGCGGCCCCGGGCCGGGGAACCTGCTCGATCGAGGGACCCGGAGGGATTCGGATCGGGGTCGTGAACCTCGTGGGACGCGTCTTCATGCCGCCGGCGGCCTGTCCGTTCGAGGCCCTCGAGCGGGCCCTGGACGAGTTCGCCGGGGAAGCCCGGGTCGTTCTGGTGGATTTCCATGCGGAAGCCACCTCGGAGAAGATCGCCCTGGGCCGTTGTTTCGACGGGCGGGTGAGCGCGATGCTGGGCACCCACACCCACGTGCAGACCGCCGACGAAACCGTTCTGCCCGGGGGAACGGCCTATATCAGCGATCTGGGCATGTGCGGGCCGCACGATTCGGTGCTGGGCCGGGAGGTCGAACCGGTGATCCGCCGGTTCCGGACCTCGCTTCCGGAACGTTTCCCGGTCGCTCGGGGCGACGTGATCCTCTGCGGGGCCGTGATCGACATCGACGAAACGACGGGCCGAGCCCGCAGCATCCGCAGGTTGCGGATCCCCCTGGAGGCGGCCTCATGATGAACGAGCCGGCGGCCGGGTTTGCGGATCCCGGGACGGAACCGTCCATCCTCACCGTCTCGGATCTCAACCGGCAGGTGAAGATGCTCCTCGAGAGCGAGTACCCGGAGGTCTGGGTCGAGGGGGAGGTGTCGAATCTGCGCATTCCCTCGAGCGGCCACGCCTATTTCTCGCTCAAGGACGGGGGAGGGCAGATCGCCGCGGTGATGTTCCGACCCCACCTGCGCCGGTTGCGGTTCCGGCCCCAGGACGGGATGCTGCTGGTGGTTCACGGGACGTTGAGCGTCTACGAGGCCCGCGGCATCTACCAGATCATCGTCCGCGACGCCCTGCCCCGCGGGCTCGGCGCGCTGCAGGCGGCCTTCGAGGCGCTCAAGAGGAAGCTGCAGGCCGAGGGGCTTTTCGATGCCGACCGGAAGAAACCGATCCCGATGCTTCCCCGCAGGATCGGCCTGGTCACCTCGCCGACCGGCGCCGCCGTGCGGGATTTCCTCACCGTGCTGGGCCGCCGGTTTCCGAACCTGGAGATCCTGATCGATCCCGTCCGGGTCCAGGGGGGGCAGGCGCCCCCGGAGATCGTGCGGGCGATCGAAGGGTTCAACCGGCGCCGTGACGTGGACGTCATCATCGTCACGCGCGGCGGCGGCAGTCTCGAAGACCTGTGGCCTTTCAACGACGAGAGCGTGGCCCGCGCCATTGCGGCCTCGGAACTGCCCGTGATCTCGGCGGTCGGTCACGAGATCGATTTCACGATCGCCGATTTCGTGGCGGATCTGCGGGTGCCGACGCCCTCGGCGGCGGCGGAACTGGTCGTGGGACGGAAGGAAGAACTGCTGGATCGGATCGAGAGCGCCCGGCAACGGGCCGTCGCCGCGGTGGAACGGACGGTCTCGGACCTTCGCCATCGCCTGACGGTTGCGGCGGGAAGTTACGTCTTCCGCGAACCGGCCAACGTCGTCCGCCAGTACCGGCAGCGGGTCGACGAGTTGATGTTGCGTCTGGAGTCCCGGGTGCAACGGACCCTGGACAACGCGCGGGCGCGTCTCGATCGGGCGGTCGCAGGCCTCGAGGCCCTCAGCCCGCTCGCGGTGCTCGAACGCGGCTACGCAATCGTTCTGCGCAGCCGGGACGGGCGGATCGTCCGGTCGGCCGCGGAGGTCGAACCGGGCGATCGGATCGAGGCCCGGCTGCATCGCGGGCGTCTTTTCGCCCTGGTGGAGAGGAACGACGAGGAGATGTCGAATGACGACGCCGAAGAAGACCCCTGATCGGGAACCCGCGGAGGAAAAGCGCCGGCCGACTTTCGAAGAGGCCCTGGAACGGCTCGAAAAGATCGTCGCCGAGATGGATTCCGGACGGATGCCGCTGGACGACGCCCTGCGCCGCTTCGAGGAAGCCTCGAAACTGGCGGAGTTCTGTTCGGCGCAACTCGACAAGGCGGAGAAGAAGATCGAGATCCTCACCCGCAAGGCCGACGGTTCGGAGGAGCGCGTGCCGTTCGATCCCGGGATCGACGGGACGCGGGAATCCGCCGCCGGGGAGGGGGAGGAATCCGGGGGCGAGACCGGCGAGGACCGGGAGGAACGTCTCTTCTGACGTTTCCGGGAGCGCGGGTTGAGATCGCATTTCCTGCGGTTTCGAACCAGAATGGCGCGTGGACCCGCCGAGGAACCGCATCATGGGCCGCTACCTCGACATCATCGAATGTCCCGACGACCTGCGGAAGCTGACGATCCGCCAGCTGGAGGATCTCTGCGCGGAGATCCGGGAGCTTCTCATCGACACCGTTTCCAAGACGGGCGGACATCTCGCTCCGAATCTCGGGACGGTGGAACTGACCGTGGCGCTCCACTACGTCTTCGACGCCCCGCGGGACCGGATCGTCTGGGACGTGGGGCACCAGGCCTATCCGCACAAGATCCTCACGGGACGCCGGGATCGTTTCGATACGATCCGGCAGTTCGGCGGGCTTTCCGGGTTTCTCCGCCGAACCGAGAGCGAGTACGACGCCTTCGGCGCGGGGCACGCGGGCACCGCCCTTTCGGCGGCCCTCGGCATGGCGGTGGCCCGCGACCAGCGGGGCGGAAACGAGAACGTCGTGGCCGTCGTGGGCGACGCGAGTCTGACCTGCGGGATCTCGTTCGAGGCGCTCAACAACATCGCCGAGTGCACGCGGCGGTTCACCGTCATTCTCAACGACAACGAGATGTCGATCTCCCGGAACGTCGGCGCCATCCCGCATTACCTGAACCGGATCATCACCAACCCGATCTACAACCGCACCAAACGGGACATCGAATACCTGATCGAACGGATTCCGGCCCTGGGGCCGCGGGTTCTCCGGGCCGCCGGCCGGATCGAGGAGGCCATCAAGGGGCTGCTGGTTCCGGGCGTGATCTTCGAGGAACTGGGGATCCGGTATATCGGTCCGCTGGACGGTCACGACCTGCCCCGGCTGATCCGCGCCCTGAGTTCGGTGCGCGATGTCGCACGGCCGGTGCTGGTGCATGTCGTCACCCGCAAGGGGAAGGGGTATCCCCCCGCCGAGGAGCATCCGGAACGCTGGCACGGCACGAGCCGGTTCGATCCCGCCACGGGCCGGCCGTTGTCGATCTCGACCGGTGAAACGTGGTCCCGGGTCTTCGGTGAGAGCCTCGTCGAACTGGCCGAACGCGATCGGAGGATCCTCGGGATCACGGCCGCCATGCCGAGCGGGACGGGCCTGACGCGGTTTGCGGAACGGTTCCCGGATCGTTTCTTCGACGTCGGCATCGCCGAGGAACACGCCGTGCTGTTCGCCGCAGGCCTGGCCGCCGAGGGACTGCGTCCGGTCGTGGCGGTTTATTCCACGTTCATGCAGCGGGCCTTCGACCCGGTCATCCACGACGTCTGTCTTCAGAAGCTGCCGGTGATCTTCTGCATGGACCGTGCGGGCGTCGTGGGCGACGACGGTCCGACGCACCACGGCGTCTTCGATATCGCCTCGATGCGGCCGATCCCGAACCTCGTGATCATGCAGCCGCGCGACGCGGCGGCGATGGTCGACATGCTTTTCACGGCCGTGCATCACGAGGAAGGGCCGATCGCCCTTCGGTACCCGCGGGGGAAGGCCGAGGGCTCGTGCGCCGGGCATCGTCCGCGGCTGGTGCCGATCGGCGAGGCGGAGATCCTCCGGGGCGGGCGGAATCCGCTGCTTCTGGCCCTCGGGAACATGGTTCCCCTGGCCTCGGAGACCGCGGAGCTTCTGGGCGCCCGAGGATACGATCCGGTGGTCGTCGACGCGCGGTTCGTGAAACCCCTGGATCGGGAGACG
>CAYNBQ010000029.1:0-35554 GCA_964395275.1 uncultured Verrucomicrobiota bacterium
CCGCCTCGAACCGGAAGGTGAATTCCGGCCGGTACGTGGTGCCGTCGGAACTCGTATGGGAAACCAGCCGTTTCGAAACGATCGTGCAGGTCGTTTCCACCCAGGCGGATCGTGCGTCCAGGTATCTCAGGACCGTCCGGCCGGCCATCCCCACGACGAAGATGCCCGCGAGAAGAAACGGGACGCCGAAAAGGAAAAGGCATCCCCTGCCCCGGCGGGCCGTCCGCCATTCCCCCGCGCTCCCCCGCATCTTCGCCATATCGACGCGTCCCCCCTTCCGGGCGCCGGAATGATAAAGCAACCGAGGGGACGACTCCGAGCCCCTTCTGTCGGGAAGCTCGCGGGCATGCGGAGGGGCGGAACCGCCGGACTCGGGGGCGCATGCGCAAGACGAAGAGGGGACAAGAAAAAGAGACAGATCCACCCCCTTCTTCAGGGAAGGGAGTCGGGCAGGGTTTCGACGAAGGCGCGGATCTCGTCCCGCACCCTGCGGTAGATGTCGAGAACCTCCTCCTCGGAGGAGAGCCCCGCCGCGAGCTGCGGCGGATCGTCGAAGGGCGCGTGGACCACGCGCGCGGACCCGCGGAAAACGGGGCAATGCTCGCGGGCATGACCGCACACGGTCACGACGTAGTCGAAATCGGTCGTCGGCAGGTCCTCGACGCGTTTGGACCGATGGCGGGAGATGTCGACTCCGGCCTCGGCCATCACGCGGACCGCGCGGGGGTTGAGACCGTGGACCTCGATCCCCGCCGAGACCGGTTCGAGGAGGTCTCCGCGGAGGTGCCGTGCCCATCCCTCCGCCATCTGGCTGCGGCACGAATTGCCGGTGCAGAGAAAGAGGATCCGGATCTTCGGGGCGGAGGTCGTCATACCGTTCCGGGCGGGTGCGAGGGCGTCGCGGGGCGGATCAGCGGGCGAGATCCATCTGCCGGCGGGCGCGGACGCGCAGGACGTCCTCGGCGCACCGGAAGAGATCGAGGACGCAGGGCATCTCCAGGTGGTAGAAGATCTGGTTGCCGCGCCGTTCGTCGCGGACGATCCCGGCTTCCCGCAGGACGGCGAGGTGTTTGGAGACGGTGGAGATGTCGGCGCCGACCATGGCGGTCAATTCGCAGACGCAGCGTTCCGACCGGGCGAGCTGGTCGACGAGGAAGATTCGTGTGGGATGCGCGACCGCCTTCAGGACGCGCGCGCGCGCTTCGAACCGGGCGTGAACTTGGGGATCCATCGGGCTGAGACCTTCCGTCGCCGGGAGGGCGGGCCGATTCCCGCCGACCGCTTGGCAAAATAGCCAAATCCCCCCGGCAACGCAAGGCGGCGAAGAAGGCGGATGCCGTCCGTTCCTACGCTTCGAAGGACGAACCGCAGGAGCAGCGCCGTACGGCGTTCGGATTGTCGAACTTGAAGCCCGTGCCCCCGGGACCGGTGACGAAATCGACCGTCGCCCCCTGCAGATAGGGCGCGCTCATCGCATCGAGGTAGACCTTCAGGTCCCCGAGATCCCAGGTCACGTCCCCTTCCCTCTCCTCGGTCTCGAATTGCAGGGAATACTGAAATCCGGAGCAGCCGCCGCCGACCACGGCGATCCGCAGGCCTTCGCCTTCCCGGTTTTCCTCTTTCAGGGCGTTCCGGACGGCCTCGACCGCCTTGTCCGTGAGCAGCACCGGGGGCGTTTCCAGGCCCGGGGCGTCTTCAACCGTGTTTTCGCTCATCGTCGTCGCATCCTTCCCCCGCCGGCGGGTCGCGTCGTCGTCGATCGCGTCCGCCGGCCGTATCGAATCGACCGAATCTGCCACAGGATCCGCAAAATGCAACGCGCGCGACACGGAGGTCGTCCCCCCGTCATCGCTCACAGGGCGTTGTCACGCCGATCCCCTCTGGAGGGTCCGCCTCCGTGCGGACCGCCAACGGATCCCGGGCGGACGACACGGATCAGTCGAGGATCAGGCACCCCATGCGGCCGTCCCGGAGGACGCGGGGGTTTCCGTTCCACCCGGCGCGGAACCGGTGCCGTCCGTCCTCGTCGCGTTCTTCCAGCAGGAGATCGAACCCGACGACGCGGCCCGGATCGGGGCGGTCGATCCCGAGAGATTCCCAGGGAATCCGGAGAAGCCATTCCACCGTCCCGTCCAGGCGAGAACCCGACACCGGGAGCGCCGAAGCCTCGAGAGCGCCCTTCTCGACCTTGACGCCGGGTCGTTCCGCTCCATCCTCGCCGGGAAAAAGACGGACCGCGAACATGCCCTCGTGGAAGCCCGGGGCCAGCAGGCCGGTTCTCTTGCGGAGGTCCAGAAGGATGTGCGCCGTCACCCGGGGCCGGTCCCCGGGCAGCACGATCTTGACGCCGATCCCCTCGTCGTCATGGAACGGGTGCGCCGCGGCGTCGGCCAGGGGATCCGAGGGATCTTCCCGGACGAAGATGCGTCCGGGCCCTTTCCAGCGGACGGCTTCCGCGCCGTCGCCGCAGCGGGCGAGGGCGCAGGCGAAGTTCTCGTCGCGTTCCCCCGCCGCGTCGCGGACATGGGTCGTCAGTTCCAGCCGGTCCGCCTCCCCTTCCGGCCATTCCACGCGCACCGGTTTTCCCCGTGCGACGAAGGGTTGCCGGATCTCCAGGGTCATGGCGTCGGGCCGGATCTCGACGGAATCCGGGGAACCCGGCGAAGCCCGGAGCGAGATCTCGGCGGTGGCCGGTTGATCGCTGAGGTTGTGGGCGATGACCTGGACCTTCAGAGCGCCGTTTTCGCGCCGGACCGGTTGCAGGGCGAGGGCCATCGTGCCGTAGGCCGGATCGAATCGCGCGGCCACCTCCCGCAGTTGCTGCCGGATCGGGATGTTCTGCGGGCACTTGGGTTCGCAGGTGCCGCAGGCCACGCAGGAAATCGCCGAGGCGTTGAGCCGCTCGTACTGTCGACGCGCCTCGTTTTCCAGGCCGTAGGCGCGCGCGTAGTTCATCGCGAGGAAATTACCGGGGATGTCCACGCCGGAGGGACAGGGCATGCAGTAGTTGCAACCCGTGCAGTAGAGGTCCGCCAGGTGCTTGATCCGGTCGAGCGCCTCGGCGATCCGGCGGTGTTCGTCCGGGGTGAGGGGTTCGTCGCGCGAGACCGTGGCGCAGTTCTCCTCGATCTGTTCCATGGTGCTCATCCCCGAGATCGCGGCGGTGACGTGCGGATTCGAAAGGACGAAACGCAGGGCGACCTCGGGGGTCGATGCGGCTTCCCCGACGATTCCGCGCAGGCTCTCCGACGGTTCCTGCAGCCGCCCTCCGGCCACGGGGCCCATCACCACGATGCCGATGCCGTTCTCCGCGAGGAACGGAAAGACCGGTTCCAGATCCCGGTAGAGCATGTTGTACTGGAGGGTGATCGATTCGAATTCCCCTGTCTCGGCGATCTTGCGCAGGGCCTCCGGGGTGTCGTGGAACGAACAGCAGATGTGATCGATCAGCCCCTGGTCCCGCGCCTTCTTCATCCAGGAGAGGATCCCGCCGGGACCCCGGACCCATTTCTCCCATTTCTCCCAACTGATGGCGTGGACGTTGTAGACGTCGATCCGGTCGCGTTGGAGTTTGCGCAGGGAATTCTCGAGGTTGGTCCACCAGGCCTTCTCGTCGTTGCCCATGTAATGGTTCTTGGTGGAAACGACGATCCGGTCGCGGTCCGGCCACTGCTGGAGGGCCTCCCCGATGATGTTTTCGCTTTCCCCGCCGCAGTAGATCACCGCGGTGTCGACGTAGGTGATTCCGAGTTCGAAGGCCCGGTGGAACATGCGGATCGATTCCTCGACGTCGGTCTTGCCGTCCCTGGACGGCAACCGCATCGCCCCGAATCCCAGGCGCGAGATCCGCAATCCGGTTCGTCCGAGTTCCTTGTAGATCACCGCTCCATCCTCCCGAAGTCGGCGCGGCGGCCGAATGAGTGATTTCCCGTGGGACGCCGGTCGCCCGTTCTGCGACGGACACGGCCGGCGAAACGATTCTCACCGATCCTGCAGCAGATCGGTGTCCGAAGCGAGTTCCTCGATCCAGCGGATGGTCATCGCGCAACTCCAGCCCAGTTCGCTGGCGCCGAGTCCCTCGCCCGTTCGGGAATCGTACAGTTCCCGGGGCGTTTCGTTTCGTTCGATCATCCGGAGCAGCCGGTGCATCGCCGCCCGTTTCTCGGAAGTTCGTCCCGCCGTTTCCAGGGTCTCGAGCATCAGGTGGGCGATGTTCGGCCAGACGGGACCCCGCCACCAGCCGTGCGGATCGTAGGTGGGCTCCGACCGGGCGACGGTGGGAAACGGGATCTCCCCGCCGAGGCGGTCCGGCGCCAGCAGAAGCTCGTCGAGCATGCGGTCCCGCCGTTCCGCGGGGACGGGGACGCCGGCCCAGAGGGGGAGAAGACAGGCCGGGGTCCGGATGACGACCGGTTCATGCGTATCGTAGCGGATGTCGAAGAAGACGCCGTCGTCCGCGTCGAACATCCGTCCGACGATCCGGTCGGCGAGCTCGTCCGCCCGCCGACGCCAGGAGGCGGGATCGGCGAAGCCCGCCCGCTGCGCAACGGCGGCCAGCCGGTTCATCTGCACGAAGAGAAACGAGTTGAGGTCGAGCGGCTCCACGCGCCCGTGATCCCAGCGCGGCGAGTTGTCCCAGCCGCTTTCAAGGGCCTCGTCCCACTCGGGCAGGCCGTCTCCGTCGCGGTCGCGTTTCGTGAACCACCACCGGTTCCAGCGCTCCAGCGCGGGATAGAGATCGACCGGGAGTTGTTCGTCGCCCTGTTCCTCGGCCAACCGCGCGGCCGCCCAGGCGATCAGGGGCGGCTGGGCGGCCCCGGGACGGTTCCAGGTGGCGCAGGCGAACTGGGGAATCTTGCCGTCCTCTTCCTGCAGCGCGCAGAGCAGCCGCAGCGATTCGGCCGCCAGGGCCGGATTGAACCGCGACAGACCGAGGGACTGGAAACAGGAATCCCAGAGGTAGTGGGAACTGTACCGTTTCCGGTTGGGAAAGCAGGCATGGTAGGGACGAAACCGTCCGTGGGGACGGACGGTGTTCGAGAGAAGGCCCCAGACGGCTCGTGCATACAATCGCCGCCACCCTTCCGCGCATTCGGGGAACCGGAGCGACGGCGCCGCTTCTTCCAGCCAGCGCACCGTGCGGGAGCGCGCCTCCTCGGGGTCGAGACCCCGGCCGGCGGCGACGGCCGATCGGCACGCCGCCGGATCCTCCTCGCCCGGGTGCAGGGCCGAGAGGAAACGCAACGGGCGGGTCCCGGCCCGGATCACGATCCGCAGGAAACCGGGCGGATCCCCGAGCGTTGCATCCCAGTCGGCGTCGGCGGCACACTCCCGGCCGCCGAGAAAAAACGTCTCCGATTCCTCCGGAAAGGCCACGGCCCAGTCGTAGGGGAACGTCGGATCGGGGTCCCTCGGGTCGGTGCGGGGCAACCGTCCCGAGACCAGAAGGATCCGGGAGGCGGCTTCGTACCGGATGCGGACGGTCGTCCCGGCGTCGCCGGGCAGGGTGAGGATCCATTCGGTCGCACCCGGCGCGTCCGCGGAAGGAACGGCCTCGTACAGGAGAACGTCGGGCGCAACGAAGCCGACCGACTCGCGCCATCCGTCGGTCGTCTCCGACTGAAAACCCAGCGGATCGCAATGGAGATCCCGGCGGCCGGGGACGCCGTCGCCGCTGCGGCGGGTCGGCAGCGGCGATTCCAAATGCGCGGCGCGGCGGTTGTAGTAGATCCAGAGATCCCCCGCCCCGGCGGTCTTCCCCGGGGAAACTCCGTATCGCGAGAAAAAGGGGGAGAACGATCTTTCGGGATCGCTGAAATCGAGGGATCCGTCCAGCAGCTCGATGAATTCGTGAACCGACGCCTGCATCTTGCGCACCTCGACCGGCGGACGTGCGACCCGGGGATCCCAGGGTCGCGGGTTCATTGCTTCCCGCCGCCCGGCAGTCCCTCTTCCGGGGGCAGGAAGACGTATCCGAGACGGGACCGGCGCAACCAGACCGTTTCCAGGTCGGCCGCCGCGTAGGTGGTGACCCCGTCCTGTTCTTCGCGGGCGGCCGGATCGTTCACGTGGACCCGGTCCGGCCCGTCGAACCCGGTGATCACCAGCAGGTGCCCGGCGGACTGCCGGTACGGGGCGCCGGCGAGTTCGCCGGGCCGCGCCCGGATGCTGGCGACGACGGGGCGCCCCTCGGCCGTTCGGGTCCGCACCGACCACCAGTCCGGGAAACGTTCGAGCCAGCCGGGAACGCCGAAGACGTAGGCGGTCTGCACGGCGCGGGACCAGTTCCCGTAGATCCCGTGGTCCGGATCGTAGGCCAGGGCGACCACGTCGGCCGTGGGCGCCTCCACCCCGTATCCGGCCAGGACCATCGCCACGCTGGTGGGACTGCAGATCGACCCGGCGATCTCGGGATCCTCCCAGTACTGGCTGCGGAAGGGAACGGGCAGCCGGCGGTTCCAGGCGGACTGGGGCCGCGGATGTTCGGACGGGGCGTCTTCGGGGTCTCCGTCGGGGCCCGATGCGGCGAAGGCCAGCCTTCGGATCGCCGCGCGAGGGGCGCCGGATCCCCCGCCCCCCGTTCTCAGGACGACCTCCATCTGGACGCGATCGAAGGTCCGTCTTGTCCAGATGAAATCGACATCGACCTCGCCCCAGTCGGCGTCGGAACGGAGGGGGTCGGCCGGGGGCCCGCCGGTTCCCCAGAAGCCGAGGTGAAACCACGGCGACCATTCGGTTCCGCGCCCGACGCGCACGTGGAAATCGAAGCGGGCGCCCTCGGGACAGACGACGTTCCAGGACGGCACGACGATGTCGGCCGGAAAGGGAACCGCCAGGGCGGGGGTGAGGTAGCGCATGGAGGCGGCCGTCGGGGAATCGAAGACGACCCCGGGGACCGGATCCGCGACGACGCGGCCGCCCTCGATCTCTCCGTGCGAGAAGATCTCCGGATCCTCGACCCTCACGAGAAACTCCCGGCGGCCGTTCGGCGCCTCGAGATCGTTGGACATGGCTTTCGGCTCCCCTTTCCTGCGGGATCGCGGACCGTCCTCCTGCATGGCGAACGGATGCGGCACAGCTTGCCGCAAAGAGCCCCGTCGAGGCAACCGTGCCGGGGCCCCGCGGTTGCGTTCGGGCGGCTTTCTCCGTATGTTCATGCTTTCCGTTCACCCGCCCTCCGAATCCGTCGCTCCCGCCGATCTCCGGACCGCGATCCGACCGCGGGAAAAGGACGCCGTCCCATGAGCGATCCCACGCGAAAAGAGCCGGCCACCGAGGAACTCGTCCGGCGGATCCGATCCCTGTCGGAACAGGACCGCCGGGAGGCCCTGCGCCTTCTGCTGCGCGACACCGATCCGGCCGACATCGCCGAGGTGCTGCCCGACCTGGACGCGGAGAACCTGCGCCAGATCTTCACCCTTCTCGAACCCGACGAGGCCAGCGACGTTCTCGCGGAAGCCGACGCCGCCTCGCGCACCGAGGTGATCGACGCCGTCGAACCGGAACGCATCGCAGACGTCCTCGAGGAGATGGAGGTCGACGACGCGGCCGACACCCTCTCGGACGTCGATCCGACCGAGGCCGAGGAGATCATCCGGCTGATGGACCGGGCCGAGCGGGACGGGGTCCGCACGATCCTCCAGTATCCGGAGGACAGCGCCGGCGGGATCATGAACCTGGACTACGCCTGGGTCCGGGAGGACATGACCGTCGAACAGGCGATCCAGATGCTCCGGAGTCTCGCCCCCGACCAGGAACCGATGGAGATCCACGTCGTGGACAGGGACCGCCGCCTGGTCGGAAGCGTGCCGATCCGCCGGCTGCTGACCCGGGCCCCGGGCACCCCGATCCGCGACATCATGCAGAAGCACGTCTTCGCCGTGACCCCGGACACCGACCAGGAGGAGGTCGCCCGGCTTTTCGCCAAGTACGACCTGGTCGTCATGCCCGTGGTGGATTCGGAAGGGCGCCTGATCGGGGAGATCACGATCGACGACGTCGTCGACGTCATCCGCGACGAGGCCACCGAGGACATGTACCTGATGGCCGGTACGACGGAGGAGGAGGAAGACCGCACCTCCGCGCTGCACGTCGCCCGGATCCGACTCCCGTGGCTGTTGATCCTGCTCGTCGGGGAAATGCTCTGCGGCCTGATTCTGAGCGGTTTCGAAACCACCCTGCGCGCCAGGATGGCGCTGGTCTCCTTCGTGCCGGTGATCATGGCCCTGGGCGGGGCCGCCGGACAACAGGTGGCCACCGTAACGGTCCGCACGCTGGCCACGCGCCGGATGAGCGGCTATGCCATCCGAAGGTTCATCGGCAAGGAGATCTGGGTCAGCGCCTGGCTGGGGCTGGTGATCGGCGTGTTGTTGTGGGCGATCGCGTGGCTCTGGACGGGCGACCGTCTCCTGGCGGCGGCCATCGGACTGGCCGGCCTGGTCAACGTCGCCAAGACCGGCGTGATCTCCTCCGGACTGCCCCTGCTCTTCCGGAAGGTCGGGATCGATCCCGCGATTTCGACCGGTCCGATGATCGCGATTTTGAACGATATCCTCGGTGTTCTGATCTATTTGGCAATGGCGGCGGGCGCGCTGGCCTCGGCGGCCTGACTCCGTCGGATCCGTCAGGGAGAGGCGTTTCGATGCACTGGTCATTCACGCTGGGACATATCTTCGGCATCCCGATCCGGGTGCATTTCACCTTCGTGCTGCTGCTGCTTTTCGTGGCGGCCGGCCTGCTGGGGGTGGGCAGCGGCGGTTTCTACGGCGTGATGCTGGTGGTGGCGGCCTTCGCGTGCGTGGTGGCCCACGAGCTGGCCCACAGCCTGATGGCGCGGAGGGTCGGGATCCGGGTCCGGGCGATCACCCTGCTGCCCTTCGGCGGCGTCGCGCAGATGGAACGGCTTCCGGACAACCCGCGCGACGAGATCGCCATCGCCGTGGTCGGTCCGCTCACCAGCCTCGCCCTGAGCGCGGTCTTCTACTGGGTGCTGCGGCATTCGTCCCTCGGACGTTTCCCGCTGGACTACCTCCTGCAGCGGGGCAACCTCCTCGCGTACCTGACGGTGATCAATCTCATGCTGGGGATCTTCAACGTCATCCCCGCTTTCCCGATGGACGGGGGCCGCGTCCTGCGCGGTCTGCTGGCGCTGAGGATGCCGTTCGCGCGCGCCACGCGGATCGCCGTCAACGTCGGCCAGTTCCTGGCGGTGATCATGTTCGTCTACGGGATCTTCGCCAACATGCCGATGCTGGCGCTGATCGCGCTGTTCATCTACCTCGGAGCCGAGGGCGAGGAACGGATCAGCCTGATGAACGACGCGATGGCCTCGGCGCCGGTGAGCCGCGCCATGATCAGCCCGGTGGTCTCCGTGGAGCCCGACGAGGCCGTCGAATCCCTGCTCGACCGGATGTGCCACACCTGCCAGACGGTCTTTCCGGTCGTGGACACCGGCCGGCTCGTCGGGATGCTGCCCGGCGACGCGATCCTGCGCGCCGCCGAACGCGGGGGATTCCGCCGGCGGGCGCGCGAGATCATGAAACGCGATTTCCCCGTGGCCGATCCGTTTGACGATATGCAGGAGGTGTTCGATGAAATGACGGTTCGGCGGTTGCCGGCGATGCCGGTCGCCCGCGGGGGAAGCCTGATCGGGCTGATCAGCCCGGAGCAGATCCTGCGATACGACCGAATCTGCGCGTTGACCGAAAACCGCGTCTGATCCGGAGGAAATCGATCATGAACACCCGGGAAATCCTTCGAGTCGACGGCATGACCTGCGGCGGCTGCGAACGGTCGCTGGAACGGGCGGTCGGCAAGCTGCCCGGCGTGAGCCGCGTCAGGGCTTCCCATCGGCAAGGCACGCTGGAAGTGGATTTCGACCCGGACGCCCTCGCGCGCGATCTGCTGCTGCAGACGATCCGGGACGTCGGGTTCAGCCCCGCGTAGACGCGTCCCGACGGCGGATCCCCCGGCCGGACGGCGGGACCGGGACCGGGCGGACCCGCGCCGCGGATCGCGGCGCGGACGTTCCTTTGGGATTGATTCCCCGGGGGCGGATGGGGCGTACTCTCCGGCCGGAGGTTTCCCATGTCGAACCATCGCCGCCGCCGCACCGCCGCCGCCGTCCTCTCGCTCCTGGTGTTCGCCGTCCCCTCGGCGCGGGCCGGAGAACCGCGGGAAAGCGTCCTGATCGATCGCTATGTGACCCTCTGGGACCCTCATCCGGTCCTGCGGGTGACCCATCCCGAGGCGCTCGACGTGAATGCGGTCCGGTACCGCGTGCTTCCGAGCCGGCGTTCCACGGCGGATTGGACGGATTGCCGAGTCGTGTCGCTCGGACGTCTTCTGCCCGGCGGACCCCGTCCGTGGGACGATCCCCGGGCCTCCTGGCGGATGCCGCTCGGGGAACTGGCGCCGGGTCGGCATCGGGTTGAATTCGACCTGCGCACGCCGAACGAGGCCGTCTTCGTCGAACACGAGGTCGAGGTCCCGATTGTCGCCCGGTTCACGGGACGCCCGATCTCCGGCCGGGAAGGACGGGACGGCTTTCCGCAGGCCCGTTTCGGAACGGTGCCGCAGGACGGCGCGTCCCTCTGGTTCGCCTGGGACCGCCGGTTCCTTTACGCGGCGAGCCCCGACGGCGCCATCCGCAAGCTGAAGATCGATTGCCTGCCGGTCGTTCCCGAGACGATCGTCGCCGCCCGGCGCGTCCCCGGGTTCCTGGCGATCCCCTGGGAAGAACTGCGCCCGGCGGGACCGCACCTCGGCCAGGTGCTTCGGATCGAGATCCGCACGGGGAAGCGGTCCGAAGGAACGTTCGACCTTCTGTTCACCGGTTCCGGGATCCCCATGTACTTCAGCGCCAACATGGTCTCCGGAAAGGCCGGACACGACGACCAGGGAGCGCCCGTTCCGGTGCTGAAGGCCATGCAGGAGATGAGCGGGTTCAACGAATGGCGCGTCGGCGCCGGGCTGGGCGCGTTCTATCCCCGCGATCCGGGAACGAATCTCCTGAGCCGTTTCGATTTTTCCGGCGTGTTGCGCGACCCCGATCTCTATCGCCCGGGCCTGGTGGTGGCGGGCGTGAACACCTTCGTCGAATGGGCCCGCGGGCGGGAATACGATCCGGCCTTCTGGGCCGTGGCGGAACCCTTCGTCGAGGCCTTCGCCGCCGAGATGGCCCGTCACGGCGTAGACGTTTTCAGCGCGGGATACAACGAACCCGAACTCTTCTACCGGAGCGATCGCGAGGCCTTCTTCGTCAACGACCTCGACCATGTCGCCGCGGCGATCCGCCGGGGGAATCCGAAGGCGCGGATCATCGCCGGGAAATTCTCGGGACCGGACCCGAACATCATCCGCAACATGTTCGCGGCGGGGTTCCGGGACAACTTCGACATCCTCGACGTCCACGCGTATGCCAACGACCCGAGGATCGGGTGCGACATGGGCGGGGTCGTCGCCAGCCACGAGACCCTCGTGGAACTCGGCATGGGAGAAAAGCGGATCTACCTCGGCGAGGGCTGGGGGCCGGCGCGCGACCTCCCGGGTTCGGACCGGCAGCGCTACGACGATCCGGTCCCCTTCCTCGAAGCGGACCTGATGCGCCGGTATTTCCAGAACGGGTACCGCTGCCTGGTGACGCCGCGCGACGATTACAATCCCGAATGGGTCCTCGGGGCGCGGTTCTTCACCCTGAACGACAACATGGGCAGCACCTACTGGCGCTACAACGCCGTACCGCACACCAACGAGGTCGGAGAAGTCGACTACTGGCTCCTGAGCCACCTGCGCTTCGGCAACCTGGACGACGTCAAGCCTTCCTTCTGGGACGGAGGCCTGATCGATTTCCAGGGCCGGCCCAAGGGCGACTGGTTCTTCGATTTCCCGCCGGCCCTCCCCCGGCTTTTCGTGCGGGCCGAAGGCGCGCCCGAAAAGATCCTGCCCGGGCGGACATACGATCTGGAAGCGGTCGTCGTGAACATGAACGACGAACCCACGCGCGATCTCTCCCTGGGAATCCGCTCGCGCACGTACAAGTGGGAGGGCGATCTCGTCGCCGAGGCCGGGGCCGCGACGGAGCGCGACGAACTGGCGCCCGGAGAGATCTGGAGAATCCCGATCCGGATCGCGGTGAACGATCCGAAACGGGGCCCCTTTCGCATTGCCCTGGAGGTCGATTACCGAGTGGAAGAGACCTCGTACGTGGCCGACGACGTGGCGCGCGCCAGGATCACGGATCCCCTCACGGTCCGATTCGACCCGCCGAACATCATTCTCGACGGGGGGGAAACGAAGAGGGTCGCTGCGATCTTCACGAACGAATCGCCGGAACCCCGGGATGTCCGCGTCGCCGTCACCTCTGCGGAAGGCGTCGTCCTCGAACCGGAGAACGGGCGGACGGAGATCGCGCTGGAACCCGGCCGGAGCGAACGGGTTCACTACCTCGTCTCCTGGCCGGAAGGCCCGGCCGGCGCGGCGGACGTCAAGCCCGAACCCGATCTCTACGAGGCGCTGACGGTGCGCAAGACCTTCCATTGCCCCCGGCTGCCCGCCGTTCCGCGGATCGACGGCGATCTCTCCGACTGGCCCGCTACGCGGGCCGGACACGTCACCCTGGGCCGGCGTCTCGAGCGGGCGGAGCTTCCGGAGAACGTTCCCTTCCCCCTGCCGCCGCCGCCGGAGGAATCGGCGCTCCGCGCCGAACGGTCCGCTCCCGCCGAACGGGCGGAATCCGGTTCCCAACGGGGACCGCGCGCGTTCGGGGCGGAGGTCCTGCTCGGGTGGAACGAGGAAGGCCTGGCGATCGGCCTGATCGTCGAGGATCCCGAACAGGCCCAGGAACACTTCGGCCTGGAGATCTGGCGCGGCGACAGCGTGCAGATCGCCGTCGATCCCCTCGGAGACGGCGCCGGGATTCGCACGGTCACGCCCGGCGAGTATCTGAACCACGCCGAGGAAGAGGGGTATTCGGCCGACGACCACGAGTTCGGCCTGGCGCTGACCCGATCGGGCAACACGCTGGTTCGGATCCACGGTCCGGCCGGAAGCGTGAAAGGTCCCGTGGAAACGGGACGTCTGGCGGTCCGCCGGCTGGCGGGATCGACGGTCTACGAGGCCTTCATCCCCTGGGAAGAGATCGGCCGGAAGGGCCGCGCGGGCGACCGGATGGCCGTCGACATCCTGGTGAACAACTTCGACGGAGAGAACCGATCCACCCTGGGATGGGCGGGCGCCATCGGCGGGGGGAAGTATCCGAGCCGGTACGTGCCGATGATCCTCGAACCCGGGGCGGAATGACGGCGCGGGGCGGCGCCCCGTACCGGCGCGAACGCCGCCGGCAGGGGTCCGCGCGGGGGTCTGCGGGGAGGGCGAATGCGGCAAGGAAAAGAAAATGGACCCGTCCCTTTTTCGGAGAGTTCTTTCGCCGCGCGCGTTCGAGTTTTGTATCGTTCCCCGGGGTTCCGGAACCGGAGGGCAACGTCGACCATGTCCCAACGCAACGCACCGAAGGCGGCGCGCGGCATCGCCGCGTTCATCCTGCTTTTTCCGTTTTGCGGCGCATCCGACCGGGCGCGCGGGGAGGAGACCTCTTCGATGAACGAGCCCCGCATCGATCGGGTATGGGAAATCGCGAGGGTCCCCTCGGATTTCCCGGTCGGCTTCTGCCTGCTGACCGACGGCGACAGACAATACGTCGCCTACTACGACGCGGACCACCGGATGACGGTGGCCGCGCGCGACCGGTCCGAATCGGAATGGACCCGGGCCGTCCTGCCTTCGAAGGTCGGATGGGACAGCCACAACTATGTGACCCTGGCGGTGGACGCCGACGGGTTCATCCACCTGAGCGGCAACATGCATGCCGCCCCTCTGGTCTATTTCCGCACGGCGCGGCCGGGCGACATCACGTCGTTCGAGCGGATCGACAGGATGACCGGCGAAGCGGAAGGCCGATGCACCTACCCCGTCTTTCTCGAAGGGGCGGACGGTTCGCTCCTCTTCCATTACCGGGACGGCGGCAGCGGAAACGGCCGGGAGATCTACAACCGGTACGACTGCGCGAGCCGCACCTGGCGCCGTTTCCTGGACACCCCGCTCACGGACGGCCGCGGCAGGATGAACGCCTACATGATCGGGCCCGAACGGGGACCGGACGGATGGTTTCACATGAGCTGGGTCTGGCGCGATACGCCGGCCTGCGAAACGAATCACGACCTGAGTTACGCGCGCAGCCGCGACCTTCTGCGCTGGGAAACCGCGGGAGGGAATCCGATCTCCCTGCCGATCACGATCGACACGCCCGGGGTGATCGTCGATCCCGTGCCGGTGAACGGCGGCATCCTGAACGGGACGGGACGGCCGGGATTCGACCATGACCGCCGCGTGGTGATCGCGTACCACAAGTTCGACGACGCCGGGAAGACCCAGGCCTGGGTGGCCCGTTTCGAGGACGGAGGATGGAAGCGGCGGCAGGTCAGCGACTGGGACTACCGCTGGGAGTTCCGCGGCGGCGGGGCGATCGGTCGCGACGTGGTTCTCGGGGCGGTGCGTCCGTGGGGGAAGGACGACCTCAGCCTCGAATACCGGCATGTGAAACACGGCCGGGGGGCATGGATCCTGGACGGGAAGACCCTGCGTCCGATCCGCACGGTTCCCGCGCCGTTGCGCTACCCGCGGGGACTCATGGACCCCGAGTCGGATTTCCCCGGAATGGAGGTGCGCTTCGCTGACGATCTCGGGGATTCGGGCGAACCGGGGATCCGATATTTCCTCCGCTGGGAAACCCTGCCGCCGAACCGGGACCGACGCCGGGAGGGACCGACGCCGGACCCGAGCCTCCTGCGTCTCTGCCGTGTGAGGACCCCGGAAGCGCAATAGGGGAGATCTTCCGTCGATGCCGATGAAATACAAGACGCGCGCGGTTTTCTTCGGAACGAATCCGAGGTTGTGGCAACGACCCGGCGGCGGACTGGATCCGGCGTTCCGGGATCTGCTGGACGCCCTGGCCGAACGGGGGATCCTGCGGGTTCTCTGCATCGAAGGCGCGCGGAACCATCCCCACGCCCCGGTGTTCGACCGGGCCGTCTCGGTCCCGGATCCGGCCGGGCCGGATCCGGAGAACTACCTGCGGGCCGCTGCGGAAATCGGCGTTCATCCGAGCCATTGTCTCGTGCTGGAAGACACGGAATCCTCGGTCGAGGGCGCCCTGCGCGGCGGCATGAAGGTCATCGGCGTCGGACGGGGCGAGGGGCTCCCCTGGGGGCCGGCGGTGATCGACCGGTTCGACGAGATCGACGTGGAGGCGCTGCTCGAAACCGGCCGCCCGCGATATCCCGAGGTGGATCCGTGGCGGATGATCGAAACGGAGATCAACCCGCTGCGCTGGGGATACTGGGAAAGCATCTTCGCGCTGACGAACGGGTACATGGGCCTGCGGGGCGCGCACGAGGAGGACGATCCCGCCCTGCGCCGGCACGCGACGCCGGGCATGTTCATCAACGGGATCTACGACTACGCGGATTACCACCACCAGATCCGGTACCCCGGCCTGCCGGACCGCTGGCACGGGATGGTGAACCTGTGCGACTGGCGGATCATCCGCCTGTCGATCGACGGGGAGGCCTTCTCGTTCGCCTCGGGGCGTTTCGCGGAGTACCGGCGCGAACTCGACATGCGGCAGGGGATCCTGCGGCGCCGCATCGTCTGGGAATCCCCCGGCGGCAGGAGGATCCGTCTCGATTCCGTCCGGCTGGTCAGCATGGTCCGCCGCCACGCCGCCGTCATCCGGTACGAGGCCACGCCGCTGAATTTCTCCGGGCGGTTGGAGATCGAATCGGTCTCCCATCCCGGGGCCCACAGCGCGATCTTCGGACAGAACCGGATCCACGTCCTCGAGAGCGGGGAATCGGACGACGCCGTTCATTTCCTGATGAAACCCGAGCGGACCGGTTTCCGGATCGGCATGGGAATCGGCCACCGCCTTTCGGCGGGCGAAGGGGCGCCGCCCGCGGAACAGCGCATCTGCAGCGACGCCGGGGCGGTCTCGCGTTTCCGCGCGGAGATCCCCGAGGGACGGACCCTGGTGGTGGACAAATTCGCCGCCTTCCGCACGTCCGAGGACGCGGCGCCCGATCGAATCCTGTCCGAAATCCACGACCTGTTGAACCGGGACATGGGCGACGGCTTCGAAACCCTGCTGCGGGAACAGCAGCGTTTCTGGGAATCCCACTGGGAAACGGCCGATATCCGGATCGAAGGCAATCCCGCCGATCAACAGGCGCTTCGATTCAACCTCTTCCACCTGCGCCAGAGCCATCCCGAAGATCCCCGCCGGTCGATCTCCGCCACGGGGATGACCAGCGACGGCTACTGCGGCCACGTCTTCTGGGACACGGAGATGTACCTGGTTCCCCATTTCCTCTACACGGATCCCGCGCTCGTACGGCCCCTGCTGGAATATCGATACGGTCTTCTCGACCGGGCGCGGGAACATGCCCGGGAACTCTTCGCCTGTCCCGGCGCCCTCTTCGCCTGGAATTCGATCAACGGCGAGGAGTGCGGCATCGTCTTCGAAGCCGCCTCCGCCCAGATCCACATCGACAACGCCGTCGCCTACGCCGTCTGGCGGTACTACCGGGCGACGGACGACCGGGATTTCATGGACCGATTCGGCGCGGAGATCCTCTTCGAAACCGCCCGCTTCCTCGCGCACCGCGGCCGGTTCATCGAGACGCGCGGCGGCCGATTCTGCATCAACATGGTCTGCGGTCCCGACGAGTACGGGTGCAACGTCGACAACAACTGCTACACGAACCTGATGACGCGGTTCCACCTGCGTTTCGCCTGCCGGATCTTCGAGGAGATGCGGCGCGGCCGCCCGGAGATCCTGGCGCGGCTCTGCGCGCGGATCGGCCTGGACGCGGACGAGGTCGACCTCTGGCATCGGGCCGCGGAGAGGATGTACATCCCCTACGACGAAGAACTGCGGATCCACAAGGCCGACGACAGTTTTCTCTACCGGGATCCGGTGGACATGGAAACGATCCCCCATTACCACGATTTCCGGTGGGAAGTGCATCCGCTGAACCTCTGGCGGATGCAGGTGATCAAGCAGGCCGACACGGTCCTGGCCATGTTCACGCTCGCGGACGAGTTTCCGGTCGACCAGAAGCGCCGCGACTACGAGTACTACGAACCGCGCACGAACCACGGTTCGTCCCTGTCGCCGGCCATCCACGCCGTCGTCGCGGCCGAGATCGGCCGCCGGGATCATGCCGAGCAATACCTTCGCGACGCCCTCTACATGGACCTGTTCGACTGCAAGAACAACACGTACAAGGGGGTTCACGCCGCCTGTCTCGGCGGGGTCTGGATGGCGGTCGTGAACGGCCTGGCCGGCATGCGCGACGACGAGGCGGGGCTGCGATTCCGCCCGATGCTCCCCGGCGGATGGACCGGCTGCCGTTTCAGGCTGCGATACGAAGGCCGGCTTCTCGAGGTGGGGATCGAAGGTGACCGGGCGTCGTTCACGCTTCTCTCGGGCGACGCCCTCGATTTCCGCGTCGCCGACCGCGGGATCCGCCTTGATCCGGAGCGGCCCGAGGCCGTCGTCCCGTTGACCGGTTCCGGGTCGAACGGCCCCGGCGAGACCGTCGCGGAATAGACGACGAAGACGGAAAAGGCCCCCGCGGCGCGGGAAACCGCCGCGGGGGCCGTGCGGGGGTTGAGGACGTCAAGGCGACTCGACGATCAGGTCGTCGATCGCCCAGCCGTAGTAGCTGATCACGTCGTCGCTGACGATGACGAACCGGAGCCGGATCTGCATCCCGGCGTAGGGACTCAGATCGAATTCGAGTTGCCGCCAGACCGGGTCCGGTCCCGTGTGGTCGAAGATCGTTCCGAGCAACGCCCCCGAATCCGCGTCGCGAACCTCGAGCCGCGCGAAATCGAACGTGTTCTCCACGTCGACCCACGACTGGAAGGTGAGGGTGATCTGCGAAAACCCGCGCAGATCGAGAAGCGGCGACAGGAGGGCGGCCACCTCGTCTCCGCCGAACCCGCCCAGGGAATACGGCGTGTTGAGACCGGTGGCCCACACGTTCGTTCCGCTCGCCGCGGCGGGGGGGCCGTTCGTCTCGCCGTCGGCCACGTAGGGCTCGGGGACGCCCCATTCCCAGTTGTCGGTTTCCAGGCCGCTCGGACTCCATTCTCCGGGACCGTCTTCGAAATCGTTTGCGAGGATGGTCTGGGGCGGCAGTTCCTCTTGCCATTCGACGCGGTAGAAACGCCGGGCGTCCGCGACTCCGCCATCCACGTATTCTTCCATGTCGAGGGGGCCGGCCAGGGGGGTCCAGGGACCGTCCGGGGCCGGCGCCCATTCGACGAAATAGGAAGCGGGAGCCTGCGGGTCCCAGGCCAGCCGGATCCCGTCGGGACCGGAACGATCGATCGAAAGCAGCCGGAATGTCGCGGCCGGCGCCTGCCAGCGCACGACATCGGCGATCAGCGGAACGTCGCCCGATTCCTCTCCGCCGAGGGGCCCGATCTGGAAGACGTCGCTCACGCCGTCGCCGAACGCCGTTGCGGACGACAGATCCGCCTGCCAGGACCAGGGATCTCCCGGGTTCGTCCCGGGCAGCACCACGATCCGATCGCCGTGCCCGTCGCCGTCCACGTCTCCGACCAGGGTGACGGCGCCGGCCGGGCCGTAGGAACTCGGCCCCCAATCGACGGCGGAATCGCCGAATCCGCCGCCCGGCGGGGGCGGCCCGTTGTCGGAAACCCAGTTCGGATCGGAAACGCCGCCGCCCATGTCGATCACGCGGTCGGCCACGCCGTTGCCGTCCAGATCGATCATCATCGGGGTGACCCCCGGCCCGCCGAAGCTCGTCCCTCCGCCGGGACCGCCCTTCCACCACCAGTCGGTCCAGCCCGGGCCGGAAAAGCTGGCCACGTATTCGTCGACGCCGTCCCCGTTCATATCCACGACGGCGGTGGGAAACATGTTCGTCCCGCCGAAGGCCTCGACCCGGTCCGCCACCCCGTCGCCGAAGGTCGTCGGGGTGGAATAGTCGGTGAACCAGTTCAGCCATCCGCCCCCCGGATCGGGACGCACGACGACCTTGTCGACCAGTCCGTCCCCGTTGACGTCGCCGAGCAGATGGACGTCGGTCATCAATCCGAAGGTCGCGGAGGCGTCGATGCCGTCTTCTCCGTCGCCGAACCCGGCCGGGGTGGTGGCGTCGACGAACCAGGCGGCGACGCCGGGTTCCCCTCCGACGAGGCCGGCGTCCCGGATGCCCACGCGGTCGGCCAGTCCGTCCTTCCCCATGAGCGACTGGGCCGGCGCCGCTTGCGCGAGCAGTCCCCCCGCCGCGGCGATGATCGAAACCGCAATACGGAAACGCGTCATTGTTCCTCTTCCCCCTTCCGGGCGTCCTTCACCCGCGCCCTCCGGGATGATGCCGGGCCGAAACGGCGCGGCCCCGCTCCCCCGGGAACGGGGGCAGAGGGGCCGGAGCTTCGTTCGTCGAGCCCGGAAAGAATCGGAGGCCCCCGCCGCCCTCGATCCGCTCCCGGACGGTCGTCCCGTCTACCGCCGACGCCGCAGCAGGGCGAGCAATCCACCGGCAAGCAGTCCCAGCGTGACCGGTTCCGGGATGATCACCACGTCCGCTACCAGCGGGATGTCGCCGGACACGTCGCCTCCCAGGTAATCCTCCTGGAACCAGTCGGGAGATCCGTCCCCGAAGCCCGAGGCGGACGAGAGATCGCCCCACCACTGCCATGCCGTCCCGTCGTGGCGGAGGATGACGCGGTCGCCGAACCCGTCGCCGTTGAGGTCGGCCCCGGAGATGACGATGTCGCCGGCGGCGCCGTAGGGGCTGGGCCCCCAATCCACGGCCGAATCGCCGAACCCGCCGCCGTCGGGACCGTTGTCCGACACGAAGTTCGGGGCGGAGGTCCCGCCGCCCATGTCGATGACACGATCGGCGATGCCGTTTCCGTCCACGTCGAACATCAGCGGAGTCACATCCGGTCCCCCGAAGCTCGTTCCGCCCCCGGGACCGCCGTTCCACCACCAGTCCATCCAGCCGCTCGGATTCGGCATGGCTGCGACGTAGTCGTCAAGACCGTCCCCGTTCACGTCGACGACGGCCACCGGCGTCATGCTCGAGGAGCCCCACCCGTCGACCCGGTCCGCCACCCCGTCGCCGAAAGACGTGGGCGTCGAATAATCCGTGTACCAGTTCAACCAGCCCCCGGGATCGGGACGAACGACGACCTTGTCGATCAGTCCGTCTCCGTTGACGTCGCCGAGCAGATGAACGTCGGTCATCAACCCGAAGATCGAAGACTTATCGATCCCCGAAACGCCGTCGCCGAATCCCGTGGGCGTCGAGGCGTCCACGAACCAGGCGGCATCCCCGGGATTTCCGCCCACCAGGCCGGCGTCCCGGATGCCGATGCGATCCGCGTAGCCGTCCCTTCCCATCGTGACCCCTTCCGACACCGAATACGCACCCGACATCAGCAGGCAAAGCGCCGCCGATCCCGCGATCCAGAATCCTTCCCGTCTTCTCATCGATCCTCTCCCTCCCTGTCCGGCTTGCGCGGCATTCCTCCGCCTCTCCGCCCCGAGATGCTGCAGAAGATCAGCTATCTCGATGTAGTAGCCAGTATTCGACGGCGGAACGCTCGTGTCAATCCCCCGATGCCGAAAAGAACCCGGGAAATCGAACCCTCCCCGGGGGGATTCACCGCACGCCGGTGAAATCCATGAGGCGGTCGAAGGCGTCCATGACGGCCTTCTCGATCGGAACCATCCGGCCCTCTTCGCCGAGGGGGTCCACGACGAGTTCGGGAATCGTGCCCCGGCCCCGAAGCCGGCCCCGTTCGTCGATGACGGTGATCTCCGCATCGTGGAGTTCGAGTCGGCCGAGCAGAACCCTCCGGGAGGTGGGCGGCCGCCCCTCTCCGGACGATCCGCGCCCCCGGGACTGCACGCGCACGTGATCGACGACCGCGAGATGCACGCGCAACACGAGGTCGTCGACATCGATCCGGGGCACCTCGATGTCGTCCTTCAGCAGGGAAAAGGGACGCACCCTGACGTGAAGTCGTCCGATGCGGACCTCGCCGCCGCTCGTGGGCGCATCGATCTCGAGATCCTCGATGTCCAGGGCGCCGCGCAACAGGGAAAGGTCGATGCTGCCGATCCGGCCGTCCTGCCCGGTCCCGGCGGTGACGCCGTTGAGAATCTCCTCGCGCGCCCAGAGGGTCAGGCGTCTTTCGGCGGCGATCCACGCGACGACGATCACCGCCAGAAGGCCGAGAGCGATCGAGGCGGCGAGTTTCCTGCGTGGGGCCATGCCGAATCTCTGCCCTGAAAGCGGGGAGGAGTCAAGACGGACCCGGGCCGGTCCTCGGATTCCGTTGTTCGGACGCCGCTCCCTGCCGGGTTGAAAACGATACTCCTTCGCGTGACAGGCGCCGGGGGGGTGTGTTCTGATCGGCCCGGCCGTCGGCGCCGTGCGCGCCGGCGCTCGAGAAGAAGAAGCCGTGCAAACCCGATCCCCTTTCGATCCGAGAAGAACCGCCGTCGATCTTCTCCTACGGTGGCAGACGTCCCGCAGGAACCGGGGCGAAACCGAACCGCCGGCCGTTGCCAACGCCGATGCGCTTCTGGCCCGGGAACTGCGAGCCGCCGGGGAGGTTCCGCCGCGGGACGTCGCCCTGGCGACGGAGATCTTCTTCGGTGTCCTTCGATGGATGCGGGCGCTGGACTGGTTCATCGCCCGCCAGAGCCGGGGGCGTCCCCGCCCGGTCGTTCGCCAGATCCTGCGCGTCTCGCTCTACCAGGCCCTCTTCCTCGACCGGATTCCGGATCACGCGATCGCCTCGGAGGCCGTGCGCCTGGCGGCGGAAGACGCCCCGGATTCGGTCGGCATCGTGAACGCCGTCGTCCGGGCCTGGCTGCGCCGCCGTCCCGGGCTGCCGGAGGAACTGGCGGCGCTGCAGAAGCGATCTCCCTCCGTGGGATGGTCCCATCCGGGACGGCTCTACCGGCGGTGGACCCGTCGATTCGGCGAAACGAGGACGGTCGATCTCTGCGCATGGAACAACGCCCCGCCGCCCCTCGCCGTCCGGGTGGCGAACCGGATCGATCCCGCCGAGGCGATCCGGAGGCTCGAACCGGAAGGAATCGACGCGGTTCGTTCGCCGGCGGACCCCCGTTTTCTCCGGATCGGTTCGCCCGTTGCGACGCTGATCCGGAGCCGGGCGTGGCGGGAGGGCCTTCTGTACGTCCAGGACGAGAGCACCATCCTGCCGGTGGATCTTCTCGACCCCCGGCCGGGGGAACGGATCCTCGACGCCTGCGCGGCCCCCGGGGGCAAGACGGTCGCGCTCGCTGAACGGGCGGGACCGGACGGACGGGTCGTGGCCGCCGACGTCGATCCGCAGCGGCTGGAGCGCGTGCGCGAGAACGTGGAACGAATGCGCACGGCGGAAATCGTCGAGATCCGGCGCATGGACGTCCGCGAGCCCCCGGCGCGCCCGGAAACCTTCGACGCCGTCCTGCTCGACGCGCCCTGCACGAACACGGGCGTCCTGAGGCGGCGGCCGGACGCGCGCTGGCGGTTCGACCGCGAAACGCTCGCCGCCGCGGCGGCGCTCCAGGCGGAGATCCTCGAGGGCGCCGCCGGACGGGTCCGCCCCGGCGGGCGGCTGGTCTACGCCACCTGCAGCCTCGAACCGGAGGAGAACGGGGAGCGGGTCGCGGCGTTCCTCGAGGGGCATCCGGAGTTCCGGCTCGTCCGGGAGATCGCGCATGTTCCTCCCCGTCCCGCCCACGACGGGGTCTACGCCGCGCGTCTGGAGCGCCGGGACGCGGACGACGCGTAGAAGCCGCGCGGGCGACCCTGTGTACGAAATCGAAAAGCTTGCGTAGGATTGTGTTTTCGGCGTATGTGGAACGTTTTGCGGCCGAGAGAACGGCATTCCGCTCCCGCTACGGGCTGAGGCGTGGATTCCGGAGCGTGTGGCGTGCAGGGAGCAACCCCAACGGGAGAGTGTATTGATTCATGAAAACGCAGGACCCCAGCAAGATTCGGACGCTGGTCATCGCCGGCCATCAGGGCGCGGGGAAGACCTCCCTCGTCGATGCGATACTGCACAAGACCGGAGTGAACGATCGTCACGGTTCCGTGGACAACGGCAGCAGCGCGGCCGACGTGAACGACAACGAGATCCAGCGCAAGACGACGATCTACGCGAAGCCCTTCCACGTGCCGTGGAAGGATTGCGAGATCTACCTGATCGACACGCCGGGGTACGCGGATTTCTTCGGTGAGGTGGTCAGCAGCCTCCGGGTGGCGGACGGGCTTCTGCTGGTGGTGGACGCCTTCTCGGGCCCCGAGGTGGGCACGTTGCGCGCCTGGAAACTGGCCGAGGAACGGAATCTTCCCCGGGCGATCGTCATCAACCGTCTCGACAAGGAACACACCGATTTCGACCGGGTCCTCGAATCGGTCCGCAAGGTCTTCGGCCACCGTTGCGTTCCGGTGATCCTGCCGGACGGGTCGGCGGAGGCCTTCCAGGCGGTGGCTTCCGTTCTCCAGGGGGCGGAGGCCGCGCCCGAGGCGATCCGGGATCGGGTCGCCGAGGCCCGTTCCCAGCTCGTCGAATCGGCCGCGGAATCCGACGACGCCCTCATGGAGAAGTATTTCGAAGAAGGGGACCTGAGCCCCGAGGAATTCGCCGCCGGCCTCAGAACGGGGGTCAACGCCGCCTCGTTCGTGCCGATCTTCGTGACGGCCGCCTCGAAGATGACCGGGATCGAGGAACTCCTCGACGGGATCGTCGACCTCTTCCCCAGCCCGGTCGACCGGGGCGAGGTGGAAGCGGAACCCGAACCGGTTTCGCCCGACCCGTCGGGTCCGCTCTGCGCCTTCGTCTTCAAGACCGTGGTCGATCCGTTCGTCGGACAGCTCAGCTACATGCGGATCTATTCCGGCACGATGAAGGCCGACTCCGAATACGTGAACCATTCGCGCGGTCAGAAGGAGCGTCTCGGCACGCTCTACGTGATGAACGGGAAGAAGCAGGAGACGGTCGGGGCCGCCGTGCCCGGCGACATCATCGCGGTGGCGAAGCTGAAGGGCACCCGGGTGAACGACACGATCGGCGAGGCCTCGAAGAAGATCGTGATCCCGCCGATCCGGTTCCCCAACCCGACGATCTCCTACGCGGTGAAACCGCGTTCCCAGGGCGACGAGGAAAAGGTCGCCAGCGGCCTGGCGCGGCTGGCCGACGAAGATCCGACGCTGGTGCTGCAGCGCAACGACGAAACCAAGCAGCTCCTGCTCTGCGGCATGGGCGATCTGCACATCGAGGTGGCCATCGAACGGCTCCGGCAGACCGGCAACGTCGAGGTCGATCTGACCACCCCGAAGGTGCCCTACCACGAGACGGCCACGGTGCCGGCCGAGGGACACTACCGCCACAAGAAACAGACGGGCGGACACGGGCAGTTCGGCGAGGTCTACCTGCGGATCGAACCGCTCGAGCGCGACGCCGGGTTCGAGTTCGCCAATGAGGTCGTCGGCGGCAACATTCCCCGCCAGTTCATCCTGGCCGTGGAAAAGGGCGTCGTCGAGGCCATGGAACGGGGCAGCATCGCCGGCTACCCGGTGTGCGACGTGAAGGTGACGGTCTACGACGGCAAACACCATCCGGTGGACTCCTCGGAGATGTCGTTCAAGATCGCGTCGCGCGGCGCCTTCCGGGACGCCATGGAAAAGGCCAAGCCGGTGTTGCTCGAACCGATCGGCAGCTACACGGTGACGGTTCCCGAGGAGTACATGGGCGACATCACCGGCGATCTGAACGCCAAGCGCGGACGGATCCTCGGGATGGATTCCAGCGAGGGGATGCAGGTGATCCACGCGCAGGTGCCGATGGCGGAGATGTTCCGGTATTCGACGGAACTGCGGTCGTTGACCGGCGGCCGGGGCACCTTCACGGTGGAACCGTCGCACTACGAGGTGGTCCCGGCGAACATCGCCCAGAAGATCGCCGAAGAGGCCCGCAAGGAACGCGAGGGCGAAGGCGGCTGATTCGAGCCGGCTTCAGGATCCTGTCCCCGCACCCGGCGCTTCCCCCTCTTCCTCGCCGGGGATCGCCCGGGGCGGTCGGGGGCGTGCGCGGCCGCAGGGACCCGTTGAACGCGGCATCCGGAAATTGAGGGCGACGCCCGGTTCGTCTATACTCGCCGGCGTTCCGGACGGGATCGGTCGCCGGGGCCGGCCCCGGCGGGGGGGAGTGGGAAGACCTGCGTCGGCAGGGGGAGATGATATCGTGTCAGGTCACAGCAAGTGGTCGTCGATCAAGCACAAGAAGGCCGCCACGGACGCCAAACGGGGCAAGATCTTCAGCAAGCTGAGCAAGGAGATCATGGTCGCGGCCCGCGAGGGCGGCGGGGACCCCGACATGAACCCGCGTCTGCGGACGGTTCTGGAGACGGCGCGCGCGGCCAACATGCCGGCCGACAACATCGAACGGGCCATCAAGAAGGGCACCGGCGAACTGGAAGGCGTGACGTACGAGGAGATGCAGTACGCCGGCTACGCCCCCGGCGGCGTCGCCGTTCTGATCGACGCCCTGACGGACAACCGGAACCGGACCGCATCGGAGATCCGGACGATCTTCAACAAGAACAACGGGAACCTCGCCGACGTATCCAACGTGGCCTGGATGTTCGAACGGGTCGGTCTCTTCGTCGTGAGGAAGGAAGACATCGACGAGGATGATCTGCTGACGCTCGCCCTGGAGGCGGGGGCCGACGACATGTCGCCGCAGGAAGACGGCAGCGGGTACGAAATCCGCACCTCGGTGGAGAATTTCGCGGCGGTCGGCAAGGCGCTGAAGGATCGGAACATCCAGCCGGCGGTGGCCGAGATCACCTATCTGCCCCAGAACACCGTCCAGATCGACGAGGCGAAGACGGCCAGGGCCGTGCTGCGGCTGCTCGAACAGATCGAGGACCAGGACGACGTGCAGAACGTCTACGCCAACTTCGACATCCCGGAAGAGATCCTGGCGGCTCTTTCGGCGTCCTGAGCCGGGCGGTTCCGTCCGATGCGTGTCCTGGGCGTCGATCCTTCCCTCCGATCCACGGGGTTCGGCGTCATCGAATCCGACGGTCATCGATTCGCGCTGATCGAGTACGGGCGGGTCCGGGCGCGATCCGGCGAATCGCACGGCGATTCGCTGGCCCGGATCGAAACGGAACTCGGCGCGGTGATCGGGCGCACCGAACCGGGAGAGGCGGCCATCGAGAGCCTTTTTTTCTGTCGCAACGTCCGAACGGCGATCACGCTGGGCGAAGCCCGCGGGGCCGTGCTGGCGGTGCTGGCCCGCAGCGGGGTGCCGGTCGTCGAATACGCGCCGCGCCGGGTGAAGCAGTCCGTCGCCGGCCGGGGCGCGGCGGCCAAGCAACAGGTGGCGCTCCTGGTGCGCCGTCTTCTGGGGATCCGCGAGGAGCTGCCCGAAGACGCCTCGGACGCCCTGGCGGTGGCCATCTGCCACGTGCATCATGCGACGGCGCCGGCGGCGTTGCGGACCGATCCCGCGGAAAGGACGAACCGGCCGTCATGATCGCGAGGATTCAGGGCGTCCTCCTGGAGGCCTTCCCCCCGAAGGTCGTCATCGACGTTCACGGCATCGGGTACGAGGTCGTCCTCCCGATCAGCGCCTTCGACCGGCTGCCCCGCTGCGGGGAGAAGGTCACCGTACTGACCCATTTCCACGTCCGCGAGGACACGCAACAGCTCTACGGCTTCCTCCGCGAAGAGGAGCGGGAACTCTTCCGTCTCCTCCTTCGGGTCTCGGGGATCGGCCCGCGGGTGGCGATCGGGATCCTCGGCGCCGCCCCGCCGGCGGCGTTCAAGTCGGCGGTGGTCTCCGGGGATGTCCGGATGCTCTCCCGGCTGCCGGGGATCGGAAAGAAGACCGCCGAACGGCTCGTGGTGGAATTGCGCGACCGGATCGGCGTGGCCGACGCCTGGCGGAAGACCGCGCCGGGCGCGGAGGTTTCCGAGGAGGACCGCAGGATGGCCGACACGGTGATGGCGTTGCTCGCCCTGGGATACCGGCAGACGGAGGCGCACCGGGCCGCGACCCGCGCGGTCGAGACGCTCGGCTCCGACGCGCCGGTCGACGCCCTCATCCGGGAGGCCCTGCGGACGGCGGCGGGACGGATTTCCTCCTGAGCGATGATCGTGTATCGTGCCCGGCGATGAGCACTCCCGATCCGCGCAGCACCTTTCAGGAGGTCGATCCGAAGTTCGAGGCGACCCTGCGTCCGGCGCTGTTCGACGAGTTCGTCGGCCAGGAAAAGGTGAAGGAACGCCTGCAGATCTTCGTCCAGGCGGCCGCGGAACGGGGCGAGGCGATGGACCACGTGCTGTTGCACGGCCCCCCCGGCCTGGGCAAGACGACGCTGGCGCACATCCTGGCGCGGGCGAAGGGCGCGAACATCCGGGCGACCTCCGGACCGGTGATCGAGCGGCCGGGCGACCTGGCGGGTCTACTGACGAACCTCGAGGAGGGCGATCTGCTGTTCATCGACGAGATCCACCGTCTGAACCGCACCGTGGAAGAGTATCTCTACGGGGCGATGGAGGATTTCGTCATCGACATCATGATCGACCAGGGGGCCAACGCGCGCAGCGTGCGGCTGAACATCCCGCGCTTCACGCTGGTGGGCGCGACGACCAGAAGCGGCCTGCTGACGCCGGCGCTGCGTTCGCGTTTCGGGATGATCGCGCGGCTGGACTATTATCGGCCGGAGGATCTCCAGAAGATCATCCGGCGTTCGGCGGGGATCCTGGGGATCGAGATCGACGAGGCGGGCGCCCTGGAGATCGCGGGCCGGGCCCGGGGCACGCCGAGGATCGCGAACAACCTGCTGCGGTGGGTGCGGGACTATGCGCAGGTGCGGGCCGACAACCGGATCGACGCCCGGATCGCCGACGAAGGCCTGGCGAAGCTGGAGATCGATTCGCGCGGACTGGACGAGATGGACAAGCGGATCCTGCGCACGATCGTCGACAAGTTCGGGGGACGTCCCGTCGGGCTGGGTTCCCTGGCGGTGGCCGTCGGAGAGGAACCGGACACCATCGAAGAGGTCTACGAACCCTTCCTCATCCAGGAAGGATACCTGAAACGCACGCCGCAGGGACGCCAGGTCACCGCGCGGGGATGCGAGGCCATCGGCCGGATCCCGCCCCCGGACGCCGAACGAACCCTTTTCGACCGCGATCCCGGATCGTCCTGAGCCGGCCGGGAACCCGCTCCTCCCCTTTACATCGCTGCGCGCCTCCCGCATGATACCGCGGCTTTCGGGTGCGCGGTGTCCCGCCGCCCGCTGCCGGGGGGTTCCCGGAATGCCGGTCTTCCCTGCGGGATCGGCGCCCGCGAATGTCCCATCACAACCGGCCCGGGCGGCGCATGCGGGATGCGCCCCCGCGTCCGGGTCCCAGGAGCGCCGATGCCCAGACGAGACGATATCGAGAAGATCCTGCTGATCGGATCCGGTCCCATCGTGATCGGCCAGGCCTGCGAATTCGACTATTCCGGCACGCAGGCCTGCAAGGCCCTTCGGGAAGAGGGCTATCACGTCGTGCTGGTGAACAGCAATCCGGCGACGATCATGACGGACCCCGAGTTCGCCGACCGCACCTACATCGAACCGATCACGGCCGAGGTGATCGAAAAGATCATCGAACGCGAACGTCCCGACGTCCTCCTGCCGACCCTGGGGGGGCAGACGGCCCTGAACGCGGCGGTGGACGCCGCCGAACGCGGCGCCCTGGAACGATACGGCGTCGAGATGATCGGGGCCACGGCCGAGGTCATCCGCAAGGCCGAGGACCGCGAACTCTTCAAAGAGGCCATGGCCCGGATCGGGCTGGATCTTCCCCGCTCCGGGTACGTCAAGAGCCTGGAGGAGGCCCGGGCCATCGCCGCGCAGATCGGCTTCCCCCTGGTCATCCGCCCCAGTTTCACCCTCGGGGGCACCGGCGGCGGCATCGCCTACAACCGGGAGGAGTTCGAGGAGATCGTCGCCCGCGGCCTGGAGTACAGCCCGGTGGGACTGGTCCTCGTCGAGGAATCCGTCATCGGCTGGAAGGAATTCGAGCTGGAGGTGATGCGCGACCTGAACGACAACGTCGTCATCATCTGTTCCATCGAGAATTTCGACCCGATGGGCGTGCACACCGGCGACAGCATCACGGTCGCCCCCGCCCAGACCCTCACCGACAAGGAATATCAGCACATGCGGGACGCCGCGATCGCGGTGATCCGGGAAATCGGCGTGGAAACCGGCGGGTCGAACATCCAGTTCGCGGTCAACCCCGAGAACGGCCGGATGGTCGTCATCGAGATGAACCCCCGGGTCTCGCGATCCTCGGCGCTGGCCTCCAAGGCCACCGGCTTCCCGATCGCCAAGATCGCCGCGAAACTGGCCGTCGGATACACGCTCGACGAGATCCCCAACGACATCACCCGGGAGACCCCCGCCTCCTTCGAACCGACGATCGACTACTGCGTGGTGAAGGTCCCCCGGTTCACGTTCGAGAAATTCCCGGGTTCCGATCCGACCCTGACCACCCAGATGAAGTCCGTCGGCGAAGCGATGAGCATCGGGCGGACCTTCAAGGAGGCCCTCCAGAAGGCGCTCCGTTCGCTCGAGATCGGCCGATTCGGCCTGGGCGCCGACGGCCGGGGCGGCGGGGAGATCGAGCGGCTCTCGACCGAAGAACTCCGCGGGCGTCTGATCACCCCGAACGCGCAGAGGATCTTCCACATCCGGCGGGCGCTGGAACTGGGCATGACCGTCCGGGAGATCTCGGAACTGAGCCGGATCGATCCCTGGTTCATCGACAACATGGCCGAGATCCTCGAACTGGAGGCCGAGATCCGGCGATGCGGATCCCCCGAGGCCCTCGCGGCCGACGCCGGCCTCTTCCGCCGGGCCAAGCAGTTCGGCTATTCCGACGTGCAGCTCGCCCACCTGACCGGGACCGAAGAGAACGAGATCCGGCGGTTGCGCTACGAACAGGATCTCCGGCCGACCTACCGGCTCGTCGACACCTGCGCGGCCGAGTTCGAGGCCTACACCCCCTACTACTACTCGAGCTACGGGGACGAAACCGAGGTGCGCCCCGGGAAACGGCGCAAGGTGATGATCCTGGGCGGCGGACCCAACCGGATCGGCCAGGGGATCGAGTTCGACTACTGCTGCGTGCACGCGTCGTTCGCCCTGAAGGAAGACGGCTTCGAGACCATCATGGTCAACAGCAACCCGGAAACCGTCAGCACCGACTACGACACCTCCGACCGGCTCTATTTCGAGCCGCTCACCCTGGAAGACGTCCTTCACATCTACGAAGCGGAGGAATGCTGGGGGGCGATCGTCCAGTTCGGCGGCCAGACGCCGTTGAACCTGGCTTCGGGATTGCAGGAAGCCGGGGTGAACATCATCGGCACCTCGCCGGAGAGCATCGACCTGGCCGAGGACCGCAAGCGCTTCCAGCAACTCCTCCACCGGCTCGGGCTCCGACAGGCGCCCAACGGCACGGCGCGCACCTACGAAGAGGCGGCGGAAATCGCCCGCAGGATCGGCTACCCGGTCCTGATCCGGCCGTCGCGCGTGCTCGGCGGCCGGAAGATGGCGATCATCCACGACGAGGAGCACCTGCGGGAAGCGGTCGCCCTGGAACCCTGGCTCGAAGAGGAGCTGCCGATCCTGATCGACAAGTTCCTGGAAGACGCCGTCGAGGTCGACACCGACTGCATCGCCGACGGGGAGACGGTCGTCGTCGGCGCCATCATGGAACACATCGAGCAGGCGGGGGTCCATTCGGGCGACAGCGCCTGCGTCATCCCGGCCTTCTCCCTCTCGGAGGGGGTCGTCGACGAGATCCGGCGACAGACCCATGCGCTGGCGCGGGAACTGAACGTGCGGGGGTTGATGAACATCCAGTACGCCGTCAAGGACGGCGAGGTCTACGTGCTCGAGGTCAATCCCCGGGCCTCCCGGACGATCCCCTACGTCAGCAAGGCGATCGGCGTCCCGCTGGCCAAGCTCGCCGCGCGGGTGATGGCCGGGAAAACGCTGCGGGAACTCGGGTTCACCGAGGAGGTGCATCCGAAGCATTACGCCGTCAAGGAAGCGGTCCTGCCCTTCGTCCGGTTCCACGGCGTGGACATCCTTCTCGGTCCGGAGATGAAATCCACGGGCGAGGTCATGGGGATCGACCGCGATCTGGGGGTCGCCTACGCGAAGACCCAGATGGCCGCCGGGGTGGCCCTGCCGGATTCCGGCAAGGTCTTCGTCAGCGTCCGGGATTCCGACAAGGAAGCCGTCGTGCCGATCGCCCGGCAGCTCGCGGCGCTCGGGTTCGAGATCGTGTCGACCGCGGGCACCGCCGCGACCCTGCGCCGGCACGAGATCCCGGTCACGACCCTGTTGAAGATCAGCGAAGGCCGTCCGAACGTTCTTGACATGATGAAGAACGACGAGATCCGATTCATCGTGAACACCGCCTCGGGACCGAACCCCCGCCAGGACGAGATCCGGATCCGTTCGAGCGCCGTGGCGCACGGGATCCCGGTGATGACCACCCTGGCCGGCGCCGGGGCCGCCGTGAAGGGCATCGAGGCGCTGCGCACGCTGGGACTGACGGTCCACCCGATCCAGGAATACCACACCGGGAAGGTGCCCGGAGTCGGAAGGTGAAACAGGTCCGGGCCACCGTCATCGAAAACCGGGATCTCGGCGCGGCGGGGTACTTCCTCCTGACGATCGAGGCGCCGGAGGTGGCCGGCGCCGTGCGGCCGGGACAGTTTCTTCATCTGAAAATCCCCTCCTTCGAACACCGCCTTCTGCGCCGGCCCTTCAGCATCTTCCGGGCGGAAGACGGACGGATCGGCGTCCTGTACAAGACGGTCGGGGAAGGCACCCGGGCCCTGAGCCGGGTGCCGCCGGGGACCTCCCTGGACATCATCGCGCCTCTCGGCACGCCGTACCGCGTTCCGGACGCCGAGACGACGCCGGTGCTGGTCGCCGGCGGCTACGGCGCCGCGGCCCTCTACCTGCTGGCGGCCGCCTCGCCGCGCCGCGGGATTCTCTGCATCGGGGGCCGGTCGGCGGAGGACATCCTGGGCGTGGACGATTTCACCCGGCTGGGATTCGACATCGAGATCCGGACCGAGGACGGTTCGCTCGGCGAACGGGGCGTGGTGACCGAGAGCCTGGAGGAGATTCTCGATCGCGGGATCCGCCGGCCCGCGATCTACGCCTGCGGGCCGAAGCCGATGCTGCAGCGGGTCTCGGAGATCGCCCGCGAACGCGCGGTGCCCGCGCAGATCTCGCTCGATCACCGGCTCTGCTGCGGGGTGGGCGCATGCCTGACCTGCGTGGCGAAGATCCGCACGGGACCGGACCGCTGGGAGTACCGGCGCGTCTGCAGGGAAGGCCCGGTCTTCGACGCGCAGGAGATCGTCTGGTGAGCCCGATGGACGCCGCCGATTTCACGCCCCGGCTGGAAACGGTCTTCGCGGGGATCCCGATGAAGAACCCGGTGATGGCGGCTTCCGGGACCTTCGGGTACGGCCCCGAATACGCCGATCTCGTGGACCTGGACGAGCTGGGCGCCCTTTGCGTGAAAGGGATCTCGCTGGATCCCTGTCCCGGCAACCCGACGCCGAGGACCTTCGAGACCTCGTGCGGCCTGCTCAACGCGATCGGGCTGCAGAACCCGGGCGTCGAGGGTTTCATCCGCGAATACGTTCCGTTCCTCCGGAACTACCGCGTTCCGGTGATCGTGAACATCTGGGGCCGGACGGCGGCGGAATACGCGGAGGTCGCCGCGCGCCTGGACGAAGTCGACGTGGTGGCCGGCCTCGAGATCAACGTTTCCTGTCCCAACATCCGGGAGGGGGGACGTCTCTTCGGAACCGAACCGGGGCGAATCGCGTCGGTCGTGGAAGCGGTCCGGGCGCGATCCGCGCGGCCGCTGATCACGAAGCTGAGTCCGAACGTGGCGGACATCGTCGTCATGGCCCGGAGCGCCCTGGAGGCGGGCAGCGACGCCGTCTCGATCATGAATTCGTATCCGGCCATGGCGATCGACGTCGAGACGGGACGCCCCTGCCTGGCCAACGTCACGGGCGGGTTGTCGGGCCCGGCGATCAAGCCGATCGCCGTGAAACTTGTCCACGACGCCTGGCGCGCCCTGCGATGTCCGATCGCGGGCATCGGCGGCATCCAACACTGGCGCGACGCCGTCGAGTTCATGATGGCCGGCGCCGCCGTGGTGGCGGTCGGCACCGCCAACTTCGTGAATCCGGCGACGACCGTGGAGATCGTCCGCGGACTCCGGACCTTCCTGCGATCCCGCGGCATCCGGGACGTCGCCGATCTGGTGGGTTCGGTTGAAACGGATTGACCGCAGTTTCCTTCGCGGGCGCCTGGTCCGCGGCGTCGGCGCGGCGATCCTCATCGCGCTGGTCGCGGCCGTCGTCCGCTTTTTCCTCCCGGTTCCCTACTCGCCGACGGCGATCGCGCGGCTGATTCCGGCCGAGGTGCGGACCTTCGTGACGATCCGGGACATCCGGGGCATGCTCGACCGGATCCGGTCGACCCGGGCCTTCCAGCGGGCCTGCGAAGCCCCGGAGAGCGGCGAACCCCTGCGGGAAATCCCGGACTGGTTGATCGACCTGATCGGGGAGGAGTGCGCCTTTGCGATCTGGCGCCCGGACCCGCAACGGCGGCCCGTGCTCCTGTTGCTCGGGTGGGTGGGGCGGCGCTCCCGGCATCTGGATCCCCTCGCCCACGGCATCCAGAAGCTGCCCGACAGCGAATACCGCCTCAAAGACCGCCGTTACGACGGGAAACGGGTCACACGGATCTTCTGGGAAGAGTTTCCCCCGGGAAGCGTGGCCGACTACACGGTGATGAACGGGGTCGTCCTCTTCGCGCTCGCCTGGGAGGAGGGTGCGATCGAGACGCTGATCGATCGCGCGTCGCGGGACGCCCGTTCCCTGGCGGAAGATCCCGCCTGGACGACGGCGCGGGATTTCGCGCGGGAGGATCCCGATGCGTGCGGATACGGGTTCGTTCGTTCGCCGGAAGCCCCGGATTCGATCGCGCGGTTCCGACTCATGGAGAAAGGCGGCACGATCCGGGCGGACCTGACGATTCCCGCGGCCGACCCCGAACCTCGTCCCCGGAGGATCGAGCCGGACGATCCCCTCTTCCGATCCCTGCCCGCGGACGCCCTGGCCGTGGGCTGGGGGGACACCGCCTGGCTGAAGCAGGCGACGGGCTGGTTCACACGACGGATCCGGGACTGGGGCGGAAGGATCCCGCGCGATTTCGACGCATGGCGGTTCCCCGACTGGACCGGCGATTACGTCGTCGCCTGTCTGCCCCGCTGGGAACCGATCTCCGATCGTCTCCCCGTGGAACTGCCGCAGTTGATTCTGGGCGGCGACCTGCGATCCGCCCGGGGCGCCATGACCCGCTTCCGCGGATGGGTCGACGATCTGGCGAGACGCACCGGCTGGCGACTCCGCGCGACGCCGTGCAAGGGGATCGCCCTGCCGTCGCTCTGCGTCGAGTCCGACGATCCGAGGGTCCGGGACGACCTCGGGATCCGCGAACTTCCCGCGGCGGTCTTTCCGCCGGGTCAGTGGCGGTTCGGAACCCGGCGATCGACGCTCCTGCAGGCGGCGGTCCGCGGCGAACCCCTGGCCGAAAACCTCCGGCATCGGTTCCGGAACTGCGAGGCCGGATTCTGGCTGGACCCCGCCGCCGCGGCGGATTCCGCCGAACTCGGTCTGTCGATCTACGGCGTCCTCCGGTTCTGGCTGCGGAGCATCGGGCGCGATCTCGCCTTCGAGATCCCGCCGGAGGAGGCCCTGCCGTGGATCGACGCCGCCCGTTGCGTACGGGAACTGACCCTGACGGGAAGTCGCCGGCAGGGCCGGATCGGGCTGCATCTGAGGCTGCGCACGGCGGATGTCGGAACTCCGCAGCGGGAGCGGTGAACCCGCCGGCGTCCGCCGCCGGGGCGGGATTCCGCGGCCCCGGCACGGCGCCCGGGGGCGGGCTGGACAGAAACGGCTTCCTCGCCTATAAAGGCCGGGTCCGAACCGGACGCGTGCGCGGATGGCGGAATTGGCAGACGCGCTAGGTTGAGGGCCTAGTTCCCGCATCAGGGAGTGGGGGTTCGAATCCCCCTCCGCGCACCATCCCCCCGTCCGTCGCCCGCCCGCGCGACGCGGATCCCGCCTTGCCGCGGATCGCCTCTCCCCTTCCTGTTTCCGTGCTCCATGGAACCGGCGCCCGGATGCGGTGTCTATAGGCGAGGAACCACCACCCCGGCCGAGCCGGAAGGAGCATCGCGATGAAGCCGTTTCTGGGGATCCTTCTCGCCGCCGTCGCCGCGGCGGCCTCGGGGGCGCCGGCGGAGAAACC
>CAYNBQ010000030.1:0-35532 GCA_964395275.1 uncultured Verrucomicrobiota bacterium
GACACCCCGGTCTCGGCCCTGGCCAGGATCGGCACGGGGAGCCCCTCGTTCCTCCTGGAAAGCGTCGAAGGCGGGGAGAGGATCGGCCGCTACTCCTTCCTCGGCGCCGAACCGAGCGTCCTGCTCCGTTCGAAAGGCCGGGAAATCACCGTCGAAGAATACGGCCGCTCCCGCAGCTTCCGCACGGAGACCGATCCCCTCGACGAACTCGAGAAGATCATGGCCCGCTACCGGCCGGTCCCCGTTCCCGGCCTGCCGCGGTTCTTCGGGGGGGCCGTCGGCTACATCGGATACGACGTCGTCAAGTTCTTCGAAAGGATCGAGGATCCTTCCGAAGACGATCTCGGGTTGCCGGACCTCTATTTCATGGTGGCCGACGCCGTTCTGATCTTCGACAGGGTGGCCCATACCCTGAAGATCGTCGCCAACGCCCACGTCCGCGACGATCCCGAAACGGCCTGGCGGGAGGCCGTGGAACGGATCGACCGGATGGCCGCCGCGCTGACGGCGCCGGTCCCGGCGCGGCTGGCGCCGACGGCCCCGGAGGCCCCGGAACCGGAGATCCGTTCGAACGTCGACCGGGCCCGGTTCCTGGGCATGGTCGACCGGGCCCGGGAATACATCCTGGCGGGCGACGCGATCCAGATCGTCCTTTCCCAGCGTTTCGAGACGGAGGTGTCCTGTTCGGCGCTCGACCTGCACCGGGCCCTGCGCTCGATCAACCCTTCGCCCTACATGTTCTGCCTGCAGTTTCCCGGACTGGGCATCGTCGGTTCCTCGCCGGAGGTCCACGTGCGATGCGAAGACGGCGACGTCGAACTGCGCCCGATCGCGGGCACCCGCCCGCGCGGGGCCGACGCCGCCGAGGACGAACGGCTCGAACGCGAACTGCTCGCCGACGAGAAGGAACGGGCCGAACACATCATGCTCGTCGACCTGGCCCGCAACGACCTGGGCCGGGTCTGCCGCTTCGGCTCGGTCACCGTGCCGGAGTTGATGGTCGTGGAACGCTATTCCCACGTGATGCACATCGTCTCCGAGGTCGTGGGCCGTCTCGAACCGGGCCGTTCCGCCTACGACGTCATGCGGGCCACCTTCCCCGCCGGCACGGTGAGCGGCGCACCGAAGGTGCGGGCGATGGAGATCATCGCCGAGATGGAACCGACCCGCCGCGGACCCTACGCCGGCGCGGTCGGGTACTTCAGTTTCTCCGGCAACCTCGACTCGTGCATCACCATCCGGACGATCGTCCTGTGCGACGGCCGTGCCTTCGTGCAGGCCGGCGCGGGCATCGTCGCGGATTCCGTGCCGGAACGGGAATACGAGGAAACGCGGAACAAGGCCCGGGGCATGCTCCAGGCCGTCGGCCTGGCCGAGGAATTCGCCCGGCGACGGGGAGACGACGCGTCATGATCCTGGTCATCGACAACTACGATTCGTTCACCTACAACCTGGTCCAGTACCTCGGCGAGATGGGCCGGGCGATCGAGGTCGTGCGCAACGACGAAATCGAACCGGAGGAGATCGAGACCCTCGCCCCGGAACGCATCCTCGTGTCGCCGGGTCCCTGCACGCCGGCGGAGGCCGGGATCTCCGTGGAAGCCATCCGCAGGTTCGGCCCGCGGATCCCCCTGCTGGGCGTCTGCCTCGGGCACCAGTCGATCGCAGCGGCCTTCGGCGCCGAGGTCGTGCGGGCCGAGCGGGTCATGCACGGCAAGACCTCCATGATCCACCACGACGGACGGGATCTCTTCGACGGCGTGCCGAATCCCTTCGAAGCCACCCGGTACCATTCCCTCATCGTCCGCCGGGAAAGCCTTCCGCCGGATCTCGAGGTGACCGCCGAAACCGAGGAAAAGGAGATCATGGGGCTCCGGCACCGGCGTTACCCGGTCTGGGGCGTCCAGTTCCATCCCGAATCCATCCTGACCCGGCACGGCAAGGTCCTCCTGCGCAATTTCCTGTCGCTGGGCGAGCCCTCCGCGGCGAACCGCCGCGTGCGGCCCCGCGGGGCCGGCTGGTCGTGACCCGGCGGCGGGCCCCCGATCCCGCCCCGCGCCGCCGCTTTACAACGGCCCCAAGGTGTGGGAGCATCCGATTTAACTTGCGGAGATCCCCTTTTTGTCGTCTTCCCCACAAGCCATCCGCCGCCCGGTCCTGACGGCGCCCCGCCGGATCGAGCTGCGGACATATCCGCGCCCCGTTCCGGGACGCGGGGAGGTTCTCGTCCGCAACCTCGTCAACGCCATCTGCGGTTCCGAGTTCCCGGCCTATCTCGGGATCGCGACCGTGCATCCGATCCACCTGGGAATCGCCGATTACCCGGTCGACCTGGCGGGTCACGAATCCGCGGGCGTCGTGGAAGAGGTCGGCCCGGGGGTCACGGGGTTCGCGGCGGGCGATCTCGTCGTCGGCGACATCTGGCAGGGGTATTCGGAGCGTTGCGTCGTGCGGGCGCGGGATCTCGTCGCATTCGATCCGGAACTGCCGCCGCAGGTCGCCGCCATGAGCACCATGGTTTCGGAAACCGGGTACGCCGTGCGCCAGATGTTCCGGCAAGCGGCCCGCGGCCCCTTTCTGGTCGTCGGGCTCGGCGCGGCGGGCCTGCTCATCGTCCAACACCTGGTCCGGGCGGACAGGGGGCCCGTCGCGGGAATCGATCCGATCGAGGACCGCGCCCGGCTCGGCGCCGAACTCGGCGCCCGGACCCAAACGGACCCGGGCGGCATCGAAGGCAAGGCGTACGGCACCGTGATCGAGACCTCGGGGACCCTCGAAGGAACGGACCTGGCCTTCTTCGCCGTCGCGGACGCCGGCACGGTCGGGCTCTTCGGCCGTCCGCGGGAATCTCAGAAGGTCCTCCTGGAAGAGATCTTTCACCGGCGGCTCCAGGTTCTCGCGCAACGGGCGCCCGGCCCCGCCTACGGTCCCCGGTCCCGCGCGGCGGCCCTGGAAGAGATCCGATCCGGGGCGATCGACGTCCTTCCCCTGCTCGGACCGGAGTACCCGCTCGAGGAGATCGAACGGGCCTTCGAAGCGGCGGCGATCGACCAGGTCGCGCCACGCGTCCTCGTGCGCGTGACCTGAAAACGGGCGCGGAGCGGGGCGCGGTCCGTCACCTTTCCCGCGCGCGCGCGGCCAGGAAACAGCGCCGTCGGACCATGACCTCCGGCAACCCGTTCTTCATGATCGCCGAGGCCGCGGAAAGATCGTGTCCGGCCGTGTCGGAAAAGGGCACGGCCACGGAAAGACCGATCCCGGCCGCGCGAATGGCGATGACGCCCGATTCGCTGTCTTCCAGCCCGAGGACCTCGCTGCAGCGCGATCGCGAAATGCCGAGCCGGTGCAGGGCCAGCGCGTAGAGGTCCCGATGCGGTTTGAGCCGGATCTCGCTCGAGTCCGAGGCGGTGACGATCGCGTCGTAATAGGCCGCCGGAGATTCGAAACGCCGCAAAAGCTCCTCCCTGGTTCCGGAATCCAGCGGCCAGTCCCCGATCTCCCGGCGGATCGTGCGGAAGACCTCGTCCAGAACGATTTCCGCCTCGTAGGCGATCGACGAGGTCACCACCGCGACCTTCGCCGGGGTCCGGGCGAAGCGCCGTCCCAGGTCCGCCAGGGCCGCGGCGGTTTCCCCGGGCGCCGCCGTGTCGGGGGGCAACCGGTCGGCCAGCGTCTCCGCGGCCTCTCCGAGCCATCCTTTCAGCAGCGCAAGGAAGATCGCCACGCCGGGCATCGGCAGGATGAGCGGCGCGTCCGGATCCCCGAGGATCTCCTCGGCGACTTCCCCCGAGCGGCCGGAGGCCAGTTCGCCGAGGATCTCGTGGTATCGCGTGTAGTAGACGTCCACCGCCGCTCGAACCCGGTTGACGGGATCCCGCAGCATGTGCAGCCGGCCGTCTTCCGGCAGGAAGCGCCGGGCCTTTTCGACCGCCTCGGGTTCCGGCAGGTCCGCGAGCGCGAGAAACGCCGGATCGTTCATCGACGAGGACAACCCGAAGGCGGCGAGATCGGCCTCGACCTCCTCTTTCCGGCCGGGATCCTTCCCCCGGACCAGGGTCCAGGCGGCCGCATGGACGAAGCTGCCCGAGAACCGGGCGTCGTCGAAATCGGCGCCGTAGGTCTCCACCAGGTATTCGACGTGCCGCGTCGTGCTGTTCCCGATGATGTGCGGATAATCCCGTTCCGGGTCCAGCCCCTTCCAGGCGCCCCTGTCGAGACGGCCCGTCGCGCGCCGGATCATCGTCTCCAGGGAATGCAGACAGAGGGTCTCGGTGGTGGTCGTCGTGCCGTCCATGTCCATGACGGCCGCGGAAAGCCGTTGGAGGGACGTCTGGCGCGGGGCCAGCAGGTAGAGTTCATAGGGTTGGAAGAGGTACCCCGGATTGCGGACGACGGCCACTTCCTCCGCGCCGATCTCCCCGGCCATGGAAATCAACCGGTCGGCGGCGGAACGCGGATTTTCCAGATTGCGCATGGTCTCTTCCTTCCCCCGGTTCACGCCGGCAGCGCGCCGACGGCCGATGCAATCCTTCGGGCCAGCGCGCCGAGATGCGGATCGCGCGCGCCCGACACCACGATGATCTCCCCGGGGCGCGCGTCGTCCCGGATGCGGCGCACCGCCTCGTCGCCGTCCGCGACGCACCCGACCTGCACGCCGGCCTCCCGCAGGGCTTCGGCGAGGTCCTCCGAGGAAATGTCCCGGCGGGCGGTGCCGCCGGCGTCGTAGATGGGCAGGAGAAAGACGCGGTCCTCCCCGCCGAAAACCCCGGAGAGCGCCGGTCCGAGTTCTTCGCGCATCCGACGCGCGGGACCGTACCCGTGCGGACGGAAGACGAGGGTCAACCGCGTCGCACGCGGTTTGAGGGCCCCCGTGCTCGCCGCCAGTTTCGCGGGGTTGTGGGCGTAGTCGTCGACGACGACCACCCCTTCCGGACCGCGGCCGACCACCTCCAGCCGGCGGCGCACCCCCCGGAACTCCGCCAGCGATTCCGCGGCGGTCCGCGCGTCGGCGCCCGCTTCCCGCGCGACGACGAACGCCAGCGCGGCGTTCGACGCGTTGTGTTCGCCGTACAGTCGAAGCGGGATCTCCTCTCCGAGGATCCGGAACCGGACGGCTTCTCCGGGTTCGGAGACGAGGTCGAACCGCACATCCGCCCGGTCCGTCCGCCCCACGCGGATCGCGTCCCGCCCGGCCGCCTCCGCCACCGGATCCAGGGAGCTTCCGTCGCCCAGGACCAGGGGACCGGCCGTCCGGCGGGCGAAGGTCGCAAAAAGCCGTTCCAGCTCGTCGATCTCCTTGTGATCCCTGGAGAGATTCGTGATCGCCCCGATCCAGGGATGGAACCGCGTCACCGTCCCGTCGCTCTCGTCGGTCTCGCTGCAGAAGAGATCCCCGGAACCGGCGACGAAATCGCCGCGCCGATCGTTTGCGGCGAAATCGATCATCGGCGCCCCGTTGTAGATCCCCGGATCGAGGCCCGCCCGGTGCAGGATCCAGCCCACCATCGCCACGACCGTCGATTTTCCGCTCGTCCCGCCGACGGCCACCAGCCGGGTCGATCGGCAGAGAAACGCCAGAAGCTCTCCCCGGAGAAAGACCGGGATCCCCGCGGCCCGCGCCTCCGCCAGGTCGGGGATCGCCGCTTCCACCGCCGTGGAGACGACGACGGCGTCCGGCGCCTGCCGGGAACCGGAACCGTCCTGGGGCAGGATCCGCGCCCCGGCCGATTCGAGAAACCCCCGGACCTCCGCCGATTCGCCGCGGTCGAACGACCGGTCCGACCCGGTCACCGCCGCCCCGCGGCTCAGGAGCATCTGCGCCAGGGGACACATCCCGCATCCGCCGATCCCCACCATGTGGAACCGGCGGCCGTCGAGACGCCCGCCGCCCGGCAGGACGGCTTCCATGGCCTGGATGGCGTCGCTCACGATCCGATCAACGCGAGCAGTTCCTCGCGCTTTTCCTCCATCCGCGCGCGGGCGCGGGCCTCGAGATTCAGCCGCAGGAACGGCTCGGTGTTGGAGGCGCGGAGGTTGAACCACCAGTCGTCGTATTCGACGGTCAGTCCGTCCAGATGATCGATCCTGCCGTCGGAAAACCGTTCTTCCACGGCCGACATCACCGCCGAAGGATCCTCGACGCGCAGGTTGATCTCTCCGGTGGCGTGATACCGGTCCAGCGGCGCCGCGATTTCGCTCAGCGGCCGTCCCCTTTTTCGGACGAGGTTCGAGATCATCAGGACCGTCAGCGCCGTGCATTCGGTGTACGACATCGCCCGGTAGTAGTAGTGCCCCGAGAGTTCCCCGGCGAAGACGGCGTTCTCCTCGCGCATCTGCTGCTTGATGAAGGCGTGACCCACTCGGCAGCGGACGGCCCGGCCGCCGGCCTCCTCGATCGCCTCGCGCACGGACCAGCTGCTGCGCAGGTCGTACAGCACGGTTTCCCCCGGAAACTCTTCGAGGATCTGCATCGCGATCAGCGCCGTGACCCGGTCCATCGGGATGATCGCGCCGGTCTCGTCGACGAACCCCACGCGGTCGGCGTCGCCGTCGAACCCCACGCCGAAGACCGCGCCGGTTTCCACCGTCCGACGCCGGAGAAGATCGAGGGTTTCCGGCTTCAGGGGATTCGCCTCGTGATTGGGAAAGGTGCCGTCGAGCGTGTCGAAAAGCGGATCGATCTCCACCTGCGGCGGGATGGCGCGCGCCTCCACGATCCCCATGGCGTTGGCGTAGTCCGCCACGATCCGGATCGGCTCCTTCAACCGGGAAAACTCGAGCACCCGTTCGCGATAGGCGTCCAGGATCTCCGCGGACCGCATCTCGCCCCGGCGTTCCGCCTCCGGAAACTCGCCGGCCATGGCGATCCGACCGATCTCGTGGATCCCCGTATCGCCGCTGAGCGGCACGGCATCTGCTCGGCAGAGCTTGAACCCGTTCCACTCGCCCGGGTTGTGGGAGGCCGTGATCATCACGCTTCCGTCGACGCCGAGGCGGGCGTTGGCGAAATAGGTCATCGGCGTGGAGGAAAGCCCGATATCGACGACGGTACAGCCCTGGTCGGTCATGCCCCGCGCAAGCGCCTCGAACAACGGTTCGGAGTGCGGCCGCATGTCGCGTCCGACCACCGCGTTGCGGCATCCCACGCGCAGGACGAAGGCCCGGCCGATCCGATACGCCGCGTCGGGATCGAGGTCGGTCCCGAAGACGCCGCGGATGTCGTATGCCTTGAAGATGTTCTCGTTCAACTCGCTTCCCTTCCCCCGGGGATTCTCCTGCGGGACGCGGCGCCGACCGGGGCCGCCCCGCGCGGGACGATCCGTCGTGCGCGAGCCCGGGAACGCTCCGGCGCCGTGCAGTGTGCCGTCGCACCTCGGCCGGCCGCAAGCGCCGATCCCGTCCGGCCGCCCGTTCCGCCGCAACCCCGGAAAAATCGCCCCCGACGCGAGGAAACCGCGATGGACGTAGTCTTCCACTGCACCCGCCATCCCCGGGCGACGGCGACCCATTTCTGCATGGGCTGCCAGACCCACCTCTGCAAGGATTGCATCCGGCCGGCCGACGACGGGTCCGGCGCCATGCTCTGCAACGTCTGCGCCGGCCAGGTCATCTCCCTGGATCCGGCCGACCAGCCGAAACGCAAGACCCCGAGGAAGAAGACCCACGAACGTCCGCCCTCGATCCTGGGGATGGCCTCCGGCATTCTCACCGCCCCGCGCGCGACCCTTCGGAACCTGCCCTTCGATCTTTTCGAATACCACCGGACCCTGCATGCGCTCCTCTTCGTGATCCTGGCGCTGATACTCGGATCCACGATCCGCATGCTCGCCATTCCCGCCGGCCCGGACGCGCCGCCCCTCGACGCCGGCTTCTGGACCGGCGTGGCCATCCACGTCGGAATCCGCCTGCTCGGCCTCCTCCTGGCCGCCGTCATCCTCAACGTCGGCGCCGTGCTCACCGGCGAGGGCGCGGCCTTTCTCTCCCTCTTCGTGACGATCGCCTTCCTGACCGCGTCCCTGGAACTCGTGGCGGCGCCGGTTCTCTCGCTGCTGCAGAACTTCCAGATGCCGGAGATCCTCAAGGGCGCACGATTCGCCTTCGAAATCTGGAACGTGGTGCTTCTCTACGTCGCCCTGTCGGAGGTCTACGCCTGCGACTTCATCAGCGCCCTGCTCATCGGCGTCGTCGGCCGCGGCGTGACGATCATCGCGATGCTCTCGGCCTGGTCCTGGATCGAAACCCTGCTCTCACGGTTCGGAAGCTGACGGGGCGTCGCCCCCCCGCCGGCGCTCGGCCTGGATCGCCCGGTGCACCTGCCGGATGTTGTTCTTCGGCAGCTCGTAGTCGGGCTTCAGCTTGACGGCGCGATAGAAGGCGTCCAACGCCTCGCCCCATCGTTTCCGCTGGAGATAGACCGAACCGAGGTTGTTCCAGGCCGCCGCATCGTTCGGGTCCAGTTCCACGGCCCGAAGGTTCGCCTCGAGCGCCTCGTCCAACCGTCCCAACGCGAGGTAGGCGACCCCCAGGTTCGCCCAGGTCGTCGCCTTGTCGCCGCCGACCTCCAGCGCCTCGAGATAATAGGGAATCGCCTCTTCGTACCGCCCGTGGTCCGCCAGGAAGACCCCGATGTTGTTCTGGGCGAAATAGCACTCGGGATGTTTCTTCCGCACGTCCTGGAAGAGCGTCTCCGAATTCCGCCACACGCGGCACCGGGCCGCCGTCGTCCCGATCAACGCCCCGGCCGCCATCGCGCACGCCAGGATCAGCGCACCGCGCCCGCGGCTCCGTTCGGCGGACGCGGTCCGCTCGAAAAGGCGTTCCACGCCCAGGCCCGCCAACAGAAACGGTCCCAGCGCCGACAGATACATGTAGCGGTCCGCCGCGAAATGCATCCCGTAGACCACCAGTCCCGAGAAGGGCAGCCACGACACCAGGAAAAACGCCCAGGCCGCGGCCCAGACCCTGGACCGCCGTATCGTCCACAACGTGGCCGCCGCGAAAACCACGAAGGCCCCCATCGCCAGCAGATACCCCGGGGCGAAGGGATTCATCTCCTCCGGATAGGGATAGATCGCGCAGAGATTCGCCGGCCAGAGGAGTTTGCCCACGTAGAACCAGAAGGCCCGGGCGGCCAGGGCGACGTTGTTCATCACGTGCGCCGTTTCCTCGCGGTGGATCGCCCGGCTCTGCGCCAGCAACGTCAACCATGCGGCGATCCCGCCCAGAACGAGAAAGGGGACCTTGTTCAGCCACCGGACCCGCGTCATCCGGTCGCCCCGCCCCCATTCGACGATCCACAGCAACGGCGCCAGGGTCATGCCCAGCGCCTTTGAAAGCAGCGACAGCACGTAGAGCCCCAGGGATCCGACGTAGCTTCGCAGGCGGCCGGTTCTCAGGTGGCCCAGGTACACGTAGACCGCCCCCAGCAGAAAGAACATCGAGAGGACGTCCTTGCGTTCCGTGACCCAGGCGACGGATTCCACGTGCACCGGGTGCGCCCCGAAGAGAAACGCCGTCGTCGTCGCGGCGATCCGCCCGCATCCGATCCGCCGCACCACCAGGAACACCAGCGCGGTGTTCGCCAGGTGCAGCAGCAGGTTCGTCGCGTGGTACCCCGGCGCCCACAGGCCCCAGACCATGCCTTCCAGCATGAAGCTCAGCAGGGTCAGGGGATGGTAGTGGAAGAGGTGGAACTGCGTGAAGAGGGCCCGCACGTTCTCCCAGGAAGCGTGCGTCACCAGGGGATTCTCGGTCAGATAGACGTCGTCGTCCCAGTTGGTAAACCCGTTCGGCAGCGACGGCAGAAACGCGATCGCCGTAAGCGCCGTCACGATCAGGATCCACCCGAGATCCCCCCGGAGGGAGGCGTGGGGAGAACGTTCTTTCGAAGACATCGCGTTCGATATGGCAGGGATGGGCGCGGGGTGCAAGCCCGCAGAGACCGTCTCTCTTGGCGCAGCCGCCGGGCATCGGGTAGGCTCGCCGGCGCAGTCGTCTTCGCCTGCGGGGAGGAAGTTCATGCGCATCGGTTTCCGCGGAGAATTGCTGGATGAACCGGTCCTCCGGGCCGGGTTCATCGGATGCGGTTCCCACGCCTTCCGCAACGTCTATCCGGCGCTTTCCTTTGCGCCGGTCCGTCTCCGGGCGGTTTGCGACCTCGATCCCGCCAGGGCCCGGGCCTTCGCCGAACACTTCGGCGTCCCCGCCTCCTACGCGGACCATCGCCGGATGCTCGAAAAGGAAAACCTGGACGCCGTCTTCATCGTCGTCGGCTACGACCCGCGCGGCCGCCCCCTCTACCCGGACCTCGTCGTCGACTGCCTGCAGGCCGGTTGCCACGTCTGGATCGAGAAACCGCCCGCGGCCTCCGTCGCGGAGATCGACCGCATGGAATCGGCCGCCGCCGCCGCCCGCCGGCGCGTGATGATCGGCTTCAAGAAGATGTTCTTCCCCGCCAACGAAAAGGCCCGATCCCTCCTGGACGATCCCGATTTCGGCGATCCCTCCCTCTTCCTCCTCCAATACCCGCAGTACGTTCCGACCGAAGAGGAATTCGCGGCCTTCCGCGGCGGGGGCGCCGTCCCGGCGGTGACCGGATTCCTCGATCACCTCTGTCATCCGGTGTCGCTGCTTCTCCTGCTGGCCGGCCCGCCGGAGTCCGTCGAGTGCGAACGAAGCGCCCGGGGCTCCGGGGTCGCCCTCTTCCGCATGCATTCGGGCGCCCTGGCCTCCCTGGCCCTCACCCACGGCGCCGCCGCGAACGGCGGCATGGAACGGACCACCGTCGTATCCGACCGGGGCCGCCACCTGGTGATCGACAACAACATCCGCCTGGTCCTGCACCGGAATCCGCCTCCCGAACCCGCCACCGGCTACGGGAACAGCCCGAGCTTCTTCACCGGTTCGCCCGGGGAAACGAGCGCCTGCTGGGAACCGGAATTCTCGCTCGGCCAGCTTTACAACAAGGGGCTCTTCCTGCAGGGCTACTGGGCGGAGGTAAACGAGTTCGCCCGCGCCATCCTGGAGGATCGCCCCCTCGCCAGGGCCGGCCTCCGCGACGGCCGGATCGTCACCGCCGTCTTCGAGGCCTTCTTCGAAGGGCCCGGCCGCCGCGTTTGCCTTCCGCGGCCCCCGGACGGCGGCGCTTCCTACTGAATCGGGGCCGTCAACCGCGCGATCCGAACGCCCGCCTTGAACCAGAGGGGCCGCTGCTGCGTCTCCCCCGGTTCCATCCGCCGGGAATGGGCGAAGTCGTCCAGGAACATTCTCTCGATCTCCGAGGCGAACGCCTTTCCGCCGATCAGGGCCGTGATCTCGAAATTCAGCCGGAAGGAACGGTTGTCGAAATTGGCCGTGCCCACCGCCGAGAACTGATCGTCGACCAGGATCACCTTCTCGTGCAGGAAGCCGTCCTGGTACCGGTAGAACTTCACCCCCGCGTCGGCCGCCTGGTCGAAGTACGAAAAGGCCGCCAGGTACACCAGGAGATGATCCGGCTTGTCGGGGATCAGGATCCGCACGTCCACCCCGCCGAGCGCCGCGAGCTGCAGCGCCGCCATCACCGCCTCGTCCGGAACGAAATACGGGCTCGAGATCCAGACCCTGCGCCGAGCCGCATGGATCGCGTGAACGAACATCAGCCCGGCCGTCTCGAAACGATCCGCCGGACCGCTCGGCACGATCAGCACGTCGAGATCGTCGTCCGCGGAAGGCACCGGTTCCCACCGGAACTCCGGCGTCGCGCCCGTCGCCCAGTGCCAGTCCTCCAGGAAGGAGAGCTGCGCCGCCAGGGCGGCCGGCCCCTCGACCCGCACGTGCGTGTCCCGCCAGCGCCCGAACTTCGGATCCCTGCCCATGTATTCGTCGCCGACGTTGTGGCCCCCGATCCAGGCGACCCGGCCGTCGACCACCACCACCTTGCGGTGATTGCGGAAGTTGATCTGGAAACGGTTGTGAGGCCCCTTGCGGGTGTGAAAATCGCAGAACTCGATTCCCGCCGCCCGCAGTTCCCGGCCGTACTGTTTCGGGAGATCATGGCTCCCCACCTCGTCGTACAGGAAATAGACGCGCACCCCTTCCTTCGCCTTCGCCAGCAGGCGCGCCTTCAACTCCCGCCCCAGTTCGTCGTCGTGAACGATGAAGAACTGCACCAGTACGTAGTCCTTCGCAGCGTCGATCCCGGCGAAGATGCTCTCGAAGGTCTGCGCCCCGTCGATCAGCAGCTCCACCGAATTGCCCCGCAGGGCGTCCATCTCGGCCAGCGCCTCCGCCGCGTGCGTCGCCGCGTGCCTCTCCGCGCGCTTGGAAACGAACGGCATGGCCGCTTCCATCGCGCGCGCCGCCACATGCTGGATCTCGATGTCTCCGGCCTGACGCGCCGTGACGTAGCCCCGGAACTTGCTCCGGCCCAGCACCCAGTAGGCGGGCACCGCCACGAACGGAAACGTGATCAGCGATACCGCCCACGCGATCGCCCCCTGCGAGGTGCGCGTGCTCATGATCGCGTGGATCGCGGAGACGATCCCCATGATTTCAAATGCGCCGACGACCAGAGGCCACATGCCGCATTCTCCCTTCCCGATCTCTTCCCAGTATCCCACATCCCCGCCGCGGATACGAACGGCCCGCGCCAAGCAAAAGCCTCGGGCGTCGGTCCGCCCTCGCGGTCACCGCTCCCGCAGGCGTTCCTCGAGCATCCTCCGCAGGCGGCGTCCGAGCGGGTTGTCCGGATCTTCCGCGATCATGCGCTCCGCCAGCTCCAGCGCCTTGCGCAGATCGCCCCTGCGCGCATGGAAGTCGGCGAGGGCGTAGAGGAAATCGAGGTTGCGCGGTTCCGCTTCCAGGGCGCGGTTCAAGGATTCTCCGGCATCCTCGATCCGTCCGAGCTGCTGTTGCAGCAGCCCGAGGTTGTACCAGGCCCGGGAGGAATCCTTCATCCCCTCGGCCGCCCGCTGCAGGCAGGGCAACGCCTCTTCCCGCCGGCCCGTCTCCGCCAGGAGCAACCCCAGGGAATAGGAGACGTCGGGCATGTCGGGATAGGCCTCGAGGATCTCCCGCAGCAGGGCCTCGGCTTCCCGGTTCTTTCCCTGCGAACTCAGCAGCACCGCGAGATTCGCCTTGGCGGGAAAGAAGAGGTCGTCGATCTCGATCGCCGACCGGTAGAAGGCCTCCGCGCGCTTCGGATCTCCCAGCCGGACGTACAGGTTCCCGAGGTTGTGGGCCGCATGGGGGAAATCCAGGGAATAGCTCATGGCCTTCTCGTATTCGGCCAATCCCTTCTGCAGGGCCTCCCACTGGTACGGTTTGAAGAACCGCCGCGGCAAACCGGCCAGACGACTCGCCGCCATCGTCCGAACCGCCCGAACCGGGTCCAGCAACAGCGGCGCCAGCAGGTCGACCCATCCCCCGGGATCGGCCGCCGACACGTGTTCCGCGGCCGTGTATCGCACCAGGGCGTCTTCGTCCGCGAGCGCCCGGCGGAAGGCGGCCTGGCTCGCCTCCCCCCCGTATCCGCCCAGCAGCGAGAGCGCGGTCGCGCGCACGATCGCCGGATAGAGTTCGTCTCCCGCAAGACGGATCAACCCCGCCTCGGCGCCGGGATCTCCCCGGCGTCCCGCCGCGAGCACGGTGCCGTAATGCGGCTTGCGCGCCTTGCCGTACCATTCGCGGTAGTGCTCGATCGTCCATTCCACCGTCTCGTCGTCATGACACCCGCTCTGTCCGCAGGCGTTGGGCACCCCGATCTCGAGGGTCAGGTCGGGCCGCGGCACCCGGATGCTGTGGTCCGCCCGCTCGTCGACGACCATGTACGTGCTCTCGGGCATGTGACACTTCACGCACAGGGCGCCGTCGCTCGGTTTCCCCTCGTAGACCTTCTGGTGGAAATGGTGTTCGTACCGGTCGTAGACGTCCCCTTCGTGACACTGCAGGCAGAGATCGTTGCCCTCGGCCTTGAGTTTCAGGGTGTGCACGTCATGACAATCGCTGCACCGCACGTCGTTGTGATACATCTTGCTCTGGACGAACGAACCGTAGACGTACACCTCTTCGAGGATCTGCCCGTCCGCGTAATACAAACCCTCCTCCAGCAGCGACGGGACCTGGAAATCCAGAAGCTGCGGACTCGTATGATCGTAGTCGCCCAGCTCCGTCCGGCGGGAATGGCAGGGGGCGCAGAGATCGACCAGGTCGCGCGACGACAGGTCGCCGGTCCGCATCACCAGATCGCAGTTCTCCGCCTCGGACCGCGCCATCGGCGGGACCTCGGCCCAGGCGACGTGTCTCGAGCCCGGGCCGTGGCACGCCTCGCAGCTCACGTTGATCTCCGACCAGGTCGTCCGGAAGGTTTTCGTCGCGGGATCGAACCCCTTGCGCAGGTTCGTCGAATGGCATTCCGCGCACATGCCGTTCCAGTTCTGCCCGCCCCGCGTCCAGTGCAGCCAGTCGTCCGGCGAAATCTTCCGATCCGGGTACAGCGAGAACCATTTCCCGCGTTCGGCATCCCAGGCGATGGTCAGACACTGCAGCCTCCCCCCGGGGAAAGGGACCAGGTATTGCTGCAACGGTTCGTATCCGAAGGTGTAGCGGATCTCGAATTCCCCCATTTCCCCGTCGGGCCCCTGCGTGTAGACGTAGTACCGCCGGTCCCGGCGATAGAACCGGGCCGAGATCCCGTCGCCCTCGAAGACCGCGTCGTCGAAATCGCCCCGCACCGTCGCCTCGCTCGCCACGGCCATCGCCATCTGGTGATCCGATCCCGTCCAGTCGTCGTATTCCTTCCGGTGGCAGGTCGCGCATCGTTCGGCGCCGACGAACTCGGCGGGGGCTTCCGCGCCCGGCGCCGGGGTCTCCGACCGCAACGCCCGCTCCCGGACGACGTACATCGGAACCACCAGCACCAGGGCCGCCGCGGCGATCCATCCGACGAACCGCCACGATCTCAGTTCGTCCCCGTTCACCACCGGACGCCTCTCCCCGCCGTTGCGGTCCTCTTCACGGATAGGCCACATGGTTCACGTCGAACGCCCGCCGGCGCAGCGTCCGGCCGGTCTCCACCTTTACGATCCGGTTCTCGATCCTCACCGGGTAGACGTCCAGGGGGCGCGGCGCGGGCGGGCTCAGCACGACCCCGCGCAGATCGAACGCCGACGAGTGACACGGGCAGACGAATCGCCGTTCCTCGTCCACCCACGGCACGGTGCATCCCAGGTGCGTGCAGCGGCGCGAAACGGCCAGGAATCCCCCGTCCCCCAGCCGCACCAGGTAGAATTTCCCCGCCGGAAAGGCGGTCACCGATCCTTCGGCGAATCGATCGACCGGTCCCGCAACGAAGATCTCCGCATCGGCGCCGCCCGCCCGCCGGGACCGGGGCCGCAGGAAATCGACGACCACCCACGCGGCCTCCGCCAGCGCCGCGGCGCCGATCGCCACCGCGAGCCACCGGAAGAATCCCCGGCGCGACCGGGCCTCCCCGCGGGTTTCATTCCCTTCTTCGGGATTCGACATGAGGTTCTTCTCCGTCCCCGCTTCCGCATCCGCCGGAGCCGCCTCGGCGCAAGGGCGTCCCGGGCATCACGCCGCACCCGATCATCGGTCCCACGGCCACACCAGCGCCATCCCCGGACCGCGGAACCAGATTCCGACCGCCGTCAGGATCACGAACGCCGTTACCAGGAAAACGAACATTGCAACGACCGTCTCCTCCTTCGTCGCCCCGAACCCCCGTTTCATCCCGCGGTACCCCCCCAGGAGCAACGCCCCGAGAATCAGCACCGGGATCCACCCCTCGAGAAGAGCGGGCGGCAGGCCGACGGTCCATCCCGAAGGCAAATGCGCGAATTCGCCGACAACCACCCAGGCCGGGGTAATCACCAGGGCGGCCGCTGCGGCCGCCGCGGCCATCCGCCGCCCCTTCCGGGACACCAGGAACACCCCCGCCGCGTCGGTCTCGTACCGGAAATAGGGCAGGAGGAGGAGCGCCGCCGCGGCAAGTCCCGGCAACACCATCACCGCCGCGAACGGATGGAAATGCAACAGCAGTTCCTGCGCCCCCAGGAAATACCAGGGCGCCTTCGCCGGGTTCGGACTCATCCCGGGATTCGCCGCATCCCCCAGACCCGCGTCGAAAAAGACCGACACGATCCCGATCCCCGCGAGGAGAACCAGCGCGACCACGAATTCCCGCACCAGCAGGTGCGGCCAGGAGAGAACCCGTTGCAGGTCTTCCGGCACGGATTCGCCCGGGGCTCGCGGGACGACGACCCCTCCCGCTTTCCGCACCCGCCAGAAATGCCACGCCATCAACAGCGCCAGCAGGACGGGAATCACCGCCGTGTGCAGCGTGTAGAAGAGAATCAGCGTCCTCGGGCCGATTTCCGGCCCGCCACGCACGAGGTTCCGCAACCCTTCGCCGATCCACGGGACATACTCGAGCATGCTCGTCACGATCGTGATCGCCCAGTAGGAGAGCTGGTCCCAGGGCAGCAGGTATCCCGTGAAATTCGCCGCCAGCACCCCCGCGAACAGGCCGAGACCGATCACCCAGTTGAACCGGCGTTTCCCATGCCAGGCGCCCGTGAAAAAGACCCGCAGGAAATGCAGGAAAACGATCAGGATCAGCAGATGCGCGCTCCAGTGATGAACGTTCCGCACGAGCCTGCCGAAGAAGACGTCCCGGCGGATCGACGCCACCGATTCCCAGGCGAGACCCGGCGACGGTTCGTACACGAACATCATCAGCGTCCCCGTCGCCACGAGCACCCCGAAGAGCAGCGCCGCCATTCCCCCCAGGCCCCACGTGTGCGTGAAACGCAGCGTCCGGGCGGTCGCCCGGATCGGGCGGAAATGCAAGACGAGATGGTCGAGAATGATCCTCCGGCGCTCGCGATCGTTTCGGGGAAGAAACGCGGGACCGGTCTCCAGGAGCCCCGGGATCCGGCGCCCTTTCGCAATCCTGCCGTCCTCGTTTCCCACCGGCACCTCCCCGCTCGACGGATCGCGGTCGCACCCGGACTCGCCGGCCCCGATTTTACCAGATCGGGCCGACCCGGTCAGTTTCCGCCTCGAAAACGGCGCCCGTCCGCCGCGCCGGTGTCCGTCCCACCGTCGAAGAGCGCCCCGCCGGCGCGCAAACCGGGCCCTTTCTTGCCGGAAACGCCCCGGAGTGGTAAAGGATCTTCGCGCAGGGAGGCTTACAGGTGAGTATCCAGCTGCAACCGGGCGACGCGCTGCTGATCGTCGATGTCCAGAACGATTTTTGCCCCGGCGGCGCCCTGCCGGTCGCCGACGGGGATGCGGTGGCCTCCCTCCTGGCCCGCATGGCCGCCGAATTCGCCGCGCGGGGGCTGCCGGTCGCCGCGAGCCGGGACTGGCATCCGCCGGACCACTGCTCCTTCCAGGAACAGGGGGGCGATTGGCCGCCGCACTGCGTCCAGGAGACCGTCGGGGCGGCGTTTCATCCGGAACTCCGGCTGCCCGAAGGCGCCCTGGTCGTCTCCAAGGGGGTCTCGCCCGACCGGGAGGCCTATTCCGCCTTCCAGGAGACCGGGCTGGCGGATCTGCTTCGGGAACGGGGCGTCGTGCGCCTCTTCGTCGGCGGACTGGCCACGGATTACTGCGTGCGGGCCTCGGTCCTGGACGCCCTGCGCGAAGGATTCCGCGTCTTCTGGCTGGAAGACGCCTCGCGCGCGGTGAACGTCCGTCCCGGCGACGGGAAACGGGCCGCCGAAGAGATGCTGGTCGCCGGCGCCGTCGCGATCCGGACCCCGGAGATCTCGCGATGATCGAATCCGACCGCACGGATCGGGTTCCGCAGGATCCCTGCACGCCGGCGCTGCTGACCGATCTCTACCAGCTCACCATGATGCAGAGCTACCTGGAGAGCGGCATGACCGGGCCGGCCACGTTCGAACTTCTCGTGCGCGCCCTTCCCGCGAACCGCGGGTTCCTGCTGGCGGCCGGGCTGGCCGAGGCGCTGGACGTCCTCCAGAGGGTGCGGTTTTCGAAGGAGGAAATCCGCTGGTTGCGGACCCTGAAGCTCTTCCGGGACGATTTCCTCGATTATCTTCGCGGGTTCCGTTTCACGGGGGACGTCTGGGCCGTGGAGGAAGGCACGCCGGTCTTCAGCGCGGAAATCCTGTTGCGGATCGACGCGCCCCTGATCGAGGCGCAGTTCTTCGAAACGGTCCTTCTGAACACGATCCACTATTCCACCCTGGTCGCCGGCAAGGCGGCCCGTTGCGTCCTGGCGGCTCCGCAAGCCCGGCTCCTCGAGTTCGGCCTGCGCCGCGCCCCCGGAAAGGACGCCGCCGTGAAGGCGGCCCGCTCCTCCTACCTGGCCGGGTTCGTGGGGACCTCGAACGTCCAGGCCGGCCGGGTCCACGATATCCCGGTCTACGGCACCATGGCCCATTCCTACGTCCTCGCCCACGAGGACGAGAAACGGGCCTTCCTCGATTTCGCCCGGATGTTCCCCGACAACGCCGTTCTTCTCATCGATACCTACGACACCCTCGAAGGCGTGCGGAAGGTCGTCGAGGTCGCCCGCCGACTCGCCGCCGAAGGGATCTCCATCCGCGGCGTCCGGCTCGACTCCGGCGATATCGGCACGCTGAGCCGGCAGGTCCGGCGGATCCTCGACGAGGCCGGCCTCACCGAAACCGCCATCTTCGCCTCGGGAAACCTCGACGAATACCGCCTGGCCGCCTTCCGGGAACGGGATCTCCCCATCGGCGGATACGGCATCGGCACCCGGCTGGTGACAACGGCCGACGCCCCCTCGATGGAGTGCGCATACAAGCTCGTCGAATACGAGGGACGCCCCGTTCGCAAGCTCTCCACCGGGAAGAAGACCCTGCCCGGGAAAAAACAGATCTACCGGCAACGGACCGCCGAGCGTCCCGTCCTGGACCGGATCGTGCCGGCCGACGAAACCGGCGTCCCCGGCGAGCCTCTTCTCAGGAAGGTCATGGAAGCCGGACGGATTCTCGGCGATCGGCCGTCGCTGGCCGCCGTCCGGCGGAACGCCCTGCAACAACTCCACGACCTGCCCGGGGAATACCGTTCCCTGGAGGGTCCCTACCCGATCCCCGTCGAGATCTCCCCGAGGCTTTTCGAAGACGATTGAGGATCGCCGGCGCGGCGGCGGCCCTCCTTGACGCGTCGGGACGCTTCTCTCATAATCCGCCCGGCGACGGCAGGAGCCGTCTCCCGGGAGCATCATGGCAGCGCCGGAATCCGAATCGAAATCATCCCCGTCGTCTTCCCCGGCTCCGGAATCCCCGTCCGGAGCGGAATCCCCCCGCCCTTCCCAGCCGATCCGCCTCTCGGACTATCTCGTGCCGGAACGGGTCATCCGGCTGAAGGGATCCAGCAAGAGCGGAGCCATCAAGCAACTGATCGAAACCGTCGTCCGCACCAATCCGGAAATCGATCCCGAACGGCTCCTGGAGGCGGTCAGCGAGCGCGAAGAACTGATCAGCACCGCCGTCGGCCACGGGGTGGCCATCCCGCACGGGCGCCTGCCCCTGAAAACCAAGTTCATCCTGGCCGTCGGCCGCAGTCCCGGCGGCATCAACTACGACGCCCCGGACGGCGACCCGGTCCGAGTGGTGATCCTGCTCGTCGCCGACGAGAACGCGGTCGAGTTCCTCCAGGTTCTCGCAAGCATCGCCGTGCTCTTCCAGGATCCCGCCGCGGTCGACCGCGTCCTGCGGGCCCGCTCCCGCAAGGAGGTCATCCGCTTCTTCGGTCCCGGCCGGGGCGGCGGTCCCGGCGAACCCGTCCGCCTCGCCCCCGGACAGAAGAAGGTCACCCGCAACCTCGTCAACACCGCGATCGAACTCTACCAGACCCACCGGGCCTCGGCCCTGATCCTCTGCGCGGACGCCCTGACCAAGACGACCCATCTGCACCGGTTGATGAAGGAGACGAAACTCATCGTCGTCACACGCCACGCCGCCCGCTTCCAGGGGTACCGCAAGCGGCTTCACGGACTGATCCCCCTGCCGGGATCGGCCCTCGACCGGACCGCTCCGATCCGCCTGTCGATCCTGCTCGCCCTCGCACGCGGCCTGATCGGCACCCGCGACCTCGTCGTCTGCCTCAGCGGCGAACCCGGGTCGGACGTCCTCGACACCCTTCTGATTCTCGACGTCGCCCGCGAACACGAGCTGGTCGTCTCCCCGGAGAAAATCTCCTTCCCGAAGGATCTCAACCCGGAGGTCCTCGAACGGGTCATCGACATCGCCGCCGACCTGGCCGCCGAGGGCCGCGAAGGTCACGCCATCGGCACCATCTTCGTCGTCGGCGACACCGAGAACGTCCTGCGCTACTGCAAACAGCTCGTGATCAACCCCTTCTTCGGGTACGACGACGCCAACCGCAACATCCTCGACCCCGTCATGGAAGAGACGATCAAGGAGTTCTCCGCCATCGACGGCGCCTTCATCGTCCGCGGCGACGGCGTGATCCACTCGGCCGGCACCTACCTGCGGCCCCCGCGCGCCGGCGACGCCCTGCCCGGCGGGATGGGAACCCGCCACGAGGCCGCCGCCGCCATCACCGCCTCGACCGACGCCGTGGCCGTCGCCCTCTCCCAGTCGACCGGCAAGATCAGCATCTTCCGCGGCGGCGCGCTGATCACCATCATCGACCGTCCCCTGCTCTCCGAGGTCGCCGGAAGCAAGTCCGCGAAGGGCTGAAGCCGTTCCCCGCCGAGCGGTCCCGGCCGGGCCGTCCTACCGCGGCCGCGTGAACGCCGTCAGGTCCTCGATGCCCGCCTTGCGCGCCGCGTCCACCGCCCGGATGATCGCGCCGTAGGGAACCGATTCGTCCGCCCGCAGCTCGAGCTTCACGTCGGGCATCGCCTTCTTGACGTCCGCCAGTTGCCCCGGTAGATCCTCCGGCGTCGTCGGCACCCCGTTGAGGACCATGCGGCCCTGCGCGTCGATGCCCAGCACGAGCCGGTTGGTCAGCGTCACCGCGTCGGCGTTCTCGGCCTGCGGCAGTTTCATCTCGATGCCCTGCTGCATGCGGAAGGTCGAGGAGACGATGAAGAAGATCAGCAGCAGCAGCAGGACGTCGATCAGCGGCGCCAGCTGGATCGAGGGGTTGCTCCTGCGGGGGATCGCGAACTGCATGGGTCACCCGAGCGGGTATTTCTTCTGCACCAGTTCGTAGGCGAGTTCTTCCATCGCGAGCATCAGCGTCTCGACGCGCCGCTGGAGGTAACGGTGCACCACCAGGGTGGGCACGGCGATCATCAGACCCACCACCGTCGTCCACAGGGCCTCCCCGATGCCCCGGGCGAAGGCCAGGATGTCCGAGTCGCCCTGCACCCCCATCACCCGGAAGACGTGCAGCAACCCGAGAACGGTGCCCAACAACCCGAGCAACGGCGCGATGCCGACGATGATCTCCAGGATCACCAACCCCCGTTCCAGGCGGCCGGCGGCCTGCCGTGCGGCCATCTGCATCGACTCGATCGCCTCTTCCCGCGAGGCCGACCGGCCCGCCAGCGCCGCGCCGACCACCCTGCCCAGAGGGGACGCGAGGGCGGGATCGTCCGGCGCCACGTCGCCGGCGCCCCCTTCGCGGATCATCCGGCGCAACCGGCGGGGAATGACCTTGCCCGTGCGCAGCGCGACCACGCGCTCGAGAAAAACCGCCAGCGCCAACACCGAACAGACCAGCAGCGGGATCATGACCACCCCGCCCCATTCCACGATCGTTCGCAGCAAACTCACATCCGGTCTCCTGTTCGGCGCGAAGAATCCCAGCCCCGCCACCCGGTGTCAAACGACGATGCCCCGCGCTTCGGCCCGCCCAAACGAACCGATTCAGTCCGCATCCGCCCGCGGGACGAAGCCGTAGCCGGGACGGGTGAGAAGGCGGATCAGGCGCCCCTCGATCTCGGCCTTGTACTCCTCCTCGGCGAAGATGAAATCGTCGGAAACGTTCTCGTAGCGGGTCAGCATCGATACGAGGTAATCCCGGCTGGCCACCATCAGGTCGCAGAGATCGCGCAGGTCGTCGATCCGCGCCTCCAGCAGCCGGAAATCCTCCCTGTCGAGACGGACCCTCAGGCCGTCCTCGTGCAGGACCCGCACCAGCGCGCGGAACCGTTTCCGCACCTCCCGCACCAGGCGCTGCTCGGCCGCCTGTTCCTGGTACGGAACCGCCAGCAGGTCCAGCGCCCGGTTCTTCGTGCGCAGGTCCGGGAACTGTCCCGTGGCCAGGTCGAGCATCTGCAGCACCCGTTCCCGCGTGTGTTCGTCCACCAGGCGCAGGCCACGGACGAAATCCACCATCGTCCTGCGCCGTTTCATCAGCCGCAGGGCCGACCGCTCCATGCGCCGGCGCACCGCCGCATCCGCCCCTTTCCTCATCGCCTGCAGCGTCGCCCGGTCCAGGCCGAAAAGCGCCTCCGCGAACCGACGGCATCCGTGCACCTGCGAAAGGAACTCCTCGGAAACCAGCAGCAGCAGGTGCACGGAATCGACCATCGCCCCGATCTCCACCGCCAGGGTCCGGCTGGCCATCGACCGCGAGCGGAACCATTTCCCCTGCCTGAGAAAAAGCTGTACGGCCCGGGCGATCTGGCCGAGCTGGATCGTCACCAGGGATTCCACGCGTTCCCACCGGACATGGCCCCGCGGATCGATCAGGCGCCCCACGCTGCGGCTGAACCGGCGCCCCTCCGCCGCCCCGTGTTCGTGCCATCGCAACAGCGCCCGGAAGACCAGCGGCCGGCGCGCCTCCCGGTGGATCCGCGGATACTCGCGCCGCAGGGCATGATCCTGGATCACCTCCCGCAGGAAGCCCGCCGTCTGCTCGGAATCGTCTTCGGCCAACGCCATCACCAGGTCCCGGCGCACCGCCGGATCCAGCCGCGTCGCCGACGGCGGCAGCGGATCCGGCCAGGAAGAAACCACCGAGCACAGGTCCGCGTCCCTGCGGAACAGGCGGTCGGAATCGCGCCACAGATCGATCAGGAAGGAAACCCCTTCCGAACCCAGCCCCGCCAGCGCCCGCATCAACGGCCGCGGCGAGGTCTCCACCAGTTCCACCCGGTTGCGGTGCCCCTCGAGGATCTTCCAGTCCGAGAGGGTCAGCGCGGCCTCCTCCTCGATCCGGACGACGTCCCGGGGACTGAGTTCCCGCGCCAGCACCAGGTCCGTCCGCGCCGCCCCGGTCGACGCCGAAAGATCCCCCCGTTCCAGGAGCCGGGTCGCAGCCGCCTCGAGCCGCATCCGGATCTCCTCGACGAGCCGGCGCTCGGCCTCCCGCTCGGGCCGACACTGGGATTCGAGAATCAATCGCCCGATCTGGCGCTTCAATACCGCGGCGGCACCCGGTCCGAGCCTGCGGACCGTTTCCACGAGCACCCTCTCCGCGCGGACCGGCAGATTCGGATTCGCCGACAGGAGCCGGGAGAGGAATCCCTCGAAGGCCTCGATTCCCTCCCCGGCGATCCCCTCCGCCCACTCGGAGATCGAACCGTCCCCCAGGTCTCCCCGGGCGAGACGTTCCCCCCGGTCCGCCCAGCAGAGCTCACCTTTTCGATTGCGATCCACCATGGGGCCTCTCTGTCCAACATACCGCCATCCGGCCCCGCTGCGAACCCTTCCCCGCCCCCGGGAGGCGCGACGGGTTCAAGGTCTCCGTCTTTTCCCGGTTCCGCTTTCCGTGCCCGGAGGCTACAACCTTCCCCGGAACCTCTCCGGGAGGACCAAGCCCATGTTCAACGGCATCATGATCGACGGTTCCCGGCTGATGGAACGCCACGATTTCTACTTCCGGCTCGTGGAATTCATGGCCGAGCGATCCATGGACACCCTCGTGCTCCATTTCGCGGACGATTACGGCCTGGCGCTGCGCCTTCCCGGGTTCGAGGAACTCTCCCTCCCCCGCGCGTTCGATCCCGGGGAGATCCGCCGCCTGCTGTCCCTGGCGTCGGAACACGGGATCGAGGTGATCCCCGAGATCGAAACCTTCGGTCACACCCGGTTCCTGACGGATCATCCGCGGTACGCGAACCTTGCGGCGTCCCGCCAGGGCGCAACGCTGCGGTTCAACGCCCTCGATCCGCTGCATCCCGAAACCCTTCCCACGCTCCGGCGGCTCCTCCACGCCGCGGCGGAACTCTTCCCCGGGCGTTACCTTCATATCGGGTGCGACGAGGTCGACCTCGACGCCTGGTGCCGGCGCCGGGGACTCGACGTCGCCGAAACCTGGGTCCGGCACGTCAACCGGGTGATCGGCCTCGTCCGGGACGAAGGGCGGATCCCGATGATGTGGGCGGATCACCCGGTCCGCAGCGAGGCGATCCTCGACGGCCTCCGCCGCGATGTCGTTCTCGTTCACTGGGACTACTCCGCCGACGTCGACGACGGCCCCCTCGACCGCCTTCGCGCCGCCGGGTTCCGCGACATCGTCCTGTCGCCGTCGCTGGCCTGCTGGCAGGACCGGTTCCTCGTGCCCCGCCGCGCCTTCGAGAACACGAACCGCATGGCCGCCTACGCCCGACGCCGCGGCGCCCTGGGCGTCGTCAACACCATCTGGTGCCCCTGGCGTTATCTCCAGGACGCGATCTGGTACGGCATCGCCTGGAGCGCCGAGGCCGTCCGCCGCGGCGGTCCTCCGGATCCCGGGCGCGTGCAGGACGATTTCGCCCGACGGGTCTACGGCGTCCCCGCCGACCCGGCGCTCCGGCGTTTCCTGGACCGGTTGCCGGATCTCGCCGTTCCCCCCTCCGTGGCGCGGAAGATCGTCCGCCGTTCGTCGGAATGGTCGGCGGAAGAGATCGACCGGGCCCGTCGCCTCAACGAATCGGCCCGCCGGGCCCTGGCCGACGGGGATTCCTTCCAGCCGGCGAGGAATCCGGAGATCCACCGGGCGATGCTCCTGGCGGCCCGCTGCGTCTTCCTCTGCAGCGAATGGATCCTGCTCAAGAGCGCGGAGGCCCCCGATCCGGAGAGGATCCGGACCTTCAACCGCCGGCTGGACGAAACCCGCCGCGCGATGGACCGGGAATGGGATCGCACCCGGTTCCCCGACGATCCGCAGAAAAGCCGACCGAAGTTCCGCGGGGAGACCTTTCACTACGCCCACCTCCTGATCCGCCGCCTCTCCCGCATCCGGGCCGCCCCGTGATCCACGCGGTTCGCGAAAAGGGACCGCATCGGACAGGCGCGGCGTCCCCCTCCCGGTTGCGCCTTTTCCTTCCCTTCTTCCCGCTCGACCTCCCCGCGCAATCGCGATTGAATTTCCTTTCGGCAGGACCGCCGCGCGCCCCTGAACCGGGGGGCGCAAAGATGCGAGAGGAGAATTCCCGCGATGTCGTACGTTCCCACCAAAGACGATCATTTCACCTTCGGCCTCTGGACGGTCGGCAACCCCGGCCGCGATCCCTTCGGCGAAGCCGTTCGTCCGCGGATCGATCCGATCCGCGCCGTCGCCCGCCTTTCGGAACTCGGCGCCTACGGCGTGAACCTCCACGACAACGACCTCGTACCGATCGACGCCTCCGCCGCGGAACGCGACCGGATCGTCTCCGAGTTCAAGAAGGCGCTCGACGATCACGGCATGAAGGTGCCGATGGCCACGACGAACCTCTTCAGCGATCCCGTCTTCAAGGACGGCGCCTTTACCTCCACCAGCGCGAAGGTCCGCGCCCTGGCGATCCAGAAGACCCTTCGCGCCATCGACCTGGGCGTCGAACTCGGCGCGCAGACCTACGTCTTCTGGGGCGGCCGCGAAGGCGCCGAGGTCGACGCCTCCAAGGATCCGACCGAGGCCGTCCGCCGCTTCCGGGAGGCCCTCAATTTCCTCTGCGAATACGTTCTCGACCGGGGCTACTCCCTGCGCTTCGCCCTCGAGGCGAAACCGAACGAGCCGCGCGGCGACATCTATTTCGCCACGACCGGTTCGTACCTCGGGTTCATCGAGACCCTGGATCATCCCGAGATGGTCGGCGTGAACCCGGAAGTCGCCCACGAACAGATGGCCGGACTGAACTTCCTGCACGCCGTCGGCCAGGCCCTCGAGGCCGGCAAACTCTTCCATATCGATCTCAACGACCAGAAACCGGGTCGGTTCGACCAGGACCTGCGCTTCGGTTCCGAGAACATCAAGGGCGCCTTCTTCCTGGTGAAACTCCTCGAGGATCACGCCTGGGAAGGCATGCGCCACTTCGACGCCCACGCCTACCGCACCGAGGACGAGGACGGCGTCTGGGATTTCGCCGCGGGCTGCATGCGCACGTATCTCATCCTGAAGGAAAAGGCCCGGCGGTTCGCCGAGGATCCCGAAATCCAGGGTCTGCTGAAGGAGATCGAGGAAGAGGATCCGGAACTGTCCGCCCTGAGCGCCGCGTACTCGGCCGCCAACGCCGAGGCCCTCAAGAACGCCGACCTCGACCGGAGGGCCCTCGCCGCCCGTCCGCTGCGCTACGAAAAGCTGGACCAGCTGGTGATCGAACTTCTTCTCGGGGTGCGGTGACAGATGGCCCGATTGAGGCTATATTCCTAGGCTCGATCGCCCGGAGAGACGCGTTTCCGTCGGGAACGAAGCGGGGGAACGCAACCTTTCGGTCCCCCTGCGCCTTTCGCTTGGAGTTCCAGGAGGCCCGGCCGTGCTTCAGGAAGCCCTGATCAAGATCCGCGAAACCGAAGAAGAAGCCGCGCGACAGGTCACCCAGGCCCGCCGGGACGCCGTCTCGCTCGAAGAGAAGACCTCGCACGAACTGGCGGCCCTCCGGGAGGAGGCGCGCCGGGAACGTCAGCGGCGTCGCGAACGGCTCCTGGCCGAGGCGGAGGAACGGGGCCGGCAACGCGCCGAACGGCTGCTCGCCGAGGAACGCGCGAAGATCGAGGAGATGATCCGCGCCGCGCGATCGAGAAAACCCTCGGTCGTCGAAGCCCTGTCGGGGAGATTGGCGGACTGATGGCCGTCTCGAAGATACGGCGGGTCTATCTCCTCGTGGACCGCCCCGGCGTCGATCCCCTGCTGAAACGGTTGCAGGACGCCGGCCTGGTGCACCTCGAACCCCTCGACCCCGAGGAGACCGCGGATTTCCTCGAACCGTTCGAGACCGAGAGCCGCGCGATCGAAAGCCGTCTTTCCCGGATCGAATCCGCCATGGAATACCTGCGCGGGTTCGAGGAATCCCCGGGAATGCTGGCCTCGCTTTCCTCGGGCAAGGTCGCCCTCTCGGACGGGGATTTCCGGAAACTCACCGAGGACGAAACGATCGACCGCCTGCTCGACGAGATCGAACGGATCCAGCAGGAACTCTCCGATCTCGACGTCCGCGAGACCCGGATCCGAAGCGCCCTGCACCACCTGGCCCCCTGGATGGAGTTCGACGTTCCCCTGGAACTCCTCCATTCCACCCCCCAGGTGGAGATCCTCTGCGGTTCCCTCCCCGTCCAGAGCCTGGACGACGTGAAGGCGGTGCTCGAGGAAGACGGCGCCGCCTGCCACCTGGAGAAGGTCTCCCTGGCCGACGGCAAGGCGTTCGTCGTCGTCGTCGACCTGCTCGACGAACCTCCCGACGCCGCGCATCTCCTGCGGGAAGCGGGCTTTCAACCGACCCTCTTTCCCGAGGGCACCGGAACCGTCGCCGAAGAGGCCGCCCGGCTCCAGTCCGACCTGGAGGCGATCACCGCGCGCCGCGCGGAGCTTCGCGCGGAAGCGGCCCGGCTCGCCCCCGAAAAGATCAAGCTGATGGCCGCCTGGGACCGGTTCCGCGCCGACCTCGAACGCAGCGAGGCCCTTACCGCCGCGGCCGCGACGCGCGATTGCCTCGTGCTGGGCGGATGGGCCCGCACCGGGGATCTGCCCCGGCTCCGGTCGATCGTGGAAAAGGGACTCGAAGGCGCGGCCCTGCTCGACCGGGATCCCCTTCCCGACGAGGAACCGCCCGTCGTCCTCGAGAACCCGCGGCTGGTCGAACCCTTCCAGGTCGTCACCAACCTCTACGGCCTGCCCCGTTTCCACGAGATCGATCCGACCGTCCTCCTGGCGCCCTTCTTCATCCTGAGCTTCGGCCTCGCCGTCGGCGAAGGCGGCTACGGCGTGCTGCTGGCCGTCCTGTCCAGGCTCGCCCTGAAGTTCCTCAAGATGGACGAGGGCGGCCGACGGCTCTTCCGGCTGCTCTACTACTGCGGCATCGCCACCTTCATCGCCGGCACCCTCATGGGCAGTTTCTTCGCCGTCGATTTCAGTTCCCTTCCCGCCTTCCTCGCCCCCGTCGCCGCGGTCCAGGCGAAACTCAAGCTTTTCGATCCGCTCCAGGATTCCCTGCTCTTCCTCGGGATCGTCCTCGGCATCGGATTCATCCAGGTGGCCTTCGGGATCCTGATCTCCGCCGTCCTCCACTGGCGCGAGGGACGGCGCGCCTACGCCTTCTTCCACGAATGCGCGTGGGTCCTTCTCATGGTCATGTCCGTCCTGTGGGGAATCGGTTGGCCGCCCGCCAAGATCCTCTGGATCCTGGCCGCCGTCTCGATCTTCCTCTCCGCCGGCATCGGCGCCAGGAGCATCGGCGCCCGCATCGGCACCGGGCTCTACGCCCTGTACGGCATCACCGGCATCTTCGGGGACATCCTCTCCTTCTCCCGTCTCTTCGCCCTGGGGCTCGCCACCGGCGTCATCGCCATGGTCGTCAACATCCTCGCCGGCATGGTCCGGGGCGTCCCCTGGGTCGGCTGGCTCCTGATGCTCGTCATCCTCGTCTTCGGCCACCTCTTCAACCTCGCCATCAACGCCCTCGGCGCTTTCATTCACACCGCACGACTCCAGTTCGTGGAGTTCTTCACCAAGTTCTTCGAAGGCGGCGGAAGAAGGTTTTCGCCGTTCGCACGACACGATCGGTTCACGATGATCGCCGACGCTCCCCCCGGGGGGCCTCGGAAACCGGGGGCTTCCCCCTGAGGGGGACCCCGGAAGGAAAGGAGCGTTTCCTCATGGATGGAGTGGCACTCGCACTCTCGGGCGCGGCAATCGCCGCCTTCCTGTCGGGCATGGGTTCGAGCATCGGCGTCGGACTCGCCGGACAGGCAAGCACCGGCGTCATCGGGGAAGACCCCGAAAAGTTCGGCAAGGTCATGCTGCTGACCGCCCTGCCGGGCACCCAGGGCATCTACGGATTCGTGGTCGCCTTCCTGGTCCTGATGAAACTCGGCATCATCGGCGGCAACCTGGCCGCCATCTCCGTCGAACAGGGATGGTACTTCCTCTTCGGCTGCCTGCCGGTGGCCGTCGCCGGCCTCATCAGCGCCATTCACCAGGGCAAGGTCTGCGCCTCGGGCGTGCACATGACCGCGAAACGGCCGGACGAATCGGGCAAGGCCCTGATCCTCGGCGTCTTCGTCGAGTTCTACGCCGTGCTCGGGTTCCTCGCCAGCTTCCTGATCTCCAACGGAATCAAGGTGGGCTGAGGGAATGCCCCTCGACGACATCACATCCCGGATCCTGCAACGCGCCCGGGACGAGGCCGACGCCATCCTCGCCGAGGCGAAGGCCGCCGCCGAACGCCGGCGCAAGGAGACCGAGGAGGCCCTGGAACGGGAACGGCAGGCCGCCGAAACCGCCGCGGCTGCGGCGGCCGAGGCCGCCGAGGCCCGCGTCGTGGCCGCCGCCGAAACGCTGGCCAAACGCGAGAAACTCGTCGCCATGCAACGGCTGCTCGACGAGGTCCTCGACGAGACCCTGGCCACCGTCGTCGAAGGCGGACCCGGGAAGTACCTCGGCTTCCTCCGGCAACTCCTGCTCAAGGCCCCCATGCAGGGCGAGGCCGAACTGCTGGTCTCCGAGAAGGACGCCGGACTGCTGAAGGAACACCTCGACTCGCTCCAGCGCGCGTTGGACGAGGCCGGCCGGGGTCTCCGTCTCCGCCTGTCGGAGGAACATCCCGCGATCCGGGGCGGGTTGATCCTGCGCCAGGGCAAGATCGAGTACAACGCCTCGCTGGAGGCGATCCGGCGGACCCGCGAAGAAGAGCTGCGCTCCGAGGCCGCCCGCCGGCTGTTCGGGGAGGACGACGCCGCGTGACCTGCGAAACGAGAGACCTGGTCTGGACCCCCCGGGACGACACCCGGTACGTCTACGGGGTCGCGGTCGTCCGCGCCCTCGAATCCAGCTTTCTCCAGCGCAAGAACCTCGAGTCCATGGCCCGGGAAGATTCCCCCGAAGGCGCCCTGGAACAGCTCGGCGAAACCTTCTACGTGCGGTTCATGGCGCCGGATCAACATCCGGAACAGTTCGAATCCATCCTGCACGAGGCCCTGCTCGACACCTACGGCGTCTTCCGTTCGCTCGTCCTCGACGAAGACCTCGAGAACGCCGTGCTGCGGGTCCACGATTTCCATAACCTCAAGGCCCTGCTCAAGGCCCAGATCGGCGGGGATCACGTCGTCGGCATCGTTCCCTTCGGACTCCTCGATCCCGACGCCGTCGCCACCGCGGTCCGCACCGGCAACTACGGCCTCCTGCCCCCCGTGCTCGCCGAAACCGCCGAACGGGCGACGGCCCTCTACCAGCGCGACCCCGATCCCCAACGCCTGGAAATCGTCATCGACCGCGCCGCCCTGCGCTGCCGGATCGAACCCCTCGCCCGGCTGCAGGGGACCGCGATCTCCGAATACGCCGCAACCCTCGCCGACACGAAAAACCTGCGCCTGACCGTGCGCATGAGCCGGACCGCGCCGAACCCGGAACTCTTCGACGAGGCCTTCACCGAGGGCGGCACGATCCCCGCCGAGGTCCTGCGCCCCTGCCTCGGCAAGAAACCCGGCGCCGTCGCCGAAGCCGTCGCCGGCACCCGGTACGGCCCCATCCTGCGCCACGGCATCGATTACCTCCACGAACGCGGCTCCTGCACCCTCATCGACCGCGAACTCGAGGATCTCCTGACGACCACCCTGCGCCGGACCCGCACCGAGGTCTTCGGCCCCGGACCGGTGCTCGCCCACGCCTTCGCCCGTGAACACGAGGTCGCCATGATCCGCATGATCATGGTCGCCAAACTCAACCGGATCCCGGTCGACCGCATTCTCGACCGGCTGTCGATGCTCTATGTCTGACACGATCGCATTCATCGGCGGCAAGGACACCGTCGCGGGGTTCCGTCCCCTCGGGGTGCGGACCTACGCCGTCTCGGAACCGAACGAGGCCGTCGGGGCGTTCCACGACTGTCTGCGCGCCCGGGTCGTGATCCTCATCCTGACCGAACCCGTCGCCGAGATGCTCGAGGAACAGATCCGGCCCCTTCGGTTCGAACCGACCCCGGCCATTCTCGTCGTGCCTTCGATGACGAGCCGCGGCGGCGAAGGGATCCGCCGGTTGCATACCCTCGTCGAAAAGGCCGTCGGGGCCGACATCCTCTCGAAGGAAGAAGAAGCAGAAGAAGAAGATCCCGCGCGCGCGGCGCGTGCCTGAGGACGGTGGATTCATGAAGGAAGGCGTTATCGAAAAGGTCTCCGGGCCGCTGGTCGTCGCCAAGGGCCTCGAAGAGGCGAAGATGTTCGACGTCGTGCTGGTGAGCGAGAAACGGCTCATCGGCGAGGTGATCGAACTGCGCGGCGACCGCGCCTCAATCCAGGTCTACGAAGAAACCGGCGGCCTCGGCCCCGGGGAACCGGTCTACGACACCGGCGAACCCCTCTCGGTCGAACTCGGCCCCGGCCTGGTGGAATCGATCTACGACGGCATCCAGCGCCCGCTCAGCGTCATCCGGGAACGGTTCGGCAACTGGATCACCCGCGGCGCCAGCGCCCCCGCGCTCGACCGGGAACGCAAGTGGGAGTTCGTCCCCCGCATGAAAGCGGGCGATCCCGTCCAGCCCGGCGACATCCTCGGCACCGTCCAGGAAACCGAGGTCATCGAACACCGGATCATGGTCCCGCCGCGCATCTCCGGGACCCTCGTGCGGCTCGACGCCGGCGCCTTCACCGTCGAGGAACCGATCGGCGAGGTCGACGACGGCCAGGGCAACCGGGTCCCCCTCACCATGCTCCAGCGGTGGCCCGTGCGGCGCAGCCGTCCCTACGTCGCCAAGCTCTCCCCGGACGTCCCGCTGGTCACCGGCCAGCGCGTCGTCGACGCCTTCTTCCCGATCGGCAAGGGCGGCACCGCCTGCGTCCCCGGTCCCTTCGGATCGGGCAAGACCGTCATCCAGCATCAGCTCGCCAAGTGGGCCGATGCCGAGGTGATCGTCTACGTCGGCTGCGGCGAACGGGGCAACGAGATGACCGACGTCCTCATGGAGTTCCCCGAACTCACCGATCCCAAGACGGGCGAACCGCTCATCCGGCGCACGGTCCTCATCGCCAACACCTCGAACATGCCCGTGGCCGCCCGGGAAGCCTCGGTCTACACCGGCATCACCATCGCCGAGTACTTCCGCGACATGGGCTACTCGGTCGCCCTCATGGCCGATTCGACCTCCCGCTGGGCCGAGGCCATGCGCGAGATGTCCGGGCGGCTCGAGGAGATGCCCGGCGAAGAGGGATACCCCGCCTACCTCGGCACCCGGATCGCCGAGTTCTACGAACGGGCCGGGCGCATGACCTGCCTCGGTTCGGACGCCCGCGAGGGGACCCTCTCGGTGATCGGCGCGGTCTCGCCCCCGGGCGGCGACCTGTCGGACCCCGTCGTCCAGGCCACGTTGCGCGTCGTCAAGGTCTTCTGGGGGCTCGAGGCGAAACTCGCCTACCGCCGCCATTTCCCCGCGATCAACTGGCTCACGAGCTATTCGCTCTACGTCCACAGCCTCGACCCCTACCTGCGCCGGACCCTCGGCGACGACTGGGTCGAGATGCGCAACGAGGCCCTGGCCCTCCTCCAGAAGGAGGCCGAACTGGAGGAGATCGCCAAGCTGGTCGGCGTCGAGGCCCTCTCCGCCGCGGACCGCGTCGTCCTCGAGACGTCCCGGTCGCTCCGGGAGGATTTCCTCCATCAGAACGCCTTCCACGACGTCGACACCTTCACCTCCCTGGAGAAACAGAAGGCGATGCTCACCGCGATCATGCACATGCACGGGCGCATGATCGAGGCGATCGACAAGGGCGTCCTTCCCGAACAGCTCTTCGAACTGGACGTCCGACAGCGGATCGCCCGCGCCAAGTTCGTCCCCCAGGAGAGAATCGCCGAGATTCACTCCATCCCCGAGGAAATCGATCAACAGGTCGATGGCCTGATCAAAGAATCCCTGGCCGCGGTCGCCGGCCGCGAGGGAGAGGAAACGACATGATCAAGGAGTATCTCACCACCTCCGAGATCGTCGGCCCGCTCATGCTCGTCGAGCAGGTCGAGGGTGTGAAATACGAGGAACTCGTCGAGATCGAGCTGCCCAACGGCGACATCCGCCGCGGCAAGGTGTTGCAGGTCGACCAGGACCGCGCCCTGATCCAGCTCTTCGAAGGGGCCTGGGGCGTCGACGTCCCCCGCAGCCGCGTCCGCTTCCTCGGCCGGGGCATCGAACTGGGCGTCTCGCGCGACATGCTCGGCCGCGCCTTCGACGGCCAGGGCCGGCCGATCGACGGCGGACCGGAACTCATCCCCGAGAAACGCCTCGATATCAACGGCAACCCGATCAACCCCTACGGGCGGGATTACCCCTCGGAATTCATCCAGACCGGGTTCTCCTGCATCGACGGGTTGAACACCCTCGTGCGGGGTCAGAAACTCCCGATCTTCTCCGGTTCGGGCCTGCCCCACGGACAGATGGCCGCCCAGATCGCCCGCCAGGCCCGCGTCCTCGGCACCGGCGAAGGGTTCGCCGTCGTCTTCGCCGCCATGGGAATCACCTTCGAAGAAGCGGAATACTTCCTGTCGGACTTCCGCCGGACCGGCGCCCTGGACCGCGCCGTCCTCTTCATCAACCTCGCCAACGATCCGGCCATCGAACGGATCTCCACCCCCCGCATGGCCCTCACCGCCGCCGAATACCTCGCCTTCGAGCTGGAGATGCACGTGCTGGTCATCATGACCGACATGACCAACTACTGCGAAGCCCTCCGCGAGATCTCCGCCGCCCGGCGCGAGGTCCCCGGCCGGCGCGGATACCCCGGCTACCTCTACACGGACCTCTCCACCATCTACGAGCGCGCGGGACGGATCAAGGGCATCCGCGGATCGATCACCCAGATCCCCATCCTCACTATGCCCGAGGACGACAAGACCCACCCGATCCCCGATCTCACCGGCTACATCACCGAGGGCCAGATCATCCTCTCCCGGCAGATGCACAAGAAGGGCATCTACCCGCCCGTCGACGTCATGCAGTCCCTCTCCCGCCTGAAGGACAAGGGCATTGGCGACGGCAAGACCCGCGAGGATCACGCCGACAACTTCAACCAGCTCTTCGCCGCCTACGCGCGCGGCAAGGAATCCCAGGAACTCGCCGTCATCCTCGGCGAAGCCGCCCTGAGCGACATCGACCGGCTCTACTTCGACTTCGCCACCGCCTTCGAGGACCGCTACATCCGCCAGGGACCCGACGAGAACCGCTCGATCTTCGAAACCCTCGAGATCGGCTGGGAACTCCTCCGGACCCTGCCCGTCACCGAGATGAAACGCGTGCGCGACGAGTACATCGACAAGTACTTCCTCCGGAAGAAGGAGGAAGACGCCGGGACGAAGGAGTGACCCGCCCGTGGCCCGCCTGACGGTCAACCCCACCCGCATGGAGCTGCTGCAGCTCCGCAGACGGCTCGTCCTGGCCCGGCGCGGGCACAAGCTCCTGAAGGACAAGCAGGACGAACTCATGCGACGGTTCCTCGCCATGCTCGAGGAGACCCGCCGTCTGCGGATCGAGGTCGAGACCGCCCTGCGCGAGGCCTTCCGGGAATACGTCTACGCCTCGGCCGTCACCCCCGCCCACGTCATGGACGTCGCCTTCGCCCTGTCCCCGGCGAAACTCTCCGTCGAAACGCGGACCACGAACATCATGAACCTGCGCGTGCCCGAGTTCCGCGCGGAGGTCAGCGGCAAGGTCGTCGGCTACGGATTCGCCTTTACCTCGGCCGCGCTCGACACCGCCTTGGAGAAATACCACGCGCTGCTTCCGAAGATGATCGAACTCGCCCAGCGCGAGAAACAGCTCGAGATGCTCTCGGCTGAACTCGAACGGACCCGGCGCCGCGTGAACGCCCTCGAATACGTCATGATCCCCAACATCGAGGAAACGATCCGTTACATCACCCTCCGCCTCTCGGAAATGGAACGCGGCGAACTCACCCGCGTGATGAAGGTGAAGGCCATGATGGAGGAACGCCGCCGCCAGCTCCTCGAAAACCGGTCCTCCTGATTCTCCCCACTCCCCCGCCTCGCAACGAGTTCCCCCCGAAGAACGCTTCGATCAAGGGTCAGCACCTGATCGGTGACCTCCGGCCCCACGCATGGCCATCTGCGATCCGCGACGATTATCTTCGATAACCTTCTGCGCTTCAGAATGTTACGACGCGTTTTGCGCCCGTGGAGCGCCTTAGCCCGGATGTTGCATCAAACCGTTGGAAGGGAGGGGCGGGG
>CAYNBQ010000031.1:0-35366 GCA_964395275.1 uncultured Verrucomicrobiota bacterium
CATCGCCCGCCGGCTCATCGATTTCGCCAATCCCTTCGTAGGATGGATCCGGGGAGGCCTCGCCATGGTGAATATCCTGGCCAGCATGCTCTTCGGCGGGATCTCCGGATCCTCGGTCGCCGACACCAGCTCGATCGGATCGATCCTGATCCCGATGATGAAACGCAAGGGATACGACGCCGACTACGCGGTGGACGTCACCATCTGCGGATCGACCCAGGGAATCATCATCCCGCCGAGCCACAACGCCATCATCTACGCCCTGGCGGCGGGCAGTTCGGTCTCGATCGCGCGACTCTTCCTGGCCGGAATCATTCCCGGGATCCTCGTCGGAATCGGCCTGATGATCGTCGCATACCTGATCGCCGCGCGCCGCGGATATCCCCGGGAACGGTTCCCCGGCTGGCGTCACAGCCTGCGTACGTCCGCCGACGCGTTCCTGGGGCTGTTGACGGCCGTCATCATCGTCGGCGGCGTGCTCACCGGGAAATTCACCGCAACCGAGTCTTCCGCCGTGGCCGTCGTGTACGCCTTCCTCGTCACCTTCTTCGTCTACCGGGACCTGCCGCTGCGGGCGTTCCCGGCCATCCTGCGCAAGTCCGTCGCCGTCATCGCGATGGTCATGTTCCTGATCGCCTCGGCGAAGGCCTTCGGCTGGCTCCTGGCCTACCTCCAGGTTCCCGCGAAGGCCACGCAACTCCTGCTGGCCGTCGCCGGGGAGAACCGGATCGCCCTGCTCCTGCTGATCAACGTCCTCCTGCTGGCGCTCGGGTGCATCATGGACATGGCGCCCCTGATCCTGATCACCACCCCGATCCTCCTGCCCGTGGTCCGGCAGGTCGGCGTCGATCCCGTCCATTTCGGGATCATCATGATGCTCAACCTCGGGATCGGATTGTGCACCCCGCCGGTCGGAAGCACGCTCTTCGTCGGATGCGCCATCGGGGAGGTCTCCATCGAACGGGTGGCCAGAAGCCTGCCGCCCTTCTACCTGGCCATGGTCGCCGTGCTCCTGCTGGTGACCTACGTCCCGTGGATCAGCATGGCCATCCCCGCCCTGTGGGGCGGCGGACCGTAGCATCGGGAGAAACACGAAGATGCCTCGATCGATCGAGGACGTCGCCCCCGTCGACCTCTCCCGTTCGGGGATTCGCCCTCTTCCTGCGCTGCTCTTGTTCTTCGTTTTCCTGGCCTCGGTCGCCCCCGGAAATACCGCAACGACGGATCCGCCCTCCGTCGTCACCGCCGACCGCGCGCCCGCTCTTCGCCGTCCGCTGCCCGAGGCGGCCCCGTTGCGCGGACCGAAACATCTCGGCTGGGTGGTGCACTGGTTCGAAAAGCGCGGGGTCGACCGGTATCCGACGAGCGGCGCCCGGGGCATGCTGACGAATCTCTTCGCATGGAGAATGCGGGATGAACCGAGTCAACTCGTGGACTTCCGCGGCGCCGGAGACTGGCTGCGGTTCCTCTACCGGTTCGGGTTCCACTCGGCGGTCATCATCGACACCTCGATTCACCATTCCTCCGTGCCCTGGCGCTCGGCCGTCACCGCGAATCTCGGCGAGAACGTGTGCGACCAGGACGGGAATCCGACACCCTACGCATCGCCGTTCTCCCCCCGCTTCCGCCGGATGGTCGACCGCTACGTACGCGACATCACGGCCTGGGTCTCCCGGAACGATCCGCAACACCGCGTGAGCGCCTACGTCGACGGAGCCGAGGTCTTCTGGCCGGGCCGGCTCGACTGGGGCCCCATGGCCGCCGGTCCCTTCCGCAGATGGCTTCTCGACCGATACGGCTCGCTCGATGCGGTCAACCGGCGCTGGGGCGCGGACTTCCAAACGGCGGAGGAGATCCTCCCCCCGAAGTTCTATCGCAACGGGGCGACGGATTTCGCCCCGTCTTCATTCGAATACGGCGCATGGCACGACGCGGGCTGGTTCCACACTCCCGTCCGCATCCTCCCGCGGCGGCGCTACCTCGTTTCCGTGGAGGTGCATGCTGAAGGGACGATGGACGGGCGCGCCGCCGCCACGCTGATCTGGCGTGCGCCCCGGCACGAGGAACAACGCGACGTGATCTTCGCCGAGGGCGACACCGGCGGCTTCTGGCGACGACTCCGGCGCGTGGCGACCTCTCCCGGCTGGGCAAGGACGGTGACCCTGCATCTGGGACTGCGGGGCAAGGGGCGCGTCCGATGGCGCGCGCCGGAACTGTCGCCCGAGTTCGGCGGGCCGAATCTCCTGCCGAACCCCGCCCTGGAAACGAACGACGCGGGGGACGTCGCCGACTGGTCCGGGCAGGCCTGGGCCGGCGCCGCCGCGCTGACGCCGGAATCGGACGAGTCCGGCGAAACCGTCCTGGAAATCCGGATCGAACCGGAACCGTGCCCGTTCCGGTTTCCCTCCGCCGCATGGCACGACTTCGTGACGTTCTCGATGGAAACCTACGCGCGCGCCATGAACCAATGGGCCCGGAGAATCCGGGAATGCGACCCCTCCCGCGAGGTGATGCACTACTGCGGCTTTACCCTGGGGTTCCTGGGACAGTGGGACGACCTGACCTTGACGCAGATGCCGGACATCTTCTTCTCGAACGCCGATGCCGCCGACATCAACGGGTTCCAGGCCTGTTCGGCCGGGGGCGATTTCCACTACGCCACGGTCCTGACCGACCTGATCCGCAAGTACGACAAACCGATGGTGGCCACCGACCTTCAGGATTTCACCCACGGGGTCCACGTGGGCTTCAGCGCCATGAACCGGACCGCGCTGGCCCTCGTCGCCCACGGACTCGACGGCGCCTACGCCTACTGCTGGAAGGCGTCCCGTCCGCCCGCCTACAACTGGCTGGACAACTGGCCGGATCGTGATTCGGCGCGCTGGATGAACAACATCGATCGGCTCATCGATTTCCTCCGGGACGCGGATCTCGAGACGCCGGCCGCTTTCCTCGTGCCCCTGCTGCCCTACTGCGAATCCGACCCGTTCGGCCTCAAGAGCGACATGTTCGACTGCATCGGCTGGTACAAGATGATCCAGCAGGCGGGGGCCGCCGTCGATGTCTGGACCCCGTACGAAGCGGCGCGCGCGGAAGGCGATCCCTTCGAACGGTATCGCGTCGTGATCGTGCCCGACTGTCCCAACCTTCCCGCCGCCGCGGCGGAACGTCTCCGGAGGTTCGCGCGACTCGGCGGGACCGTGCTGTTCTCGGGCCGGCCGCCGCACCTGGACGAGACGGGCCGCGACCTTCCCCGCCCGTTGCTGCCCCGAACGGCGACGCTCTCGCTGCGCTACCGCACCGAGACGGTACGCATCCGGTCCTCCCGGGCGCAGGGTCGGCCGGATTCCCCCGGCCGGTCCGCCGCCTGCGATTCCATGAACGGCGGACCGACCCTCGTCGGATCCGACGGCGAGTGGCCGGGAATCGTGCGGGAGCCCTGCGGCAGGGGATTTTTCGTCTGGACCGGCGGCCTCGACGGACGTGCCTACCTGGGGCCCGTGCGGCGTTACCGCGTGGCGGGCAACACCCCGCCCCTCTGGTTGCCCGACGCGTTCGAACGATGGCCCCGGCCGGAGGGACTCGCCGCGCTGGGCGTCGTCCGCGAGATCCTGCGGGACGCGAAGGCATTGCCGGCCGTGCGCCTCGACCCGCCCGATCCCGCCGCGGAAATCTCCGTCTGGCGCAAGAGGGACGAATGGCGCATCGTTCTGATTCACACCGGTCCGGGCAATCACCACGGCGGCGAACTGGTTTTCCCGGAGACGCGCCCCGGGCAACCGGAATGCCTGGCCGACTTCATCCCGGCGGAGATCCCCGACCGGTCCGCACCTGACCCTTATCCCTCCTCCCTCCTCGACCTGCAAACGATCCCCGGGGCGCGAAGCGTCGATGACGGAGCCGGCGTGCGTGTCCCCCTTCCGCCGTTCCGCGACGTCTGCATCGTGCGCTGGTAGAGCGCGCGCGGGGACCGAACGTTCCGCGCAATGCCCAAGGGGAAGGGGGAGCGCCCCCTCATTCGCCGACGTCCGCCACCGCGAACATCTGCCCGCGATCCAACCGCACGTACCTCGAACCGCCCCGATGGCGCAGGGTGTGCATCGACTCCGGATCGTCGTCCTTCAGATACCAGTCTCCCGTCAGGTAGACGCGCCCCGCGCCGTCGGCGGCAATCACCGGGATCCTCATCGGAACGCGTCCGTCCCGGTCGACGATCCTCCCGTAATCCCGGATTCGTTCTTCTCCATCGGCCGGGTCCAGGAGAACGCGGTAGAGATGCAGGGCGACGCCCCGGGCGATCTCGTCGCGGCCGACGATCTCCGCCGGCCGACCGTCGCTGCGCCGGACGAAGTAGATCCGGTCCCCCGCCAGGGAGAGGGCCAAGGTGCTTCCTCCGATGAACGCCACCTCGCGGAACGCCTTCCGCGTGTCCGGCATCCGGGAGGGATCGAATACGTAGATCGAACCGCCGTCGTCGTTTCTGCCGTCTTTCATCGTAAAGAAGAAGCGGGATCGGTCCGGCGCGGCGGCGCCCCACACCCACCAGCTCTCGTCCTGGAATTTCGAAGGCCGGTTCGCTTCCCACGTCGTCATCTCCGGCAGCGCGTGATCGAAACTCTCGAAACGCGACGCCCCCGCCCGAAGCACGAAGAGCCGGTCGTGTCCGCTCCCCTTCCAGTCGTCGCCCCCGGCCATCGGGAACCAGAGATCCCCGCGCGCGTCGAGAAAAAACGCGTAACAGGTCCCGCGGCCGTTCTCCGCAGCCGGTTGCCCGAGATCCTCCCGGCCGGCCGGGCCGTCCGGAGCGTCGATCCGGGTGCGGATGATGTGCGCACCGTGGCGGGCGATGTCCTCCGGAGCGAAGGGCGTCGCGATGCTGTAGAGACAACGGCGCACGGGGTCCACGGCGATGGCGGAATAGCAGCTGAACCGGGGCTTCGTGACGGCGAAATCCCGGACGACCGCCTCTCCCCTTTCCAGGCTGCCGAGTTCGTACCCGAGCAGATGGGATCCCGTGTAGGCCTCGGCCGCGGCGTTCCAGTAGTTCGCCAGATGGGTCGACATGTAGAGCCAACCGTCGAACTCGACGATGTCGCTGTGAAGCTTCCCCTGGGGAACCTGTGTCGAGGCGTCCTCATGACAGGCGGCGCTCAGGTCGGGGATGACCGGACGAATCCGGTCCGACTCCGGATCGTACTGAAAGAGCATCCCCGCAGCGTCGTGGGCATGGGTCGAGCTGCCGAAATAGACCTTTCCGTCGGAAGCGACGATCGATCCCTGCCATTGTCCGTCGAGCTTGGCCCGGTACGGGTTGAGGGGAAACGTGCGAACGACGCAGGCGGCGTTCTCACCAGCCGTCGCCGGAAGAAACGCCGGGAAAAGGGACGTCGCCGCCAGGAGGATCGCTGCGGAAAACTTCTTCATCCGATTCATCCTCGCCCGCGGAAGGCGGTTTTGCACGCATTTCGCGCCGGGGGAATTGCCGTTGACGTGTCGCGCGCCGGACGGCAGGTTGATCGCTGCCCCGGGAGGGGGACTCGGGGATGGGGGCGAGAACCCCTCCGACAGATGAACCAAACCGCCGAAGAGAACATCGTACCGCTGGGCATCATCGGTTGCGGCCGGATCACCCGCGGCGTTCATCTCCGCGCCCTGGTGCGCGTGCCGTCCCTGCGCGTCGTCGCCCTGGCCGATCCCGACGAATCCGCGCTCGCGGCGGCGGCCGCCGCCGCCCCGGGCGATCCCCGCACCTACACGGACCCCGACGATCTGCTGACGGACGAGGCGCTCCGGTCCCCGAGGGCCGCCGTGGCCGTCTGCACCCCTCCCGCGCTGCACGCAGCGATCGGGCTCGACGTCCTCTCGGCGAATCGGCACCTCTACCTCGAAAAGCCGATCGCCCTCTCCATGCCCGACGCGGACCGCCTGATCCAAGAGGCCCGGAACCGGCCGGTGCGCGCGGTGACGGGGTTCAACTACCGGGCGCACCGGCTGATCCGCCGGGCCGCCTCGATCCTCCGGAAGGGGGAAACGGGCCCGATGGAGTTCGTGCGAACGGTCTTCTGCGGAAAGGGACCGTCGGAAGAGGATTCGCCTTCCTGGCGCCGACGTCCCGGCGAAGGCGGAGACGTCTTTCTCGACCTGGGGGTTCATCATTTCGATCTGTTGCGGACGATGCTCGGGGATGAAATCGAAACGGTCCGGGCGATCCTCCGCGCCGGGGAGGACGGGATGACGGCCCTGGTCTCCGGAACGCTCCGGAACGGCGTTCCCTTCTCGGTAACGTTGTCGAACCGGATCCCGGGCGTTTTTTCCCTGGAATTCCAGGGACAACGGGCGCGACTGGGGGTTTCCTGTTTCCGGTTCGACGGCCTGAATCTCGAATCCGGCGGACCGGGATCCGGGGAGACGGGCCGCCGACTGCGCCGTTCCCTCGGCGTCCTCGTCTCCGCCCCGGCAGCCGTCCTTCGCGCCCGGCGGGGCGGGGATTTCCTCGGAGCTTACGAGCGGTACTGGCGATGGTTCGCCGACGCCGTCCTCGGCCGGGAAGATCCCCCCGTTGCGGATCTCGAAGACGGAAGAAGATCCTTGCAGGCGGCGCTTGCCGCGGCGGAAGCCGCCCGGACCGGCCGACCGGTACCGGTTGCCCCCGATCCGGGAAACGGCGCAACGTTGTCCCCGGGCGACGTTTCGCCCCGGGATGAACAAGGAGAAGAATCCCGATGACCGACCCGTCGCCCGACGCCCGTATGACGGTGATCCTGATCACGCCCGACGAGATCTCGACCCTGAAGAGGACCCTGGCCGCCCTGCGCCGTCAGACCATCGCAGCCGAACTGGAGATCCTGGTGCTCTGTCCCTCGAAAGACCGGCTCGGACTCGAGGGAAACGAGGGGGAGGGATTCGCCGGCTTCCGCGTCGTCCAGACCGATCGGATCGGATCGACGGCCGCGGCGCGCGCCGTGGGGATCCGGGAGGCCCGTTGCGACATCGTCGTCTTCGGCGAGGACCACTGTTTCCCCGATCCCGGTTGGGCGGAGGCCCTCGTCGAACGCCACCGGGGACCGTGGACCGGCGTGGGCCCGGGGATCGGCAATGCGAATCCGTACACGAGGACGAGCTGGGCGAACCTGCTGATCGAATACAGCGAATGGCTCGACCCCGTTCCGGGCGGAGAAACCGGGCACGTCCCCGGACACAACAGCAGCTACAAACGATCGCCCCTGCTCGAATACGGCGATTCCCTCGCGGAGATGCTGGAGGCCGAGAGCATCATGCAGTGGGATCTCGGGCGGCGCGGACACCGTTTCTACGTCGAGCCCCGGGCCCGGACCCTCCACGAGAACTACTCGAAGTTCGGTCCCTCCTTCGGCCTTCGTTTCCTCAGCGGAAGACTCTTCGCGGGAAGCCGCCGCGCGGAGTGGCCGTTGTCGAAGCGGATTCTGTACGGCGCCGCCTCTCCCCTGATCCCCCTCGTGCGCCTGATCCGCATCGGACGGTTCTCCGCCCGCTCGCAGCGGTTCGGACGGTTCCTCTACGCCCTGCCGTGCCTTCTGCCCCTGCTGTTTTCCGACGGCGTCGGCGAATTCGTCGGCTACCTCGCCGGGCCGGGCGACGCCAACCGGAAACTCAAGGAGCTCGAATTCCATCGGCATCGTTTCATGCGCGAGGAGGAGACGGACCCCGATGCCGCCTGAAGCCCGGCCCACCCTTCCGAACCTGATCATCATCGGGACCCAGAAAGCCGGAACCACCAGTCTGCATTACTACCTGAACCTCCATCCGCAGATCGCCATGTCGCGGGAGAAGGAACTGAACTTCTTCATCCCCCAGCGAAACTGGCGCCTCGGAATCGAATGGTACGCCGGCAAGTTCCGCGAGGGCGCGCCCGTGAGGGGCGAGTCCTCGCCCAACTACACGAACTATCCCCTGTACACGGACGTTCCGAAGCTCATGCACTCCGTCGTGCCGGAGGCCAGGTTGATCTACATCCTGCGCGATCCGATCGACCGGATCGTCGCCCATTACGTGCACCGGGTCTCCGACGGCCGGGAGAACCTCCCCTTCGAAGAAGCCCTCCGCGACCTCGAATCCAGCCGTTACGTCTGGCGAAGCCGCTACTGCGCGCAGCTGGAACGGTTCCTCGAATTCTATCCGATGGAACGCATCCTCGTGCTGAACCAGACGGATCTGCGGAACCGCCGGATCGAGACCCTCCGGCAGATCTTCCGGTTCCTCGGCGTGGACGAGGACTTCGTCTCGCCCGCCTTTTCGAGAACGATCCACGCGACGGCGGACAAGCGCCGGAAAAACCGCTTCGCCCTCTGGATGAAGCGGATGGCCGAAAGTCCCCCCGCCCGGCTCGTGCCGTCCCACGTGCGATACTCGATCGGCAGGATCCTCTACATCCCCTTTTCCACGAAAATCGAGCGTCCCACGGTCAGTCCCGAACTGCGCCGCCGACTGAGCGATTTCCTGCGGGACGACGTCGATCGATTGCGCAAACTGACCGGCATGACCTTCGACGACTGGTCGATCTGACGGCGAACCCCGCGGGAAGGACGGGAAAAAGCAATGGTGCTCCCCCACAACGCGGCCAAGAGCGCCCGGAAAGCGGTCCTGCTGCCCTGGCATTACATGGGCTCGGGATTCCGAGGCCGGCGCAATCGTCCCCTCTTCGATTCCGTGGAACGGTACTGCTTTTTCCTGGGATACCCGCGAAGCGGCCACACGGTGGTCGGCGCACTGCTGGACGCGCATCCGGAGATGGTGATCGCCTTCGAACTGAACGCGACGATGTACGCCCTGGCCGGTTTCGACCGGGATCGGATCTTCCAGATGCTCCTGGAGAAGTCGCAGCGGTTCGCCCGGCAAGGATGTTCCTGGGGCGGGTACAGCTGCCTCGTCCCCGGACAGTGGCAGGGTCGATTCCGCCGATTGCGGGTCATCGGCGACAAGAAAGGTATGGGAACGACCCTGTGGCTGCGCGGCAGGAAGGAGCGTCTCGATCGGCTGCGCCGGTGCGTCCGGACGCCGATCCGGTGCATTCACATCGTCCGGAATCCCTTCGACAACATCTCGACCATGCTGCGCCGCAGGCAGTCCCGCGTCCGGGATCTCCGCGGCGCGACGGATCTCTATTTCCACCTCTGCCGCCTGGTCGCCCCCATCCGCGAAGAACTCGAACCCGGGGAATGGATCGAGATGCGCCACGAGGATTTCCTCGCCGATCCCGGCCGTTCCCTCCGCGACCTGTGTTCCTTCCTCGGCGTCGATGCCCCGGACGACTACGTCCGGGATTGCACGTCGATCGTCTTCTCCTCGCCGCGCCGGAGGCGGTCGGACTGGGAGTGGCCCGCACACCTCGTTCGGAGGATCGAAGAGGAAACGGAGCGGTATCCGTGGCTCCGCGGCTACCGTTTCGAAGAGGAAAACAACGGAGAGGAGGCCGCACCGCCTTCTTCGGACTCCCCGCATGAAAAACGATGACACAACGCCCTTTTTCACGGTGGTGGTTCCGACCTACGGCCGGCCGGACCAGCTCGTCCGATGCATCGAGGCGGTGGCCGCTTTCGACTATCCCGCCGATCGATACGAACTGATCGTCGTGGACGACGGCAGCCCGGAACCGGTCGAACCCGGAATCCGCCTCTTCGCCGATCGCCTCAACCTGACCGTTCTCCGCCAGGAAAACCTCGGCCCCGCCGTCGCGCGCAACGCCGGACTCCGCATCGCCCGGGGCCGCTTCACGGCGTTCACCGACGACGATTGCCGACCCGCCCCCGACTGGCTGCGCCGCCTCGCGGAGGCCCTTCTCGAAGACCCCGGCTGCGGGGCCGGTGGCCTGACGATCAACGGCCTGCCGGACAATCCGTTCTCCTGCGCCAGCCAGCTTCTCGTGTCGTATCTCTACGAGTACTACAACGCCGATCCCCGGAACGCCCGGTTCCTGACAAGCAACAACATCGCCTTTCCGACCGAAAAACTGCGTGCTTTCGGGGGATTCGACGAAAGGTTCAGAAAGGCCGCGGGAGAGGACCGGGACCTCTGCCACCGCTGGACCGAGAAGGGACACCGGCTGGTCTACGAACCGAAGGCGAAGATCCGCCACGATCACGAGCTTTCCCTTCGCGGCCTCTGGCGACAACACTTCGCCTACGGGCGCGGCGCCTATGTCCTCCACCGCTATCGCGCCGCGCGGAACCGCGAACGGATCCGCGTCGAACCCTTCCGGTTCTACCTGGACCTTCTCGCATACCCCGTCCGCGTTCTCGGGTGGAAGCGGGGACTTCTCCAGGTCCCCCTGCTCGCGATCACCCAGGCGGCGGGCGCCACGGGGTTCTATCGGGAACGGTTGTTCCCGCCGCGGGCCGATGGCCCCGGCGGCGTTTCTCCCGCCGGGCCGGAGCGCAGATCGTAGATCCGGAGATTCCGGATCCGGCCGCCGGTGATCTCCCTGCGGGCCGCCAACCAGGCGGGCGGTTCTTCCTTCCCTTCCCCGTCCTCCCAGAAGAGCAGGTAATCGACCCGGTGCCGCCCGAGCTGTTCCCGGATCTCATCGTCCGACCATTCCGGATCGAACGCCCCCAGATAGGGGCAGCCCAGGTGAAACGCCAGGTACAGCGATTCCTGGAATCGACGGTTCGACGCCAGGCGTCCCTCGGGCGTTTCCGTCCGCCGCAGGGTTTCGAAGACGCGCCACGCCTTCAGACCTTCCCCGTTCCCCCGAACCAGCGCGCGGACGGGATAGACGGCGAAGAAGACCGCAAAGAGGAATCCCGCCGCGATCCTGGCGGATCGGCGGCGCAGGATTCCCCGACGGAACATTCGGCTCAACAGGGCGCCGGCCCCCGCCAGAAGCACCGCCCAGATCGGCCAGAGATAACGCGGTCTCACGTACGTCAGGATGTATCCGCCGCAGTAAAGCGCCACGCTCAGGACCGTCAAGGAAAGCCAGCGATAACGGATCCATCCGCGGAACGGCCGGATCGACAGGACGCACAACATCCCCAGGAGCACCGGCAGGGCGCAGGAAAACATGCACAGGGCCTCGAAGGCGCGCCGGACGTTTCTGGCGCAGATTGCCGCCTGTCGGCGCAGCGCGCGCCCGGATTCGAACGGGGACGATTCGTGCGGCATCGAAAGTTTCCCGGGATCTTCCCAGCAGGAGACGGCGCGCGGATGCGCCGGTTCCTCGAATCCCCTGCGCAGGAGTTTGGCCCCCCGGTTCTGCGGATCCCGGACGTTCCGGACATACCTCGGCGTGGTCGAAATCGTGAAGCTTCCCGAGCGCAGGGAAATCAGCGCGACCCAGGGGCCCGCGACGACCGCCGTCGCGGCCATGGCCGCCAGCCAGCTCCGCAGGATGACGGAACGGCGGGAACGATCCCGCTCCGCAACCCATGCGGCCGCACTCAGCAGGAGCAGATGAACGACAACGAACGGCAGTACGTAACTCTTCGCCAGATACGCGATCGCCCCGACTCCTCCCGCTGCCGCCGCCCGCGCCGGATGTCCGAGGACATCCGGCGAGAAGAGGATTGCGAAATAGAAGAGGAGAATCGCCGTCGCCGGAAGATCGGGGGTGATCACCGCAAAGGTCATCCATAGGAAGATCGGCACCGATACGCCCAGCACCAGGAGGAAAAGCGGGGAACGAAGCCGCATCGCCCGGCACAGGAGGGCCAGACCGACAACGGCCGACATCCCCGCCAGGGCCAGCGCGACGCGCGCCGCCGTCAGGGGCGGCATGCCCAGGGCGAGCCACGGCGCCGTCAGCCACGAGAAGAGGGGCGACCAGTACGCGTTCACCGCGATCCCGAAACGACCCTCGCTGTAATGCCGCGCAATCGAGATGTAGGAAACGGCGTCCGGATTCAGAACATGGGCGTATCCCGGAAAAAAGATCATCAATCCCGCCGCATATGACAGCAAGGCGAAAACCAACCCGATACGGAACGCCGCCCCTTCACGAAGCGTCCGCAGACGGCGGGATTCCCGGGCGATGGCCGGGGGATTGTGACGAATCCTGAGACCCGCTCCCGCTGCCGGATTGTCCCGGCCCCTCTTCCCTGCCATGTTCCCGAACTCCTCCCGCCTCGCGAGACGCACTTTCGGCCGCCGAGGAAGAACCCTTCTCCCTGCGCCCCCTTGGAAGCTCTCCACGATCCAGGACGTCCCGAATCGCCCTCAGGAAACGAGCCACTCCATACGGCTTCTGCAGGAAGAGGAAACCCCGCTCCTGAATCGTCTTCAAGGGCGCCCGTTCCTCACTGTACCCGCTGCTGAGAAGAATGCGAAGATCCGGATTCCGGGCCCGAAGCTCCTCGGCGAGGTTCAATCCGCTATCGTCCGGAAGAATCACGTCGCTGAACACCATGGCGAAATTGCCTCTCTCGCGATCAAAGATCTCAAGCGCCTCTCTTGCGCTGGTCGCAGCGAACGGCATGTAGCCATGCGCCTTCAGAGCTCGTACGTTCAGGTTCTGGATCGAGGCCTCGTCTTCAACGACCAGGATTCGTTCCCCCTTTCCACGAACCCGATACGTTTCGTCGGACTCCTTCTCGACCACCAAGGGGCCCCCTTTCAGGGCGGGCAGGTAGACCGCAAACGTCGCGCCTTCCCCCGGCTTGCTTCGCACGTCGATCCATCCTCCATGTGCCTCGACAATTCCGTAAACGACCGGCAAACCAAGTCCCGTGCCCCGGTTCGGCCCCTTCGTACTGAAAAACGGTTCGAAAATCCGCCGCATTGTTTCCTTGTCCATGCCCTCTCCTGTATCCGACACGGACAAACAAACGTACCGCCTGCGCCTGCGTGCGCCCGAATCATCCCGCGCGGCCCTTCCGATCAGAAGGCCCTCCGTGCGGATGGTCAGCGTTCCCCCATTCGGCATCGCATCGCGCGCGTTGATGACGAGATTCATCAAGACCTGTTCCATGCGGGCCGGATCCGCTTTCACCGTATCCAGTTCCTTCGCAAGCTCCGTAATCAAGCGAATGTCCTCCCCGATGAACCTGCGGAGCATCTTCGTCATATCTTCGACCATCCGATTGATGCACATCGGCACCATCTCCATCGGCTGTTTCCGACCGAACAGCAAGAGCTGCCGCGTCAGATCCGCACCGCGAACCGAAGCCCGATGGATTTCCCTGGCGAAAACATAATTCTCCGACTCCTCGTCCAGCGACTCCATTAGAAGCTCGCTGTATCCATGGATGGCACTCAGAAGATTATTGAAGTCGTGTGCGACGCCGCCGGCCAGCGTTCCGATCGCCTCCATCTTTTGCGATTGCAGCAATTGCGCCTGCAGCTTCTTTCGCTCGATTTCGGCGCGATTGAAATCGGTGAGGTTTCTGGATACCATGACCACCGCCATCGGAGATCCGTCTTCCTCGCGGATCACAGAGGTACTGACGAACGACGGAAACGTCTCTCCGTTTCGCCGTCTCTGCACTATTTCGCCTTGCCATCCCCTTTCGGTGATCTGCCGCAACAGGCCCGGCTCGATCTCCTCCTGGAACAGGACACGCAGATGTCGGCCCTCGATATCGGCCTTCGTGTATCCGTAGGTCTCAAGGAACGCCTTGTTGGCAAAGATCACCCTGGCGAACGCATCGCAGATCACCACACAGTCGTCGATGCAACGAATGGTCTGGGAGAGCATGCGCGACCGTTCTTCGGCACGCTTCTGCCGCGTGATATCAACGCCCACACCCTGATAACGAGAAACCTGCCCGAATTGATCCCGCCGGATCAGGATCCGGCCGTCGATCCAGCGCACCGCACCAAAACGAGTCACGATGCGGAATTCCTGGCTGCATTCCGCCATCGCCTGGCGTTCGCACTCCATGAGCCTTTTCACGAATGTCCCCCGGTCGTCCGGATGGATGACATCCAGAATCTTGATCGATCTGGAATAGAAATCTTCGGGTTCGTATCCGAATTGACGAATACTCTCGGAAATGAATTCCGCGATCCATTCCTCGCCGCCACGGCACAGGAAAACCACCGCCGGACTCCGGTTGATAATATTCTCCAGGGTTTGTCTTCTTTCGGAAATCTTCCGCCTTTCGGTCTCAACGTTCGAGGGATCGACCCTGGCCCGTATGACCGAGAGAACCCGTTGGACCGTATCCTCCTTTACAATCCCCGTAATGCGTGTCTCGATCCCGATCACTTCTCCATCCCGTTTCAAAAGTCGCATGTCCAGAGTTCTACGCAACACCCTTGCATCCGGAAGATCTCTCAGCAACTCTGCCATTTTCCAGCGATCCTCCGGATGGATCATCCCAGTCCAATCAAGCCCATTGACATCTTCCGGCAAGCATCCCACCATCTCGCAAAACTGCCGGTTCGCCAGAACGATCGAACCCCTTTCGTCCAGCATGACGACCGCATCGTCCATATTCTCGACGACGTCTTGGTAGCGCGTCTGGCGTTCATACAGATCCTGGTTCTCCGCCTCGAGTTCCCGGATCTTCCTTTCGAGCGTGTCAAGCAGGCGGCCGCCATAGGCGTCCGGAAGATCGCTCCTCAATCCGCTTCCATCAGTCTTCCCCGTCGTCTCTTTCGAATCACGCCTCGCCACGGCTTCATCGAGAAACGCCACGAGATCTTCCGGCCGGGCCGGTCTCCGCAGGAAGAGGGCCGATCCGAGACTCAACTCGTCCGGTTTCTCTGCGGATTCGGCTCCCGCACCGCCGTAGAATACGAACATGGTCTCGCGCAGAAGCCCGCGCCTGCACATTTCGCGACAGAGTTGAAAACCGTCCATGTGCGGCATGAGAATGCCGGAAACGACGATGTCGTATCGCTCCCTCCCGATTTCCCGCAGAGCATCTCTCCCATCATGAGCCGTGTTTACCTCGTAACCGCGGCTTCGGAACAATGACTCCAACGTGCTTCGGTCTTTCTCCGAATCGTCGATCAACAGGATCTTCATCGATCTTCTCCTCGCCCCGCCCGGGCATTCCCCACCGGACACGGCCCGAAAGGCCGCACCGTATGTCCTGCGCTGGCGTTCGTGGCGCCGTTCCACGGCCGGTTCCGAGCGATGGAACTCAAGCAACGCGGCCCCCTGCTGTTCGGCGGCTCGCCGTGAAACGAACCGACGCGCCTACGGGGCAACGCCTCTGACGGACCGGGCGCAAAGAGGGTTTGAGTTCAGATCGTATTCCCAAACATTCACTGCATCTTACCGCTGCCAGCCTTTCAGCAGGATCGTCCCTTTCAAGCCGCCGAACCGTGGGGACAATCCGCACCAGCGATATGCGAACGGATTTTTCCCCGCGGGATCCAATCCCGACGGCGTGGATGCGGCGGGGCCCCGCGGTTCAACGGACGGCTCAAGGAGTTCGAGGACGCAACCCGCCGGAATCCCGTCGGATTCATCTTGAGATACCGCCGAATCCGACGAGGGCCGCGACGGATCGCGGCGATCGGGTGTTGCCGCCACAACCTGTGGGGTCCCTGACGACGATACGGCCACAAGAACCATCAGGATTCCTCCCCGGAGGTTCTTCCACGACAAGATGGTGGCCGGAAACGGTCGTTCTCCCGATGTGGATGCCAGAGATGCAGGGACCGTCCCAACATCGGCAGTATGCTCCCCGCCTCCTCCAAAAGAAAGAAAAACCCACGGATGGGGGTCGTACGCACCCCCCGAGCGTTTCCGGGAAGACACTGCCCCATCCCCGGCTCCGGTACTCCACCAGCCGCGTCCCAGGCGACGGATTCCGGACCCCGTTCGGTGGGAAATCCCGGACCGAGGCCGGGTCAGGGACGGATCCTCCGGGCTTTTCCTCCGATTGCGACGTCGGATGTCAGAAACGTTCTTCCGTCTCTACGGGAAACCCCGACTGGGCCCCGGTCTTCCCGTCCATCTCCGTGTCGCCGCGGCCCGCGGCCTGCATCGCCTTCCAGAAACACCAGATCAGGCCGCCGAAGATCACCACGAACGCCACGGCCAGCACGACATAGGCCGTCAGCCCCAGTTCGCGCGGTTCGAAGACCGCCGGCGCCCCTTCCGCGGCGGCGGCCGCCGCAAGCTCGGGCGCCTTCGGCCGCAGCCAGCCGATCAACACGCCCGCCAGCACGCTCCCGCCGGTCAGGCCCGCCAGAAGGCGGAAGGCCGATCCGTCGTCCTGTTCGGCCTCCGGATCCGCCTCTCCCGGTTTCCATCGCCCGAACAACGCCCAGCAGACGATCGGGACCGCGAAGAAGACCGCGGAACCGATCAGCAGGAGCCATTTGCCGCCGTAGACCGCGTCGGCCACGCTCCAGACGATCAGCACCACCAGGAAAAGCGGTGCCACGTAGCGCACGATCGCGTCCCACCAGCCGTAGAGTTTCCAGTCGGACCGCTCGTTGGCGTGATCCCGCATCTTGCGGACGAATTTCCCCTTCCAGGCCCATCCGATCACCACGCATTCGGCCAGTGCGACCATCAGGATTCCCATGGGACCGTTGATCAGGTCGTCCACGAAGCCGAGGATGTTCAGCCCGCCCCCGCCGAAGCAGTAGACGACCCCGATGCCCATCCCGGCGAGGCAGATGCCCGGCAGGACGTAGCGGCGGGGCCATTGCGGCCGGTTGTCGAGAATCGTCGCCAGACACGCCTCGACGATGCTGAAGGCGGAATCGATCCCCAGGGTCAACAGGGCGACGAAGAAAACCGTGCTGAAGATCGCCTGTCCCGCGGGAAGTTTCGACAGGGCGTAGGGAAACGTGACGAACGCCAGACCCGGTCCCTTCGCGACCACCTGGTCCACCGGGACGTTGTCGACCAGCGCCATCGCCCCCAGCGTGGAGAAGACCGCGATGCCCGCGATGAAACTCGTTCCGAGGTCCCCCAGCCCGATCACCAGCGCGTTGTTGTTCAGATCGCTGCGCCGATGGAGGAAACTGGCGTAACTGAGCATCACGGCGAACCCGAGGCTCATCGAGAAGAAGACCTGGCCGAAGGCCCAGCGCCAGGTGTCCACCTCGGCGAGCTTTTCCCAGCGCGGTTCCAGGTAGAACTGCAGCCCCGTCACGGCGCCGTCCAGCGTCAGGCCGCGCACCGTGAGGATCAGGAGCATGATCCACGGAAGCGGAACGGTGATCAGCACCACCTTGCTGACCCATTTCACCCCGCGGAAGAGGCAGAGATAGATCAGCACCCAGGAGGCGACCATCCCCGCGAAGACGACCCACCGCATGCCGTTCAGATCGAACCCCTCCCCGTAGGCGAGCAGGTCCCCGAAGAAATGCGTCTTGGCCGCGGCGCTCGAGCCCGCCCACGGCAGGCTTCCGCTGAAGAGACCCGCCACCGCCTCCACGAGGAAGATGAGGCAATAGCCGAGGATCACCGTGTAGTAGGTGATGATGACGAACGCCAGCGTCGTCAGCCACCAGCCGACGAACCGGTAGCGCGGATGAACCGCCGCAAAGGCCCCCGGCGGACTCTGCTGGGCCCAGTGGCCGACCGAGAACTCCATGATGAGCAACGGAATCCCCATGACGGCCATGGCGATGAAATACGGGATGAGAAAAGCGCCGCCCCCGTAGGCGTACAGCTTGTAGGGAAACCCCCAGAGATTGCCGAGTCCTACCGCCGACCCGATCGCCGCGAGAACGAAGGCCGCCCGGGTCGACCAGGTTTCGCGTCCCTTGGTCTCCATCGACATCCTCCTTGTGAGATCCGGCCGGAGGATCCGGCTCCCGCCGGTACGGCCGGGGCATTCAACCACGCGCCGCACTTCCTCCGCAAGCCCGTCCCGGCGGCCGCGCCGGCGTTCTTGACATCGGAAAGCGGTCGGCGGGAGACTGCACGCCGTCCGGGGGGTGTCGGCGCCGGCGCTTCCCGGGCCTCCCCGAAGGAGGGGGATCGGGATCGAAGGGGGAACTCCGTTCGTTCGGACGGACAAATGACGCAGGAGGTCAGGAAATGCGCCGAAGAGGATGGATCCTGGGGATCGTCGTGGGGGTCGTCACGGCCTCCGTCGTTTTCACGGGGTGCCGGGGCAAACCCGCGGAAGAGGGAACCGCGCCGATCGAGTTGTCGTACAGCGTCTTCTTCCCGCCGTCGCACATCCAGTGCCGCACGGCGATGGACTGGGCGAAGGAAATCGAGAAACGGACCGACGGCCGGGTGAAGATCACCGTCTACCCCGGAGGGACCCTCACGAAGGCGCCCCAGTGCTACGAAGGCGTCGTGAACGGCGTCTCGGACATCGGAATGAGCTGCTTCGCCTACACCCGGGGCCGGTTCCCCCTGCTCGAGGGGATCGACCTTCCCCTGGGGTACCCGGACGGCCTGACGGCGACGAGGGTCGCCACCGCCATGGCGCGGAAATACCAGCCCGAGGAGATCGCGGACGTGCACATGCTCTACGTCCACGCCCACGGCCCCGGGATCCTCGCCAGCAAGAAGCCGGTCCGCAGCCTCGAGGATCTCAAGGGATTGAAGGTCCGCGCCACGGGGCTGTCCTCCAAGATCGTCAAGAGCCTCGGCGGCACCCCGGTGGCCATGAGCCAGTCGGAAACGTACGAGGCCCTCCAGAAAGGCGTCGTCGACGCCACCTTCTGCCCGATCGAAACCCTCAAGGGCTGGAAACAGGCGGAGGTGATCGAGGCCGTCACCGACACCTCGGCGATCGGATACACCACGGCGATGTTCGTCGCCATGAACAGGAAGAAATGGGACGCGCTTCCCGCCGACATCCAGAAGATCTTCACGGAAGTCAGCGACGAGTGGGTCGACAGACACGGCCGGGCCTGGGACCAGGCCGACGAGGAAGGCCGGCAGTACGTCGAGGAACTCGGCCGCCCGATCATCGCCCTTTCCCCGGATGAACAGGCGAGGTGGAAGGCCGCCGTGCAACCGATCCTCGACGACTACAAGGCCAAGACCGCGGAACAGAATCTGCCCGGCGAGGAGTTTCTCAGCGACATCCAGGCGATGATCGCCGGGGCGGCGAAACCCGCCCGGCCCTGATCCGGCCGAACCCATGGATTCCGTCCCCCGTTCCGACGGCGCCTGGCGCCGCCTGTCGCGGGCCTACTCCCGCGGCGTCCGGTTCCTCGTCTACGCCCTGGTGGCCTGCTCGGGCGCGTGCGTGCTGGTGATGATGACCGTCACCTGCCTGGACATCGTGCTGCGGTGGTTCGGATCGCCCCTGCCCGGCGCCTACGACATCGTCCGGATCGCCGGGGCCCTGACGATCGCCTGCGCCCTGCCTTACACGACCGCCGTCAAGGGGCATGTCGCCATCGAATACTTCTTCCTCAAGCTCCACCGGCCCGGCCGGATCCTCGTCGACACCCTCGCGCGAAGCCTGGCCATCCTGCTCTTCGCCCTGCTGGCCTACCGCTGCGTCGGGTTCGGCCACGCCCTGCGACGCAGCGGGGAGGTGACTTCCACCCTGCAGATCCCGGTCTTCTGGATCCTGTACGTGATCGGAGGTTCCTGCGCCGTCGTCGTGCTCGTGATCGTGCACAACCTCCTCCACCCGGGCCGGGAGATGATGAAACCATGAGCCCGGTCCAGGTCGGGATCCTCGGCTGCATCCTCCTGCTGGTGCTGCTGATGAGCAGCATGCCCGTGGCCTTCGTCATGGCCGGGGTCGGTCTCGTCGGCTTCGCCTTCATCGTCTCGCCCCATGCCGCCCTGAGCATGATCGCCACCGACCTGTACGACACCTTCTCGTCCTACAGCCTCACGGTGATCCCGCTGTTCATCTTCATGGGGCAAATCGCCTTCCACGCCGGCATCAGCCGCAGACTCTTCAAGACGGCCTACGCATGGCTGGGTCCCCTGCCGGGCGGACTGGCCATGGCAACCGTCGGCGCCTGCACCGGCTTCGGCGCCATCTGCGGTTCCGGACCCGCCACCGCCGCCACCATGGCCTCGGTCGCCCTGCCGGAGATGAAACGCTACGGCTACGACATGGAGATCGGCAGCGGCGCCGTCGCCGCCGGCGGCAGCCTCGGCATGCTCATCCCCCCGAGCGTCGTCTTCATCGTCTACGCGATCATGACCGAGCAATCCGTCGGCAAGCTCTTCATCGCCGGCATCCTGCCCGGGATCCTGATCGCCACCCTCTTCTGCCTGACGATCTACGTGAACTGCCGACTGCGCCCCCACCTCGGCCCGCGGGGCCCCCGCACGACCTGGCGCGGGAAGTTCGCATCCCTCTCGGGCGTCTCCGAAACCCTCCTGCTCTTCGTCCTGGTCATCGGCGGGATGTTCCTCGGGTTCTTCACCCCGACCGAGGCCGCCGCCGTCGGGGCCGCCGGCAGCCTGCTGATTGCCGTGGCCAGGCGCCGCATGACCTGGCAGGGTCTCCTCCGATCGCTGCGCGAGACCGTGCGCACCTCCTGCATGGTCATGATCATCGTCGCCGGCGCCGTCACCTTCGGTCATTTCCTGGCCGTCACCCGCATCCCCTTCGAACTGGCGAGCTGGCTGGCCGGCCTCGCCGTCCCGGGCTGGGTGATCATGGCCTTCATCATTCTCTTCTACCTGCTGGCCGGCTGTTTCGTGGACGCGCTGGCCCTGATCCTGTTGACCATCCCGATCTTCTATCCGGTCGTCGTCCAGCTCGGACACGATCCGATCTGGTTCGGCGTGATCATCGTCGTCGTCACCCAGATGGGCGTCATCTCGCCGCCGGTGGGCGTCAACGTCTACGTCGTCAGCGGCATCGCCCGGGACGTGCCCCTCCAGACGGTGTTCAAGGGCGCCCTGCCCTTCCTCGGGGCCCTGATCGTCGCCTCCGCGATCCTGGTGGCCTTTCCGAAGATCTCGCTCTTCCTGCCGTCCCTCGTCCGATGAACGTCACGCAAAAAAGCATCGACGCCGCCACCCGCCGGGCGCAGGATCGGAACGAAGGGAGGTGCATGCGATGAACGAACCTTCCGTTCCCGTCCCGGCCGAACCGTTCCGGCGCATCCTCTTCTGCACCGATTTCTCGGAAAACGCCGATTTCGCCTTCCGTTTCGCGGTCGACGCGGCCGGCCGCCGTCCGGGTTCGATTCTCTACCTCCTGCATGTGATCCCGGAACCCGACGCCCAGTTCTGGAAGACCTACATCTACGAGGTGGAAGACATCGACGAGAAGGCCCGCCGGGATATCGACGCCAAGATCGAAGCCTCCTATCTCCCCCGCGTCCCGGAGGGAATCGATTTCCGTGTCGAGATGCGCGTCGGCAAGGACTGGATGACGATCCTCGATTTCGCCCGGGAACACGACGTCGATCTCATCGTGATCGGCCGCCAGGGACGCGGCAGCCTGCAGAAGGTCCTCTTCGGCAACGTCGCCGAGAAGATCGTTCGCAAGGCGGAATGCGCCGTCCTGGTCGTTCCCCTGAGCTTCGAACGAAAACTCGAAGGCCGCACGGTTGCCGAATCCGGAGAAGACGCCGGCCGCCCGTAACCTTCATCGACCCCGGGCGTGCACGATCAGCGCGGCAGCACCGGCACCCTGGCCCATCCGTCGGCCTCGGTGAATTCCCGGGCGGTGAAACACCAGATCACCGCCCGCTTGCCGCGGATCGCCCCGGGATCCTTGCGCACGCGACGCGCCAGGGCGATCCGCGCCGCCGTCGCGCCGGACCCGCGCACGCCCAGCAGGTCCACGGGCGATCCGATCGCCGCCGACAACCGGTCGGGCAGGCCCGCCCCGACGGCCAGCATGTCGCCGCCGGCATGAAAGATCAGCACATGGCTGTCCCCCAGGAGCAGCACGGGGGAAGCGGGATCGACGCTCGCACCCTCCTCGTCCCCGCTCCGGAAGGTCAGAACCACCTCTTCCGGCGGCATCGACGGATCCTCGGCCATCCGCTGCAGATCCCCGGTGATGCGCACCGCGCGTTCTTCCCCGGCCGGCGGCGGGGACACCCGCCGGATCCCGGCATTTGTTTCGAGCCACTCGGCGATCCGCGCCGCCGCGATCTCGATCCCGCGTCCCGACCAGTGCGTGTCGCGCAAACAGTAGAGGGGACGTTCCCCTTCCCCGCGCGCCGTCCGGAGCACCGGGGCGAGGTCGAGCACATCGACCCCCTTCTCCCGCAGAAGACGGTAGAATTCCTCCACGGCCGGTACACGGGCCTCGGCCGCCTCGTAGCCGAGTTCGTCGGGGTAGATCAGCGCCTTCGGAGGCACCGGCACCAGAAGCAGCGGGATCTTCTCCGCTTCCAGCTGGCGCTGAAAATCGAGGATCGCCGGCAACGGGTCGCGCCGATCGGGCTTGCGCGCCCTGCCGACCTTCACGGCCGCTTCGCCCCAGAAGGGCCCGGCCCCCAGGAACCGGAGCGCCCCCGGAAGGAAGAGCCATCCGTTCCTGCCGCGGACCACCGCGGCGTCGGCGGCGGCGGCCTCCGCGGCTCGTTCGGCGCAGAACCGCACGAAGCCTTCGTTCGCCCCGCCGGCGGCCGGGCGGACGCCCGCCGCCGCGCCGAGCATCAGGGTCGCAAGAAGAATCCTTTTCATGGCAGCAGCTCTCCCCAGAGGGGCTCGACGAGGAAGAGTTCGTCGTCGTCGATTTCCCCCCGGTTGATCGATCCCATCTCGTCTTCGACATCCGCCCACGGACGCGCCCGGAATCGGATCCGGTCGCCGACGCGAAGCCGGGCCGCGGCCGTCCAGCGGTTCCGATCCATGCTTCGGAAGAAGACATAGGCGTCGGTCGCCCGCCGATCCCCCGAAAGATCCACCAGATGCACGCCCACGACGTGATCCCGGTACGGGACGCTCCCGGGACGCGGCACGGGCGCGATCTCGTAGACGACGCCCTCGAGCCGGAGCGTTTCCCCGGGCTCCAGGGCGAGGAACTCCGTCTCCGGCGGTTCTCCGAGCTTCATTCCGATCCGTTTCCAATCCCCCCAAACGAGTTCGCGTTCGGCGAATTCCCAGATCACCACCCGTTTGCCCGCAAGCCGGTCGCGGCCGACGGCCAGTTCGCGCGCCAGAATCCCGCGCGTGGCGTGCGCGCCGCCGGCGTTGCGGACGATCCGATCGATCGGACGGGCCAGTTCGAGGGAGAGCTGTTCCGCCAACCCGGCCGATTCTCCCCATCCCAGCCCGTTCTGGGAAAACACGTTGCTGAAACTGTCCCCCAGCAGGAGAACGTCGGCCGTGCGGGACGCCCTCCAGGCGACGTTGCCCTGCCACACCTGCCGCACCCGGACTTCTTCCGGCGGAAAGATGTTCGATCCCGCAGGCAATCGGAGCATCGCCACGAGATCGCCGTCGCCCCGGACGACCGTCTCCGTGACGGCGAATCCCGGATCCGGCGCCGGAGGCAGATCGACGGACCCGCGGATCAGAGCGGCCAGGGCGCGGGCGACCCTCTCCACCGCCGCCGGGTTCCAGTGGCTGTCCCGGGCCAGATACGCCGAATCGCCCCGGGAGGCGCGTTCGGCCCGAAGAAGCGGCGCCGGGTCGAACACGCAGACGCCGCGCGAACGCAATGCATCCAGGAAATCGTCGTACGAGGCGTTGTGCAGCGGCTCCGAGCCGGTCGATCGGGGCCGGAGTCTCCCCGGTTCCACCGTGGCCTTCGACGGCGCGGGCAGGACGATCAGCTCGATCCCCCGCACGGCAAGCTGGTCCCGGAAATCCAGGATTGCGGCGACCGGATCCGGTTGGGGCGGCGCCTGCCTCTCGCTGCCGGAGCGCAGACGCCGGGCCATGACGTCCCGGCGCAGGAAACCGGGGGCGACGATCGCGTCCGTCCCGGGAGCGTAGAAGAGCCATCGATCGACGCCTTCGTAAACCTTCTCGTTTCCCACCCGCAGGTAGCGGCTCTTCACCCACTGCACCGCCGGAATCAGCCGGAGCGCCAGCAGCGAGTCGTCTTCGATCCGCGTTTCGAACCGGTCCATCGTGCGCAGCACCTCGGCGTTGCCCCGCCAGAGACGGCCGACGGCCGTGCCGCCGCCGTTCCGGGCCCCCCGGCGCGCGCCTTCCAGCAGGTCCGAGGGAAGACGCCACAGGGCCGGAGGCGGTTCGGTCCCTTCGACCGACGGCAGGGGGAACAGCCCCCGGCCCTGGTCGAGGAGGAACACGGCGCCGAGCAGTCCCAGGAAGACCAGGATCATGAACCACGCCGTCGGGGGAGAAACCTCCACCGCGCCGATCGCCCGGCGCTCCAGCTCCCGGTCGTGGATTTTCGATCTGCGGATCGGCATCGCGTCGCCTCGTCAGAAGATGAAGTAGATGAACGGGTTGAATCCCTGCACGGTCATCACCGCCACCGCGCCCGCAAAGAGCAGGATCAGCACGACGGCCTTCGCCGGTGTCAGCACCCGGACCCAGTCGGGGGTCTGGGGTGCGAACCAGGTGATCCCGGCGGCCAGCAGCATCGCGCCGACGTACAGGGGGTGGAAGATCATCGGCCGGATCAGCAACGAGGATTCGGAGGCCGGAACGAGGCCGAGCATGGCGCCGGCGTAGCGCAGGGCGTGTCCGATGTCGTCGGCCCGGAAGAAGACCCACGTGAACAGAAGCAGGACGAAGGTCACGGCGGTCTGCACCGCGAGGGGGAAGCGGCTGTAGAGACTCTTCCGGCCGCGGAACCGTTCCCAGGAAAGAAGAATCCCGTGGATCCCGCCCCACACCACGAAGTTCCAGGCCGCCCCGTGCCAGAGACCGCCCAGGAGCATGACGATCATCAGGTTCACGTACGTGCGCCGCGGTCCCTTCCGGTTTCCGCCCAGCGGGATGTAGAGATAGTCGCGCAACCAGGAGGAGAGCGACATGTGCCATCGGCGCCAGAATTCCGTGATGGACCGCGACAGGTAGGGCGAATCGAAGTTCTTTGGAAAGACGAACCCCAGCATCAGCCCCAGACCGATCGCCATGTCGGAGTACCCGCTGAAATCGAAGTAGATCTGGAACGCGTACGCCGCGGCGCCCCACCAGGCGTCGACCAGCCCCGGGGCGGCGGCGTTGAAGACGTGATCGGCGATCCGTCCCGAGGGGTTCGCCAGGAGAATCTTCTTGGCGAAGCCGAGGATGAAGAACGCGCAGCCGTGGGCGAACCGTGCGCGGCTGTGGGTCCGGTTGCGCAACTGGTCCGCCACCTCGGAAAACCGGATGATCGGGCCGGCGACCAGTTGGGGGAACATCGAAACGTAGCAGGCGAAGTCCAGCGGGTTGCGGATCGCCCGGGCCTCGCCACGATAGACGTCGATCGTGTAGCTCATCGACTGGAAGGTGTAGAAGCTGATCCCGAGGGGAAGCGTCACCCGCAGAAAGAGGCTCGGATCGATCCCGCCCAGGCCGAGCAGATGCATCAGCGAGGCGTAGCTGTCGACGGCGAAGTTGAAGTACTTGAAGAAGCCGAGCAGGGAGAGGTTCGTGACGATCGACACGACGAGGGCCGTCTTCCGGCGGCGCCGGGCCCGGTCCCCCGTTCCGGCCCCTTCGATCGTCAGCCCGCAGAAATAATCGACCGTGGTCGAAAAGAGCAGCAGAAGGCAGAAGAACGGGTTCGACCAGCCGTAGAAGACGTAGCTGAGGATCGTGAGAACCGCATTCCGACCCCGCCGGGGCGACGCGAAATAGAGAAGAAGGGCGACGGGAAGAAAATAGAAGAGGAAGAGATGGGAACTGAAGACCATCGTACCGTCGTCTCGACAACTCCTCGGGATTCGGTCCCCGCCGCCGAACCGCGCCCGGCCTACCCGGCCGCATCCAGGTAGAGCGGCAGGTCGATCTCGTCGGTGTCGAGGATCAACCGTTCGCCCTCCAGCTCCGGATGCTCGTCGTAGGGTTCGAGGATCAGATCATACGTCTTCCCCTTCTCGCGTGCGAACGGAAGGGCCTTGCCGTCCATCACCACCCAGTGAGCCACCAGGACCCGGTCTTCGTCGATTCCCGAACCCGGTTCCAGCCGGTAGAGATACACCGCCAGGGCCCGCCGATAGGGCGCGATGTCCCTCGGATCCGGCGTGGCCGTCGTTTCCAGCAGGACGCCCCGCGCGACATATCGCGCGGGAGGTTCGCGCCCCTCCAGCCGCTTCCTGTAGGTCCGCCAGTGCTTGCGGGCTTCCTCCGCACCGATGAAACGGCTGTAGAGCGCCACCCCTTCCAGGGCGCCGTCCCAGTTGCGGTCGCCCGTCGCCTCGTTGCCGAAAATCAAGGTCTGCGGCTCCCAGTTGGAGAAATCTCCGGCGACCTCGTGCGTCACCCCGGCCGGCTCGCCGTTCACGTACCACGCCAGCATTCCGTCGCGGTAGGTGACGATCACGTGCTGCGGAACGCCGATCTCCAGCATCGAGAGCCGGGTTTGCGGATTCGAACCGTTTTCCCCCGTCTTCGGCGTCCGAAGCCGGAAGATCAGGTGATCGTTCTCCTGGGCCAGCGTGAAGTTGCGGCTCCCCGGATCCCTCGAAAACGAAACGATCCGCGCCGGTCCCTTCTGCCCTCCGCGCAGGGAGGTGACCACGGCCTCGACGGCCAGTTCGTTGGTCCCGCGGCAGGCGTCGAGCAGTTCGTCGGCCTGTCCCACGGCTTCGAACGCGCCGCCGCGCGTGCGCATGTCGTACCAGCATCCGTATCTCGCGAGACCGCGGGGTTCCACCGTGCAGTTCCGAACCCCGCCGTCGGCCGTCCGGATCTCGTTGGCCGCCCTGGCGTTCTCCCACAGGAAAACCAGCCCCTTGCGGCTCGGCGGCCAGGTTTCCGAGGTGTCGTCCGGCGAACCGACGGCCCGCAGCGCCGCGAATTCCTCGGCCCTGCGTTCCCGGAGCGTTTCTTCCAGCGTGACCTTCTCGCCGCCCGCCACCCAGACGTCCGGCGCGAAATCGGCCCGGTCGTCGGAGGTGATTCTCGCCCACCCGTCGATCTCCCGAAGATCCTCGCTGAACCGGGCGAGATAGATTTCGACATCCGGACCGCCGCCCCGAATGCTGTTCGGTCCGACGCGGATCTTGTACGGCCCCGTCAACGCGATGAACCGCGGATGATTGCTCCACCGGGGATGGTAGACCTCGTGGCCGTCCAGCCCGGGACCGTGCGCGATGTTCACGCTCCAGCGCAACCCGTCCTCCGGGCTCTGCATGAGCAGGTTCCGGTGCTGCCCGTCGAAGACCCACACCACCCCGCTGTCGTCCGGCGCCATCGCGGTCCAGCACCCGTTGCCGAACTGCTGCCATCCGCCGTTCGGCAATCGGGCGACCCCGGCCCGCGGCCACGGGAAAAGCCCGGCCGCCTTCGTACCGTCGCGCGACAACTGAAACGTCTCTGCGCTGACCGGCGTGCGATCCCAGACCGGCTCCGCCTGCCCGGAATCCCCGTCGAGCCGCATGCGCCGGACGCGCTCGTGGGATCCGCGGTCGTCGACCGGCCGCGGTTCCGCGAAATAGACCCATTCCTCGCCGCTGTTCGGATCCTGCCAGACGTCCAGCACAAGGCCCTTCCCCAGGGTCCGCAACTCGGTGCCGTCCCAGCGAACGACGTGCATCGATCCCTCCGGAACGTTCGAAAAAACGATCCGATCGCCCCGGGGAGTGATCAGCGGCTTGTGATAGTTCCCGCGCTCCTCGAAGATCCGACACGCGCCCCGCCCGTCTTCGCTGTCCCAGGCCATCAGCAGCAGGTCGTTTCCCTGCGCGCCGACGTCCCGGTTGTCGCCCAGATCCCGAACCCAGACGATCCGCGTGCGGGCGCCGGTAAGCGCCTTCACGGCCGTTGCAAGGGCGTCCTCTTCCCCCGCGGGAATCGATTCGCCTTCCCCGGCGCATCCGATGGTCAACAACAGGACGCCCAACAGTCCGACCCGGGCGGGCTTCAGTTTCTGAAGTATCAAGACGCTTCTCCCTTTTCGTTGCGCCCTTGGACGGCGGGCACGCGACATCTGTTCGAATTCGCCTCGGAATTCCGGCGCGCGATTCTACCTTCGTACGAGCGTCGAAAACGATCCCGGGCGACGAGGACCGGCGGATCGGCGCAGAAGATCCGCGGGATTCCGCCAAATGGCAACCTTTCTCTTCCTTCACTTCATCCGCGCCCTTGCCCTCCAGACGGCCGAGGGACCAAGATATCCGCGGCTTCTGCTGGAAGATGTCCTAGTTGCCGAAATGCCCCTGAAAGGAGCGCCGGACGCCATGAAATGGAATCGAACGGCGGAGTTCATCCCGCACCTGATTGATCACTGCAACCTGCAGTTCCCGAAACGATGCGCCAATTGCGGCCGGGTGTATCCCGATTTCCGCAGCTTCGTGCGGGAAACCAGCCCGGTGGGCATGCTCGCGTGGGATGAATCCCACCTCGAAGATATCGTCGGAACGCTTTCGCTGGCCAACTGCCGATGCGGATCCACCATCGCAATCCAGTGCGGCGACACCGGCGGCGGCATGTACCGCGAATTCCTGGCGGCGATCGAGGAAGACGCCCGCAGCGAAGGGGTGGAGATCGACGAACTGCTCGCAGATCTTCGAGACGAGATCCGTAGGATGGTGCTGGATTCCTGAAAATCGCCGGGATCCGCCCCCGAATGAACCGGGCGATCGTGCGCAGGGTGACGCGAAACGAACCCCGTAATTCCGGGGTTCACGGAGAATGGCGCGATGCCGTGGGAACCGGAAGATAACGGCGAACCAACCCATCCGTCGGGATTCGCACGCCCCCGGATGCGGCTTCGAGGCGCCCGCTTCCTTGCGCTTCTCGCCCTGCTCCTGGCGACCGTCACGGCCGCGGGGGGAACCCTGGAACGGCCCGACTTCGATACGTACCTGGCGGTCTGGAACGACGGGGATACCTCCGCCGTGGTGCGGCTCGCCTTTCGCGATCCCGACGGGATCCTCGCGGTCTCCCACGAGATCGACGTGGACGGACGTTCCTCGGCGTTCGTCTCCGTGGACGACGATGTTCCCTGGCCGCCGAACCCCGCGGGGAAGCCGATTCCTTTCATCGGATCGGTGGAAATCGACGGCGGCGGCCCGCCGATCGCCGTCGTCGGATTCCAACGCTACGACAACGGCGCGGCCCGCAGCGGATGGTCGGCCGCCGCCGGGGTTTCCCGGACGGTCGAGGGAACGGATCGAATTCCGCTGCCCGGGGGGATCCGCGACATGTGCACCTTGGCGGTCGTCAACCGGGCGGGAGACGTCGACTGGCCCTCGTTCTCCCTCGTTCGAGACGACGCCGGGACCCCCGTCTCCCTGCAGATCTACCAGACCCTGAAACCCGTGGGATCGTCCGCCTTCGCCTTCAGCACCTGGAGTCTCGCCGCCGCCCCCGAACACCGCGCCGACATCCGCGTTTTCGAACTGCGCGCTCGATCCGCCGCGGTCCTGCTCGATCGAATCGATCCCGACCCCGATCATCCGGCGCGATCGGCATGCGGAATGCCCCGCTCCCTCCCGGGGCCGCACGTGCTGCTTCTCGGTCCCGGCGATCCGCAGGGCCGGCGAAGAATCTTTCTCTGCGACGATCCGGATGCCTCGCGCGCCTACAGCGTCCAATGGCTGGCGGTCGACGGATCCGTCCTCTCGACCGAAACCTTGGCGTCGTCCCCGGCCCGACCCGCGGAAGCCGACGCGCCGGCGGAGGCCGTGGCGGCGAAGGTGAGAAGCGGCGAAGACGGCGATCGCCCCCTGGCGGCCGTCGCCGCGCTGGTTCCCGACGACGAGGCGGCAACGAGCCGAACCTGGTCGGGCAATCCAACCAGACCCCCGAGGAATTCACCCGGGGATACCACGACTACCGCGAGGTCATCCTCGCCGCCGATCCGACGGCCAGATTCGCCCCGTTGGCGCTGGCCCACGACACATCGCCGGAAATCCTCTACCGGCCGGATCCCGTGCCCGATCCGCCGCCCGGTCAGAAGGAACTCTTCCGGATGTATCTCCAGCGATGCATCGATTTCTGGGAAAACGAATACGGCGGCCGCTTTCCGATGGATTACCTCGCGATCCACCGCTACCCGACGGGCGATCCGAACGACATCGAAGGCAGCGTCATCGCCCGCTGGGGGTCCGGGACGGTCTCCGACGGATGGCCGTCCATCGTCGAGATACGCGGCTGCGTCGACGATCTGAGCTACCCGGAGATCCCCCTGCTGCTGACCGAGTACGGGGTGTTCTGGGGCGACAGCGACGGGTGGAACGACGAGCGCCGCATGGCCTTCATGTGGCACAGCCGGCGGTGGCTCGAGGAAAACCAGGACGTCCTGAACCTCGCCGGATGGTTCTGGTTCATCGGCCCCTGCCGGCGACGCTCGGAAACGCCTACGAGGGATGGGTCGAGATCCGGGCCGTGAACGGAACGCCGCTGGCAGCGGCCTCGATCCTCCGCTTCGACCCGGGAGGCGTCCTCGCCGCGTTCGGGGCGCAGGGGCGTCGTCACCGGGCGGGCGTCGTCACGGTTCCGATGGTCGCCGCCGGAATCGATCCCGGACGTTGGATGCGGATCCAGATCCTCAATCCGACCGGAAACGCCCTGAACACCACCGTCGAATTCACGCCGGAGACGACGGCCGATTTCCTGCCGGTGGCGACCCTGGGGATCTCGGTGCCGCCCGGCGGCATGTCATGCGTCGACACCCTGCCCGGGGGTACGCCGCCGGCCGACGGGGTGGTCGTGCTCCCGGAGGGATTCAACGGGTGGGCCCGGGTGCTCCACACGAATCCGGAAATCATCGTCCGCCAATGGACGATCTGCACGCTGCCGACCGCCGCCTGGGGCATCGAGGGGTTCGCGGAAGATCTTCGCAGCGAGGATTCCGTCTCGATGCGCTGATCCCGGCGGCGGCCGTCGCCTTCCCGTCCGGATCTCCCGCCGGGTCGCGGGAACGCTCCGTGCCGCCGCCCGGGCCTCTTCGCCCCGGAGAAGGGGGCTGCGGCCCGTCGTGCACTTTCGACGCGTTCAATCCGTCGAGGGATCGATATCGCCTCCCGGAGGCGGACCATCCCGCTCTTCCCGGTTCAGGACGACGCGGTCGATGATCTTCCCTGCGGGCGTTTTCGCGACCATCTCCAGGCGGTGCGAATCCGCCGTCAGGACAATGTAATGCAGATCCGAATAGAAAACCTTGCTGTACGGGTTCTGTCGTTCCGCGTCGTCGACCTGGGGATACGACGGCGCCCCGCCGCCGCCGCAGATCACGTAGTGCACGCCCCGATTCTCGCTCCGTTCGTAGAAATGATCGTGGCCGGCGAAGAAGATCGAGATCCCGTATTCCTCGGCGAGGCCGGGAAAGAGATCCTGCGCCGTCCGAATCGCCCCCTCGGCGGGGCGGCCGTCTTCCGCCAGCCGGCCGTGCGGACCGGAGGAATAGGTCGGATGGTGCCCGTAAAGAATCTTCCACGGCTTGTCGCGGTTTCGCTCGAGATCCGCCTTCAGCCACCGGTACTGCTCGCTTCCCTCCCCGTATTCCGCGTTGGAATCGATCACGCTGAAATGCACGGGGCCGACGTCGAAGGAATACCAGCGTTCTTCGCCGGAGTCCGGATTGTCGAAGTACTGGTAGTAGTAAGGCGAGTTGCGCTCGTGGTTCCCCAGGCAGAAGAACACCGGAAGCGTGGCGAGCAGGGGTCGGCTCGGTTCGAAGAACTCAGGGATCCATTGCCCCAGTTTCAGACCGTCGGCGATGATGTCGCCCGTGTGGATGACGGCATCCGCATCCGGTTCGCGCAGCATCGCCGCGACCACCTCGACCTGCCGTTCCGGGTGGGAACGGGTGTCGCCGTATACGAGCACTCGAACGCTCCGCGGCTCGGCCGGGAAGGTGCGCAGGAAGGATCCGCGCGGCCGACTCCGGGTTTCCGGATCCGTCGGGACCGCGGCCGTCACCGCGTAGGGGTACGTCGTATCGGCCTCCAGCCCCGCGACGCGGATTTCGTGCAGCCGCCGGGCCTCGACGGCGTCCGCCGAAACGGCGCCCTCTTCCGTGTACAGCGTCAACCGGCCGGTCGAAGGAACGTCGGTTTGCCAGAAGATGGTCACCGCCCCGGAGGTCATGTTCTGCAGGTAGGGTCCCGCGACGATCCCGGGAGGACGCCCGGGCTCCGGAGAACGCGGAAGGAACAGGACCGACGCCCGGGCCGGATCCCCGGAGGCGGCGACGCGCAACCCGCGGTTGTCGTCGAACCGGGCGCTGAATTGCCAGCCGCCCGCGCCCTGGATGATCTTCATCACCAGCAGATTCGCCCCCTGCCGGAGATGAACCGTCACGTCGTCTTCGTCCGGCGTGCAGGGACGGCAGACGTAATTCTCATGAACGCGCTCGCCGTTCAGCCACACGACGATCCCGTCGTCGCTGCCCAGCAGGAGGTGCCGATCCGCGGGTTCGTCGGCGAAGATCCAGGTGGCCAGGTAGACGATCGCGTACTCCTTCGGATCGAGGACCGCGGCCAGATCGGACTTTTCGCGGGCGGGATCCCAGGGCAGTTCCCGCCAGACCATGGCGCCCCCGTCCACCGTCACCGGTTCCGTCGTGGAACGGATCGAGGCCGCGTCGATCGGATCCGATTTCCAACCGTCGCTCCATTCCGTTTCCCTTGCTTCCTCGGGAAAGGCGAACGGCCCCAGGAAAAGCCACGACCGCAGGTACGATTCGGGGCTCGGAACTTCGGGCAGATCGGGACCGCTCGCGATGCGGAAGGAAATTCCACCACGAACGGATCCCGTCCCCGCCGCGGCCAGAACGAGCGCGAGAAGAAATTGACATGAGAACCGGCGGATCATCGTCTGTCTGTCTCCCGTCGATTTCGTCGGGGAAACCCTCTCCCCGGCGAGGCAGGGCACAATAGACGGTTCCGCGGGGGAGGTCCACCCGGGATCCGAACGGCGGGACATCCCTCCGCCGTCCGGACGGGGGGACGCGGCTACCGGTTCTTTTCCTTCGCCGCATGCGGCGGGACGGCGGGAACCGCGGTCGCCGACAGGGAACACGAAGGCAGAATCCGCTCGGCCAGGCCCGGATCGAAATTGAACAGGACGAACCCGTCGGCGCCCCGTTCCCGGGCGATGTGGATCTGGCCGACGACGCGATCCGGCGTCAGCGCCGACCGGGCGACCGTCACGCCGATCCCCGCGTAGACCGGGACGGCGCCGCCCGCCTGTTCGACCTGTCGCCGAACGATCCGGGAGAACCAGCCGTCGTCGCTGCTGTAATCCATGGGACAGACGAAATCCAAGTACCCCTCCCGGATCCACAGAACCCAGTCCTGGCCGACGTCGTAACGGCACGAGGGATAATCAGGGAAGACGGCCGCGGAGATCCTGATCCCGGGCTTCTCCTCGCGGGCGCGGACCGACGTTTCCCTCACCAGGCGCGTGATCTGATTGCAACGCCACTCCGTGTATTCTTCCGCCAGATCCCCGTCGAAGACCTCCGCCGGCCAGTTTCCGACGGACCGGCCCAGAAAGGCCTCGAAGCGTTTCCGGCAACCGTCGCAATAGCAGGCATGCCGTCCCGGGTAGCGGATGTAGTCGAAATGGACGCCGTCGACGTCGTACTTCCGGACGACCTCGAGCATCGTCTCCAGTTCCAGACGCAGATTCTCCGGGTTCGACGGACAGAGCCAGTCGATCGGCTCGCCCTCGACGGAAACCTGCGTCCGCCCCTCCGATCGGAGCCGTTCCACGAAATCGGGCGGCGCATTCAACAGGTTCCAGTTCACCTTCCAGGGGTGAACCTCCAGGCCGTGGCGGCGGGCCGCGGCCAGACACGATGCAATCTGGTCCCCGTAGCGGTCGAACGTCTCGGAACGCGGCAACAGGTCGCTCGCATAATGCGCGGACCCCGCCGTCCACATGTTGGGAATGATCATGTTGAACCCGTTGCGTTCGAGCACGGCCGCCGACCGTTCCCAATCGCCGGGATAGGCGCCCGCGCCGGAGTGATTCCAGACGGCCCGCCCCTCGGTTTTCGGCGATTCCTGGATCATGAGATACGCGGTCTCCACGTTCTTCCGGTACGTGTCGAAGCCTTCCAGGGCCTCTTCCCATCCTTGTTGATCGATCGCTTCGTTCGCACGACGCCATCCCCCGCCGGCCTTGCGCAGAAGGGCGTACACCTCCTCCCGCCTCGGATGGCCCACGGCGTTCCCCGCCACGAACCGATCCGCCGCCCGGGTCGACGGAAGATGGCCCAGCGGGGGGCCGCCGTCCAGAAGCGCCCGGCACGCCTCTTCCCAGGCCGACGGAACGAAATGGCCGACGAGCGCAAGCAGCATGCGCGACTTGGCCGCCGGATCCGCGGGGGTTGCCACGTGTCCCACGAAAAAGCCGTGTTCGCCGACAACCACCGCCGGCAGATCCGATACTCTGCCTTTCGCGTCGCGCCACTTTCCGACCACCCGCGTCTCCGGATCGACGGGTTCGACCAGGGTGGCGTTCCACGAATCCTGCACGACCGTCTCGGGCATGCCCCGGATCCCCGCCCCGCGGAAATCGATGGCGTGAAACTCCCCCTCGTATCCGGGCTTGCGCCATCCCTTCCGCCGGAGTCCGAGAATCGACTCCATCCCTTCCGGCAGTTCGTAGAAGACCCCGAGCGCCCCGCCTTCCGTTACGCAGGAACGGATCGCGTCCATGCAGCCCGGCGGCAGCGAGGGGTTGTGCGGCAACAGGACCATCCTGCGCCCGGCCACCGCCCCGGAGACGGCATCGACATCCCGGAGAAGATCGACGTCCAGTCCGGCGCGCAGGAGGAGCCGCGCAACGCTTTCGGCATAGGTCCTTTCGACCTCGATCCTCCCGTCGTCCGCCGTCGTCGTCGGCGCCAGCACGGCGCAGTCGGCCGCGAACGCGGTCAGGCGGTCGACCTCCATCCATGCATCGACCGGCGAGGCCTTCCATGCGGAGAGACGGACGCCGTCGATCCGGTTCCATCCGGCCGGTTTCCCTTCGGAAACGAACGCCCACCGATCGAACCGCAGGGGCTTCCAGACCCGACCGCCCGGCGAAGCGCTCGCGCCGTACCAGCCGTCGCCGCTGCGGAAATAGAGGGTGAAATACGCAAAGGCCTCCGGCCTCTCCGTTCGAACCTCGAGGGTGAACCTGCCGAACCGGGCGAGATCCAGTTCCAGATCGCGGTCGTAGACCGTGCGGCGGAGATCCTTCCGGGTCCGGAAGGGGGCCGGCAGTCGAAGAACCCGCCCCTTCGGTCCGGTCCTTCGCCGGGCGACCTCCACGGGAGGCGATTCCTCGGCCGGAATCCAGGCGCCTCGCGCGACGGCCGCATTCCGGTACGGAAACCCGTCGATCTCGGCCACTTCCGCCGCCCGCCCCTCGATCCCCCCGAAAACGGCGATGGCGAAAACGGCGATGGTCACCATCGACAAGTTTCGCAGTGAGAATATGTTACGACGCACAGAGCCCCCGATTCGGGCCTTAGAAGGCCGGTTTTGGGCCAAAATTCGCATCGTAA
>CAYNBQ010000032.1:0-24034 GCA_964395275.1 uncultured Verrucomicrobiota bacterium
GGGTACCTGTGGACGACGATCGTGTACGGCAACACGGCGGGCACGAGTGGCGCCGATTGGTATGACCCCTCCGGCGACGCCGACTTCGGGTATTGCTGCACCACGCCGGATCCGGGCGGGGAAGGGAATGTCACCGGGAACCCACAGTTCGTGAATCCGGGGAGCGGCGACTACCGGTTGCTGGGCGGCTCGTCCTGCGTGGACAGCGGGCCCGTGGGCGAAGGCGTCCGGGACGACCTGGGCGGGGTACCGCGGCCGCTGGACGGGGATGACAGCGGGTCGGAGATCGTCGACATCGGTGCCTACGAGTACGCCCATCCCGACGCGGACAAGGACGGCGACGAGATGGGCGACGGGTACGAGGTCGCCCATGGACTGGACCCGGACGACCCGAGCGACGCAACCGAGAACCCCGACGGCGACCCGTACACCAACGTGCAGGAGTGCGCGGCCGACACCGATCCGAACGATCCGGAGTCGTATCTGCGTATCGAATCGATCGAAGATATCCCGCCGGTGACGATCCGGTGGTATTCCTCGTCGAATCGATGGTACCGGCTGGAACGCCTCCTGGATATGGTGAGCGGCGTGTGGACCAATGTGCCCGGCAAGGAGATGCAGGGTACCGGCGGCCTGGACACCTTCATCGACTCCTCCGATCCGGATTCGCCGAAGTATTACCGGATCGAGGTCGAGAAACCGTAGCGCCGGTCGTTCGCGGAGCGTCCTCGGCGCAACGGGATGGATCGAGCCGACGCCTCGCAGACCGGCCCGGATCCGCGCAATCTCTTACCGCAATCCGGCCTTCCGCCGGCCGGGAAAGAATCGCCCGTGCGTCAACGTACGACTCGGCGCCGGGCTTCTTCTTCCAGGACCGCCGGGTGAACTTCATGGATCGGGAAGCGCTTCCCTCTCGCAGCAAACCTGCCCTTCCCGTCTCTTCCGAACCCCGGTTCCCAACCTTCATAAACACTCCGGTCTAGAAGTCCCAGTCTTCCATGTCCTCCAACCGGTCGAGGGGTTTCCATCCGAGGATCCGCCGCGCCTTGCGGATGTCGAAGACGGATGCGTATGGATTGTCGGCGAAGTACTCCGGATCCTTGACGGGCGGCGTCTCGCCGTAGATCCGGCGGAGAACCTCGAGAGTCGGGACGCCGTAGAAGGTATCCGCGGCCGTCAGGAGGAAGGCCTCGAAGAACGGGGATTCCGGGGCGGGGTATTTCAGCGCGGCGAGGATCGCCCGGGCGACGTCACCGACACTGATGTAGGCGCCGAACCAGGGGTCGTCGGGGATGCGGCCGGCCCTCTTTTCTCTCAGCAAGGCCTCGACGTGTTCCTCCATTTCGGCGAACCAGACGCCGGTGTAGCGGAGGCTGAGGACCTCGAGGGCGTAGGCGCGGGCGTAGTTCTCGCCGATCCGTTCGCCGAAATACTTGCTCAGGCTGTACGTCTCGTGCGGCCAACACGGGTGTTCCTCGTCGATGGGGACGTAGAGGGGCTCGAGTTTGACGTTGTGGATGCCGAACCCGGTTGCGGATTCGCTGCATGCGTACACGACCCTTCGGATTCCGAGTTCCCGGACGGCCTCGAAGACGTTGATCGAGGTCATGGTGTTGACACCCATGACCCGTTCGGGGGGATCGTTGTACGGATGGGGGATCGCCGCGAGATGGACGACGGCGTCCGCGCCCTGCAGGGCGCGTCGGGTCGCCGCGCCGTCGCACAGGTCCGCACGGATCGACGGACCGACGTCTTCCCGCGAGACGATGTCGAGACAGATCGTGTCGATGCCCGCCCCGTTGAGTTCCCGGATCGTACGCCGTCCGATGTTGCCGCATCCGCCCGTCACCGCGACTCTCATGGATCACCACCGCTTCCTGTTTCCGGATTCGAAATTCGATCTCCGCGCCTTTCGGCGGGGTCAACCGTCCGTCCCCGAGCTCGACGGGGCATTCCCGACCGCAGCCGGGGTCTTGATAGCATCGGGCGGCCTCCCGGCGCGAGGACGACCGGGAGGGGAAGGGTGTGCGGGGACGGGGAACCTGATAGGCTCGAGGGCCGGACGGAGGAAGGCGCATGGAAGAGGCAGATCCGCGAAGAATGAGTCGGCGCAGCGCGATGGGAAAGGCGTTGTTGGGGGGAACGGCAGTGATTCTCGGCGCCGGGGCGGCGCAGGGAGGTTCCGGACATGGGAAGGGGCACGGAATGAATCGGGTGTTTCAGGCGGGGGATTTCGGGGCCGTCGGCGACGGAAAGAGCGACGACACGGCGGCGTTGCAGGCGGCGTTGGACGCGGCGGCCGGAGCCGGGGGCGGATGCGTACGCCTGCCCTCGGGCCGTTATCGCGTGACCCGGACGCTGACGGTGAAGAGCTCGGAAGGTCTCGACCTCGTCGGGGACGGCCGGAGCACGGTCCTGTTGCACGAGACCCCGGACCCTCTTCTGGTGTGGCCCGAGGGCGTTGCATGCGACGTGAGCACCGTGCGCGATCTGCGGATTCACGCCGTGGGAACCAGGGATCCGTCGGTCGCGGCGATCCTGTGTTCGAACGGTGCGGCGCGTTCGGAGTTCCGGAACCTGATGTTCACCGGAGATACCGGCAGCGGAATCGTGACCGAGCGGGTATGCGACACGACCACGTTCGAGCACTGCCTGATCTGGGGGGGATTGAGCGGAACCGGGATCAAGGTGGCCTGCGGATCCGAGGTACGGATCTTTGGGGGCCGGATCATCGGGAAGCACAAGGGGGTGTCCGGCGTCGGCGTGCACCTGACCGGCGACAACGGGGGCGTGCACATCGTGACGACCGATCTGATCGGGCTGGAGACCGCGGTGAAGATCGGGGAGCCGGGCGCGAAGTCGAACCGCGAGGTGTTCATCACGCACGCCACTCTGGACGGATGCGTGCACGGCCTGGTCCAGACGGATCATGCGTACACGAGCATTGCGGGGTGTTGGGCGGCCTCCTCCGACGAGGAGCAGATCCTGCTCGCGGAAACCGCGGAAAGGGCGATTCTTGCAATCTCGGGGGGGACGATCTTCAATGGGGGCGCCTGGAACCGGGGCGGAGGGAAAAACGGGATCGTGGTGCGAGCAGGGTCGTTCCTGCTGAACGGGGTGACCGTGCGGCACAACAAGGGCACGGGCATCCTGGTCGAAGGCCCGCGGGTGCGGGATTACACGATCTCGGGCTGCCGGATCGCCGACAACGGGGTGGGACTGGTGATCGGCGGGGAGAACTACGCCGTGACGGGGAACGTCTTCGCGCGCAACGGAACGCACCTGGTGCAGCATGCGGAAGGCAAGGGGACGGTGACGGGCAACGCGATGGCGGGGTAGCCCCGGTCGTTCCCCGCGCCCTCTCTTTCCGATCGGAAGATCCCCGGCGGCGGGACGGGCCTTGTTTCTTCTTTTCTCGTCATGAAGGCGTCCGATCGGTAGAATCGGCGCCGATGGAACAGGGCGGAGAAGAGGGCGATGACCCGGCGGATTATTCATGCAAGACTGATCCGGCGCGACGAGGATGACGGGTCCTTCGACCGCTCTTTCTGGCGCGCCCTGGGGGCTGAGGGTCGTTTTGCCGCCGCCTGGGAGATGGTGGCGGAGGCGCAACGGTTCAGGGGACTCGATGCCGACCAATCCCGACTTCAGAGATCTGTTCAGCGTCTTCAACGACGAGAAGGTTGAGTACATCGTTGCGGGGGCACATGCGGTGATCTTTCACACCGAGCCGCGGTACACGAAAGCTCTGGATGTGTGGGTTCGTCCGACCCCGGAGAACGCCGAGCGTGTCTACCGCGCGTTGTCCCGGTACGGCGCCCCCCTGGTCGACGTGTCCGCCGGTTCCTTCTGCGACAGGGATCTCGTCTACCAGATCGGCGTGGCGCCGAACCGCATCGACATCCTCCCGGGCGTCAAGGGGGTTTCTTTCGACGAGGCCTGGGCCGATTCGGTCGAGACCACGTACGGCGGGGTTCCGATTCGCCTGATGGGCAAGAAAACCCTGATCAAGGCGAAAAGGGCGTCGGCACGAAAACAGGACCTGCTGGATCTGGAACGGTTGGAGGGTGAGGATTCGTCCTGATCGGTTCCGGGAAACGTTCCGCCGGGATTCTCGGAGATGATCTTTCCCGGAAGGAGGAGGGAATCGTTGTCATGGGCAGATCGGCACGAATCGCATGGCTCGTGATGTTTGTGATCGTTGCGGCGACGATCCAGGTGAACGGGTCGGAATTCCGGTTCCCCTCGGATGCGGGCGGGAAGATCGTGGTCGCCGCAAACGCGGATCCCGTGGAACGGCTGGCCGCGGATACGATCGTCCACTACTTCGAGAAGATCACGGGAACCGCGCCGGCCGTCGTGGAGGAAGGCGACGGGGTGGGGCCGGTCGAGGGAAACGTCTTCGTCGGCGCAACGACCCGGGCCGGGAAGATCCTCGGCGACCTGTCGGATCTGCCGGGGGACGGGTACGCGATCCGGACGGCCGACGGGGGGCTTTTCCTGGCGGGACCGATGCCGATCGGCACGCTGAATGCCGCGGTGGGGCTGTTGCAGGATCATCTCGGCGTGGTCTGGGGCATGGCGGGGTCGCTCTGGACGCACGTGCCGCGCCGGGAGCGGATCGTTCTGGAGAACCTGGACGAACGAGAGGCGCCCGCCTTTGCGTACCGGGTGATCTCGGGGGTGACGAACCCGCGGGGTCCGGGAGAACCGCCGATTTCCTTCTACCAGGCCATGCGTCTGTCGGATTCCTCGTGGCGACCGCGGTTCGGATTCGGCCACAACCTGCTTCGGGTGCTGCCCGAGAAGGAGTACGCGGAAAGCCATCCCGAGTACTACGCGATGCGGGAGGGGAAGCGGGTTCTCGGGCGGGACGCCCAACCCTGTTTCGCGAATCCCGACGTCTTCCGGATCACGGTCGACACGGTGCGGAAGGCCTTCGACGAGAATCCGAAACGTGAGGCCTTTTCGCTCTGCGCCAACGACAACAACATCTTCTGCGAATGCGACGTCTGCCGGGCGCTGGACGATCCGCCCCGGACCTGGCGGGGACACGGGATCTATTCGGATAGCTATTTCGATTTCATCCGCCGGGTCGCGGAAAAAGTCGGCAGGACGCATCCGGACCGGTGCATCGGGGCGTACGCGTACTGGGGAACGGTCCTGCCGCCGAGGAAGATCGAGCGCCTGCCGGAAAACGTGCACGTGGCGTTGACCCAGGACGTGGCGCAGCATTTCGATCCTGATTATCGGGTCGACGACATGGACGTCCTGGACGGCTGGCTGGCGAAGGCGTCGACGGTGAGCGTCTACGTCTACTGGAACCTCGGATGGATCACGCCGCGCTATTTTCCTCACATCGCCGGAGACTACCTGCGGGAAATCTCCGAGAAGGGCGTCTGGGGAATCTACTGCGAAGCGTACCCGAACTGGGTTTTCCAGGGGCCGATGATGTACACGACCTTCCGCCAGATGTGGGATCCGTCGCTGGACACCGACGAGCTGCTGGATCTCTACATGCGATCGATGTTCGGCGAGCAGGCGGCCACGATGGCGCGCTACTACGACCTGGTCGAGAAATACTGGACACATCCGCGGAAGGGGAAGTGGTTCCAGGGGTTGGGGATGATGAACGACGAGTTCGCGATGGCGGATCCCGAGCTCCTGGAAAGGGCGGTCGGTCTGTTGTACGAGGCGCGGTTTTCGACGCAGGATCCGGTCGTGGCGAAGCGACTGGACTGGATGATCGAGCATGCGCGCTTGCCGCAGCTTCTGTTGCGGAATCATCGGGAGATCACCCGGTGGGTCGATCCCCGAACGGCGCCGGATCCGATGGCCGATCCCCGGGCGCGTTTCGAGGGGATGCTGATGGTTCAACGGGATCGGGAAGCGGTTCGGGTTGCGGCGAACGCATATGCACGGGATCCGATGTACATCCGCACCTACTACGGAAGCCCGCGCTTCTGGTTCAAGGTGCAGCCGGCCTTCGAGTTCACGCAATACGCGCTGCTGTCGGGGGTGATGCGTTCGGCGCACGGGATCGTGTCGGCGGAGGAGGCGCGCGAAGAGTTCGAGTCGGCCCGAGGGTGGCTGGAGGATCTTCGGTTTCTCCCGGACGATCGGCGATGGTTGGAATCGGTCTACGGAAAGCGGCGATGGATCCGGGACCCGGCGATTCGGGATGCGGCGGACATGGCGGCCGGGTTCCAGTGCATTCCCCGGAGGGCGCCGGTTCTCGACGGGGACCCGGGAGAGTGGCCGGCGGATGAGTTCCGGCCGCTGGATTTCGTTCCGCCGTGGGCGCCCGGAGAGAAGATTCCGGCGGCGGCCGCGTTGTCGTGGGACGACGACGCCCTGTACACGGCGGTGAAGGTGCGCGATCCGAAGCACGTCCAGACCCGCATGGACGCCGACATATGGAGAGAGGACTCGGTGCAGGTGGGAATCGATCCCCTGCGCAACGCCTTCGAGAACTGGGGACCGGGTCGGTACGACGAGGACGACCTGGAAATCGGAATCGCGCTGGTCGACGGCGAACCGGTCGTCTGGTGTTACACGACGCCGACGCCGGAGAGGCTTTCCGACGTGCGCGCGATCATCGTCCGCCGCGACGGGAACACGTTCTACGAAGCGGCGATCCCGTGGCGGCGGCTCCTGCCCGACGGGGGGGTGCCGGAAGGATTCCTCGGAATCAACGTCGCGGTCAACGGCTCGGACGGGGGAGAGCGAAGGGCGGCCGCCTGGACCTACGGCATCCTGGACATCAAGGATCCGCGGGCGTTCGTGAACAGCCGCCTGGTGCGTTGACCGGACCGGGCCGATGCTGCGGCGGCGAAAAAGTTCTTGATTCCGGCCCCTCCGGTGCTAGCATGATTCCGGCTAGGGGGAATCTCCGCGCGGCATGGCGCCGGACGTCCCATGGGCCGTCGACGATATGAGGCGGGGAGAGGGCGAGGATCCCGCACGAAGAGGCAGGACGTGCGAGGCGAAGCGGATCGGGCGATCTCGTCGCAGGTCCGGACGTGGGATGTACCAGGGCGAAAGAGCCTGTACTTGTGGGGAAGGGTCCCTTCGATGCCGTCTCATGCAGGGCAGGCGCCGGAAAGGAGCGGAGCCGATGAAATGTCGTGCATGTGCGGTTCTCATTCTGGGATTGGGGATGTTCCTGCTGACGGCGGGCCCGTCGTTGGGCAACCTCGTGTTGGTCTATGACGGGGCCACCGATGTCGGCGGTGGCGAGTACCTTCATCAGTACCATGGCGAACGTCAACCCGGGGACCCCATCAATGCGAAGGATCTTCATCTCAAGGGAAGCTTCAAGTTCGAGCCGGGGGAAGTGATCGTCGATGGTCCGGAGGGATGGGCGGCCAGTTACACCATCCAGGACGACGTCGGCTGGTTGTTCCATTGGACGGTGACGGACGAGGCCTTCGAATGGGATGTCTCGACCCCGGAGATCTACGGTTTCTCGATCAAGGTCCGTGAGCCCCGGGTCAAGGATACGCCGTTCAAGTGGACACAGAACGTGCTGGATCCCGACGACATCATTCCCAATGGAACGGGCTGGGTTCCGACGCCTGTGCCCGAGCCGGCGACGATGAGCCTGGTGATCCTGGGCGGCCTCGGTGCGCTGATTCGCAGACGCCGGTAGCGCCGATCCGGCATGGGCTGTGACCGCGGTCCGGAAGCGATCCCGGGACGGGATTTCTTTCGGCCGGAGGGGGCCGGGTGCGGGAAGGAGCGCACGCGGGAGGTGTGTCCGTCCCCTGTTTCCGCCTCCTCGATGGAACAGGACGCGGAACGGGCTTGATGCCGACGGGGATTCGGTACTCGAGGCGCGGATCGAAGGTGTCGCTCTCGCGAGGGACGCCCGTCTCGTGTCGCCGTCCACCGGCGGCTCCCCGGACGCGTCCCGAAGGCGTCGGCGATCTCTTCCGGGCGGGGAACCGGGATGAGATGCGCGACCGGGAGGATGCTTGAACGTCGGGACCGACGAGGATCCGGATTCGGAAAACGAGGGCGGCACGCCCTTCCGAGCCCGATGGAGAATCGCCGGAAGAGCCGCGGGAATCGTTGCGAAGAGACTTCTTGAGTACGTCCTGACGGCGTGCTACTGTTTCGAGGTAGTCGGATTGCGAGAGAAGAGGAGGGAAAATCATGTCCAAATGGATCCTGGGGCTGTTGGTCGTGGTGGGATGCCTGACGGCGGTGCAACCGGCCTCGGCCGTGGTTGCGAATCCGCTGCAGAACGCGTACTGGCGCTTCGAAGAGGGAACCGCGGGGGCGCAGGTACCGGTGAACGACAACGCGGTGCTCGACAGCATCAACGCGAACCACATGCGGACGTTCGCTGATTTCACGGCCCCGTTCTACACGGCGACCGTGCCGGGAGCCGTTGTTCCGCAGACCGGTGCGCCCAATCTCCTGGCGATGGATTTCTCGCCGAACCAGGACATCTACAGTTGGGACAACGCGGCGGGCGACGGGCAGATGATCAACAATCCGATCACCTCCGCGTTCACCGTCGAGGCGACGTTCATGGCGAATATCGTGGGCGGCCCCTTCCAGGGGATCATCGGCAAGGACGGCAAACCGTCGCCCGCGATCGGGGTGCAGACATTCGTCCTGAAGGTGCGCGGCGACAACAACCTTCTCCAGGTCGAGCAGTACGATGCGGCCGGGGGGATCTCGCAGGTCAGCAGCCTTGCGACGATTCAGCCGGGCCGATGGTATCACGCCGCCGCCGTCAACGACGGTTCGACGCTGTCGCTCTGGCTCGACAGCAACGACGGGAACGGATACCAGCTCCAGGGAACCGCGGCGGTTTCCGGCGCCCTGTTCGAGATCGACAGTACCTGGACGATCGGTCGCGGCATGTGGGACAACAACCCGGCCGACTGGTTCGACGGCATCATCGACGAGGTCCGGATCTCCAACACGGCGCTGGACCCGTCGGAATTCCTCTGGGTCCCGGAGCCGGCGACGCTGGCGCTGATCGGGTTGGGCGCGGGCGTTCTGTTCCGGCGGCGGCGCCGGTAGGGCTGCGGGGGGATGGTCCGCGGAATCGGGGATGCCGCCGGGAACGGCGGCGTGGCCGACCGTCTCCTGGAAACGAGGACCCGCGGGGTTCCCGCTTTCCCCGTTGGTCCCTTGCCGGGCGGATATCGGGAGTCGGCCCGCGGCCGGAAGGCGGAGTTGAGAGCGATCGGCCCTCGCGGCGGGCGGGGCATGGGAGAGGCGCAAGCGAAGGCGCGCCGGGGTGATGAGACCATGAGGCATGGAACGTCTTCCCGAAAAGGGTTCACGTTGATCGAGCTCCTGGTGGTCGTAGCCATCATCGCGATCCTGGCGGGGATGTTGCTGCCGGCGTTGTCCAGGGCGAGGGCGGCGGGCAAACGGGCGAACTGCCTGTCGAACGAGCGGCAGATCGTCACCGGCCTGCTGATGTTCGCGGACGATCACGACGGCCGGATGCCGTGCGCCTTTTTCAACAACTACGAGGAAGCGTTCGGCGCGGATGTTCCGGCCCAGTGGAAGGCGATTCTGCGGCCTTACGTGCGCACCCCGAACGTCTTTCTCTGCCTGGCGGATCCGGATCGGGAATACAAGACCGTCTGGGATTCTCCCGGGTTCAACGGGGACGAGGACTTCGATCGGCCCGCCAGCTACCGGATCAACAACACCCTGGTGGCGTTCGGTCCCAGCGGCGCGCCGAGCGTGCCGTACAAGCTCAGCAAGATCCGGTCGGCCTCGAAGATGATCCTGGTCACGGAATCCCAGGCCTATCCGTACCCGATCCCCGAGGGGACGCCGCTGGATCGGGTCACCCAATACGAATTCAATCAGGTGGCCGCGTACGACCGCAGATACGAGATGCGCCAGGCGCAGATCGTGCCGCAGATGGACCGTCCGGACCGTTGCCCGGTGCCGTTCGACCGGCATGGGGGAGGGGCGAATTACGGGTTTGCGGACGGGCATGCCGAGTTGATGCCCTGGAAGAAGACCTGGGAACCGTCGGGCGGCACCGACGACAAGAATTACTGGAACGGCATGGACAAGCCGGCCGCTTGAAGGCGGGCGAACCCCGTTTCCCCGTTCCGACACGGAGGTGTGGATGTGAAAGCGCCGAGATTCGTCGTGCTGGGGATCCTGATCGTGACGGGAATCCTGATCGCGGATGCGACATGGGCGGTTCCCGCGAATCCGCTCGAGAACGCGTACTGGCGGTTCGAAGAGGGAACGGCGGGGACGGTCGTTCCGGAGGGACCGAACACGGTTCTCGACTCGATCAACGCCAACCACATGCAGCGGTGGACCGCGCCGGATCCGCCGACGGACCGGACGGCCCCCTGGTACACCACGGACGTGCCGGCGGCGATCATTCCGCAGACGGGAGAGCCGAATCTCCTGGCGCTGGATTTTCAGCCGAATCCGACCGGGGGCGACGACCTTTTCACGACGGACGGCGTCAATATCCAGAATCCCCTGACGGAAGCCATCACGGTGGAAGCGTCGTTCAAGATGCATTTCGTGGGCAGTATCGAGGGACTCGATCCCTTCCAGGGGATCGTCTGCAAGGAGGCCTGGGGGCAGAGCCCCGATCTCCTGCTGCCGATTTTCGTGATCAAGGTGCGGGACACGGGAGTCCTGCAGGTGGAACTCTTCGATGCCAACGGCGTCATCCGCAACGTCGCGACGGATTTCCGGTTGGCCGAGGAGCAGTGGTACCATGTGGCCACCGTCAACGACGGGACGACATTGTCGATGTACCTGGACAGCAACGACGGCAACGGGTACGTCCTGATCGGCACATCGGAAGTCGCCGGCGGACCGCTCTGGCAGCGGGGGATTCTGAACGATCTGAACTCCAACTGGACGATCGGCCGCGCGGAATACTCGGGGTTTCCGGCGGATTGGAGCGATGCCGTGATCGACGAGGTCCGGATCAGCAACAGGGCGCTGGATCCGTCGGAGTTTCTCTTTGCCGCGCCTGCGCCGAAACTGGCGGTTGTCGGGATCGAGGAGCTTCCCGGGGACGTAGTGCGGGTGACCTTCGAGAACACGGGCGAACCGGCGGCCGGCTACGGATTGGCGGTCTCGGAGGATCCGGCGGGCCCGTTTGTCGAGGATCCGACGGCGGTGATCACGGACCTGGGCGGGGGCGTCGTCCGGGCGGAGGTCGCGGTCGGTCCCGCCGGGGCGAAGTACTACAAGGGGATCGCGACCCCCTGATCCCGGAGCGGGCGGAAGGAGGCCTGGGATCGTTCCCGGGCCTGCGGCTGATCAGTACGTGGCCAGCGTCGATCCCACGGAGGAACGCCGCAGGGTCAGCCGGATTCGGGAGTCCGCGAGGGTGTTGATGTTTCCGGCGTGATCGGCGACGTCGACGCCGAGCGTTACGACCGTACCGTCCGGCAATCCGGTTCCTTCCCATGACAGGGCGTACGGGGCAATCTCGACCTGTCCGATGGTGTGCCACTCCCCGTCGCGGAGATACCGGAACGTAACGGCCGCGACACCGCTGTTCTCGTCGCCGGCGATGGCCTCGAGCGTGCAGGGAAGATCGATCGTCGTGTAGCTGTCGGGAACGACGAAATGGCACCAGGGCGCCACGGTATCCCCTTCCACCTGGTACCAGAGACCGGAAACGGAGTCCGCCGGCGCGGCGGCGTTCCCGGCATGGTCGAAAACGTCGACCGTGAACGCGATGCGCTGGGGGGCCAGGACGCGGTACCAGGAGACGGAGAAAGGCGGTGAATCGTCTTCCCCGGCGAAATGCCATGCCCCGTCGTAGTAGGCGTAGAACCGGACGAAATCGACGCCGGAACCGATATCCGCGGCCCGAGCCTCCAGGGTCACGGGAATCGAGGTGACGAGGTCTCCGACGGCCGGTTGCAGGATGCGTCCGGACGGGGGAAGGACGTCGTTTCCGACGGCGACGCCGGAATGCAGATCGGCCGGGCGCAGGGAATTCCCCGACCGGTCGAAGACGTCCATCGAGATCCATCGCGTCGTTCCGGCATAGGGCGCCAGGTCGACGTCCAACTCGTAAGGGGCGGCATGGACCTCTCCCAGGAGCGTATTGACCGCGGCATTGGGATCGGAAGGCGTGCCCTGAATCCAGAACTGAACGCGGTCGACGCCCGAGGAACGGTCCCAGGCATGGCCCTTCAGGGGAACGGGGCCGGCGGGGATTTCGGAGCCGAGGCCCGGAACGACGATGGATCCGAAGGGGGAGGTCCGATCGCCGCTGTTTCTTTCCAGGACGACGCCGTGGATCTCCCGCACGGACCGGATCGTGTGGTTCGTGCCCGCGGTCAATCCGACGGCGAAATCGACCGCCTGATCCGGGATGCCGGAGATGTCCCAGTCGATCGCGTAGGGGAACGAGGCGTCGACCCCGATCCGGCGCCAGGTCTTCACCGCCGAGAGGGGTTCGAGGCTCAGATCGTCGAACCATGCCGTGCCGCGGACGCGTCCCCATCCGCCGAGCGTGCCGTTGACCTGGACGACCGACCGGCTCCCGGAATTGAAATCGAGCTGCACGTAGGTCCAGTCGTGGGTTCCGGTGAGCACCGGGGATGTGGTGCCGCCGATTCCCTGCACATTCAGGAACGCGCCGAGGCCGCCCAGCGTGAGGACGTTTTCCGTGCGGATCCATCCCGAGAGCCGGTAGGCGGCGTGGGGCGCGACGCGGACCGTCGTCCACCACGAGGCGTCCGCGCCGCCGTCCGATGAGATCCGGAGACTGCGGGAGCCGGTGTGGTTTTCGACGGCCCATTCGAAGACCGGGGATCCTTCCCAGAGGTACGGGGACCAGTCCGACGGCCCGCCGAGCGTGGCGGTCTCGAACGATGCGTTCGGAAGGAGTTGCACGCCGGTTCCGGCGCCGTCGTCACAGGCGGCGAAGAAAACGGCCTCGGCACCGGGAGCGGCCTCGACGTCGGCGGAGACCGTGATTTTCGACGCCGATCCCGTTCCCGAACCGGGAGCCGGGGAGGTGATGTACGCGACGGGTTTTCGCGGGGGCGGGCCTGGATCCGGTTCCTCCGAGCGGAGGATCACCACGATATCCCGGTCGAAGGCCGGCAGCGCGACCGACACCGTGCCGGAGTCGGCGGTCGGATGGGATTCGTCAAGGAGATCGCCGGTGTACGAGTCGAAGAATCGGGCCAGGTACGAACCCGGCTGCATCCCGGCGACGTCCAGCACGGCCGCGGGAACGGTGCCGGAAGAGCTGCGGCTGTCCTGCAGGATCCAGACGAGGGCGGTGGCGCCGTCGCCGCAGCCCATGGGGATCAGCGTGTGCCCGACCGTGTTGCGGAGGGTGAGGTCGTCGTCGATGTCCGCGGAGGCGAACGAGGACCAGCGGATGTTCCGGGCGATCCGGCTCATGGCCAACTGGTAGTCGTGCATCGTGTCGGTCAGGGAGTGCGGATCGTTCCGGTAGGGCCAGCGCAGGCCGCCGCCCGCGCCGCCGGCGGCGAGGTGCGCCCAGGTCATGTTGTGGAAGATCTCGTCGTCCAAGGCCCGGGGCTGGGGCCAGTCGTCGATCGGTCCGGACTCCGAATCGAGATAGGGACGCGGGTCGCCGGTCGGGATCTGGGCGATCTGGAACTTCGTTCCCGCGTGGACGGCGAGGGCCGGCGCGATCGCGTCGGGCGGATCGCTCACGTCCGGGTAGTACATGTGGGTCGTCGGGAAATCGACGTTCGGATGACGGTAGACGGCGAAGTTCAGCGCGCCGCCCGTCGAAGGGTTCGAGGCCGCGGTGCTTATGCAGACCAGGTGGTTCTTTCCCCATCGTTGCCGTTCGTAATGCTGGAGGAAGGAGGTCATTCGATCGACCCAGGCAAGCTCCTCCTCCTCCGAGGAATCCCACCAGATATCCAGTTCGTTCAGGAGATCCCAGGCGAAGACGTAGTCGGAGTTGCCGTACCGATCGATGAGGAACTTCCACCGGGCTTGCTGGTATTCGAAGCAGGCATCCGAAGTCAGGAAATCGTGGGGATCGTGAACGGGGCCTCCCCGTTCGGGGTTGTAGGGCGAGTCGTTCCACGTCTTGTTCATCCAGAAGGTGTCGTAGGGGGTGATCATCAGGTAGATGCGGTAATCCGCGGCGAGTTCGAAGAGGTGATCCAGAAAAAGGACGGTGTCGGGATCGAAGGCGCCGACCGGGTTTTCCATCTGGATGCCGCCGGGTTTCAGGGCGCTGGCGGGCGCCTCGGTCATGATGCGGATCACGTTCACGCCGTGATCGTGGAGCATGTTGAAGTATTCCCGGGTCTGCACCGGGTCGTAGCCGGCATGAAACGGGTAGATCCGCTCGAGAAAGGGCCAGTCGACCCCTTCGTTGTGGCCGATCGGGAGGAAGTCGGTCCCGTCCTCGAGCTGGAAATAGCGTCCCGAATCCGAGAGCCGGACGTAGTTGGACGCGGGGGCCGCGAGAGGAACGAGGGAGATCATCGCAAGGAAGATCGCGATTCGAAATCGGCGGCGGGGCCGGATTCGCGGGGTCGGGCGGTGTTGATCGATCATCATGGCGAATCGGGTTGTCCCGGCGCTGGACTCGAATCGTCTCCTGCAGCTCCGCCGGCTGCTTCCGAGAAGAGAGGGACATCCCGGCCGTCGGCGACGGCCCATGCTTCGATCTGTGATCGGGCGCACCCCACCCAATCCGGATAGCCGATTCCGGGGATGAATTCAAGGAAAGGGCGTCCCGCGACCCGGGTACGCGGGATGCGGAGTTCCAGGGGGCGGCTTCCGTCGACGTCTTGCGACGGGCCACGGCGTCCTACGCAGGACAACATCGCATTCGGCTCGCTTTCCGACGGCGACTGTGCCACAATACCGAGGCTGGCGAGAAGGATCGGAGATCCCGTCCTCATATCGTGCCGGGAAGGGATGCAGCGGAGGGAAGACGTTGCGGCATAAGCCCCCCAGGGCTGTTTTCGACCTTGAGTCTCTCGAACCCAGGGTCCTTCTGTCGGCGGAAGGCGGGGTGGCGCCCGCGCCCGTCGACGGCGCGCTTCCGTTCCGCAACGCGATCGAAGAGGCCGCGCCGGAGAACTCCACGAAAGTCGGCTCCCGATCGTACGATCCCTCGGCGGCGGGCGCGGGCGATCTCTTCGACATGGGAGGGACGACCGCGAATCCGGCCCCGGGCAACGATTCCTCAGGCGCCGATCCGCGGCGCGAATCTTCACTCACCGGGACGGCGGGGCGCGACGCCGTCCGGGAAACGCTTCCGAATGCGGTTTCCGAAGGGGGCGGAACGATTGCGCTTCGAGATCCGGAGGAGATCCCGGAGGATTCCTCCGATGTTTCCGACGGTGCGGCGCATGCAACGATTTCCCGCCAACTGGTGGAACAGCAGCTCGCGGCGAACCCGCCCCCCGCCGTTTCCTTTTCGGCGGAGTCCGGTTCGTCGTTCACCGGCGGAGGCGGCGGAGGAAGCCCGTCTCCGACCGGCGAAGGGGAAACCGGTCTCCGGATCACGGGACTCGTTCCCACGGGCGCGGCGGAACACCCGTTCGAGACGATGGAGATCGAGTTCAGCCGGGCGGTCCTCGACGGAACGTTCGGGACCGATGATGTGCTCTTCGAAGGTCCCGGCGGGACGCCGATCCCGGTGAACGAGGTGCGCAAGCTGGCGGACGACCGCTACGAACTGGATTTCGTCGGCCGGACGGGGCTGGCCGTCTATTCCCTGGAACTCGGTCCGGAGATTCTCGATCTCGACGGCGCGGCCATGGATCAGAACGCCAACGGCGTCGCAGGGGAAGCCGCCGACGTCTATGCGGTTTCGCTGGTTTCGGCCGACACGCTCATCGCCGACGGCGATCCGGCGCACGACGGGCGGAACCTCGTCGTCGTCGGCGCATCGCTGACGATCGAGGGCGACCACGTCTTCGGATCCGTCGATCTCGTTCGGTCCGCGCAGGTCGCGCAGTCGGGAACCTCGCTCGTCGTCGACGGACTGGATGTGACCGACGGTTCGACCTTCTCGATCGCGGGCGGATCGACGCTGCACGTCCTGAACGGGCTGCATGTTCGGGGCGATTCCGTCGTCGTGGCGGAGGGCTCCGACCGATCGGCGATGGTCGATGGAATATGGGCCGGGGAAGGGGTCACGATCCGCGCCGGCGAGGTGACGATCGACGCGGGGTCGGCGATCACGGCGGACGGCCGGGGCTACACGGGGGCGATCGGGACCACGGTGGCGGCGGCCGGTCCGGGAGCGGGTGCGCCGGCGGTGAACGCGGGCGGGGCGTCCGGCGGCAGCCACGGGGGCGCCGGGGGACCGAATCGTTCCGGGACCCCGGGCGGGGGCGTTTACGGTTCCGGGGAATCGCCGGCGACGCTGGGTTCGGGCGGCGGCGCCGACGACGACAACGACGGGGGCGGGGCCGGAGGCGGCGCGATCCGGATCGAGGTGACCGGGACCCTGCGGCTCGACGGCGTGATTCGGGCGAACGGGGAACGCGGCATCGGCAACGAGGGCGGCGGGGGTGCGGGCGGATCGATCTGGGTGACGACCGCGGAACTGGCCGGGGAAGGGTTCTTCGAGGCGCGGGGGGGCGACGGTTCGGGCGGCGGCGCGGGCGGGGGCGGGGGCCGGATCGCGGTGTACTACGCGACGAACCTCGGGTTCGGCGGATTCGAAACGACGACGGCGGCCGGGGGAACGGGCGGCCGCGCCGGCGGCGTTGGGACGACGCTCTTCGTCGACACGACCCTTCCGCGGGGTGACATGTCGACCTACGAGTTCTTCCGGGTGGAGCAGGACGGGGCGGCACATTACGGGGCGGCAACGCTGGCCGACTCCGCGGAACTGGAATTGGGAGGGGGAAGCGTCTTCACCGTGGACGGGGAATTCCTGGTCACGGGGAACTCGACGGTCCGTCTGTTGGGGAAGAACCGTTCCGCGCAGGTGGACGACGTCTGGGCCGGCGAGGGGGCGTCGATTGTCGCGGGCGCCCTGACGGTGGACGCCGGGTCCGTGATCACCGCGGACGGGCAGGGGTACACGGGGGCGATCGGGACCACGGTGGCGGCGGCCGGTCCGGGAGCGGGTGCGCCGGCGGTGAACGCGGGCGGGGCGTCCGGCGGCAGCCACGGGGGCGCCGGGGGACCGAATCGTTCCGGGACCCCGGGCGGGGGCGTTTACGGTTCCGGGGAATCGCCGGCGACGCTGGGTTCGGGCGGCGGCGCCGACGACGACAACGACGGGGGCGGGGCCGGAGGCGGCGCGATCCGGATCGAGGTGACCGGGACCCTGCGGCTCGACGGCGTGATTCGGGCGAACGGGGAACGCGGCATCGGCAACGAGGGCGGCGGGGGTGCGGGCGGATCGATCTGGGTGACGACCGCGGAACTGGCCGGGGAAGGGTTCTTCGAGGCGCGGGGGGGCGACGGTTCGGGCAACGGCGCGGGCGGGGGCGGGGGCCGGATCGCGCTGTATTACGCGACGGACGCCGGGTTCGGCGGATTCGAAACGACGACGGCGGCGGGCGGCGCCGGCGGCAGGCCCGGCGGATCGGGGACGACCGGGTTCTTCGACACCTCGATTCCGAACGGTCATCTTTTCGTCTACGAGTACTTCCGCGTGGACCGCGATGCGGCGCCGACCTACGGAGCGGTGTCGGTTCGCAGCGGCGGTCTGCTGGACCTGGAGGGGGGCGCTCTGCTGACGGTCGTCGGCGAACTGAGGGTCGTGGAGAACTCCACGGTGCGCGTGCTGTCGAAAGACCGCTCCGGCATGGTGGAAGACGAGTGGGTCGGTCGGGGCGCGACCATCGAGGCGGGGGACGCAACGATCGAAGCGGGATCGAGGATCACGGCGGACGGTCAGGGATACCCGGGGGCGACGACCCCGTATTCCGCCGGCCTGGGCCCCGGCGCCGGCGCCGCGGGCAACAACAGCGGCGGCACGCCCGGAGGCAGCCACGGGGGCGCGGGCGGCGATTCCAGGTCGGGTCTTGCAAGCGGACCGACCTACGGTTCCCCGGATGAACCGGTCGACCTCGGTTCCGGAGGCAGTTCGGATGAAGCCGCGGATCGGGGCGGCGACGGCGGCGGCGCGATCCGTCTGATCGTGACGGGATCGCTCGTGCTGGACGGGGCGATCCGGGCGAACGGCGCCGACGGAAGCGGCAACGAGGGCGGCGGGGGCGCGGGCGGTTCCGTCTGGCTAACCGCCGGATCCATCGCAGGCTCGGGCCGGATCGAGGCGAACGGCGGCGATGCGGACGCGGGTCTTGCCGGCGGCGGCGGAGGCGGCCGGATCGTCGTGGAATACGACGCCGGCATGTTCCTGCCGTTCGGGAATGCGACCGCTTCGGGCGGATCCGGGTACAACGACGGCGCCGCGGGCACGGTGGTCTTCGCGGCCCGAAGCCCGCGGGCCCCCTTCGTAGGGGACGTGGCGCCGCGGTCTCCGACGAACGATCCGGGCGTCGCGACGATCACGCTGACGCTGTCGGAACCGGTGGCGGCGGACGGAGCACGCGACGCCGCCACGTACACCCTGACGGCTCTCGGGCCGGATCGCGCACCGGGCGGCGGCGACGATACCGAGATCCCCTTGACTCCTTCCTACGCGGAGGATTCGACGACGATCCTTCTGACGACGGCGGCGCCGTTGGAGGAGGGGCTTTATGAACTCACGGCGCGCGGCGGAGAGAGCGCCGGATTGAGGGATTTGGACGGAAACCCGCTCGACCAGGATCAGGACGGAGTTCCGAACGACCTGGTATGGGAACTGGAAGTCGATCTGACGCCGCCGGTCGTGGCCGATGTGCGGCCGGGCGCGGCCTTGTCGTTCGACGGGGCCGACGACAACGTCGTCGTGCCCCTTGCGTCGGTTCCCGCCTACGACGAGGAGGCCACCGTCGAAGTCTGGTTCCGCACCACCTCCACGGCGGAATCCCAGCTCGTGCTGCAGAATCCCGGCGGCCTCATGACGGGATTCTACCTGAACCGGTTCAACCCGGGGCGGGCGCTTTTCTTTTTCGACGGGAGTTCCGACGACGAGAACACCGATTTCGGCGAGGGCCTGAACGACGGGCAATGGCACCAGGCCGTCGGGGTCTACGACCACGGGGAGGTGCGGATCTATATCGACGGCGAGTTGGCGGGGACGAAGACCGAGGTTCTGTCGACGACCGGCGCCGACGGAAACATCGGCGGCAACGGCGGAGCGAACGGGTTTTTCGAGGGAGAACTCAGCGATCTTCGTGTCTGGAACGTCGCCCGCACCACCGAGGAGATCCGGCGAGATTCCTTCCGGCAGCTCGCCGGCGACGAGGCGGGATTGACGGGATTGTGGCGGCTGGATGAAGGGGCCGGAACCGTCGTTGCGGATCACAGCCCTTCCGGCAACGACGGAACGCTTGCCGCGGGTGAGGCCCGGCCGGCGTGGATCGCCTCCGATGCGCCGATCGAACGCAGCACCATCCGGGTGACGTACGACGATTTCGTGGGGATGGACGCTTCGAGCGTCGTCGACCCCGCCAACTACGCCGTCGTGGCCAGCGGCGGCGACGGGACGTTCGGCGACGGCAACGAGACGCCGGCGCCGGGCGCGCTGTCGTTCGTTCTCTACGACGCGGAGACGCGGACGGCGACGCTTCACTACGACTCGCCCTTCGGGAACGATCTGTATCAACTCACCGTCAGGGGCACGGCAACCGTGCGCGATGCCGCGGGCAACCCGCTGCTCGGCGGAACGGATTACGTCGGCGACCCGATCCCGTTCGAAACGACCGCGGCGACGATCGACCTGGGGCTGCGTCCCGGCAGCGACTCGGGCGTTTCCTCCGAAGACGGCATCACGAACGTGGCGGCTCCGACGTTCGACGTGACGATCAACCGTGCCGGCCTCATCGAAATCGACTACGACGGCGACGGGACGTTCGACGAGACGCTCGAAGCGCAGGATGCGGGGGTCTATTCCTTTACGTCGGGCGTTCTGGCCGACGGGCGATACGCGACCGCAGCGCGGCTGACGCCCCGGGTCGGTTCGGCGGTCGAGGCCGAGTCGGAGATCGTGATCGACACGCGGGGTCCGGAGGTGCTCGCGGTCGAAGCGGCCAACGGCCTTTCCGAAGACGGGCAGGTGCGGGTGTCCTATGCCGACGCGGTCGGAATCGATCCGGCGACCGCGGCGGACGCGGGCAATTACGGGTTCATCGGCAGCGGCGGCGACGGGACATTCGACGACGGCAACGAGATCGACAAGACCCCCCTGTTGACCGGCGTGGTCTTCGATCCGGGAGGGCAGACGGCGACGCTCTCGTTCGCGGAGACGCTTCCCGACGATTACTACCGGCTGACCGTGAAAGGTTCGGCGACCGTTCTCGACCTTGCGGGCAATCCTCTTCTTGACGGGACCGATTGCCTGAGCGGGCCGTTGCCGGTCGAGGAAGGGCCGGCAACGGTCGAAGTCGATCTTCAGGCCGCCAGCGATTCCGGATCGGCGGACGACGACGACCTGACCCGCGACGACACGCCGACCTTCGACGTGACCGTGAACAAGCGCGGGACGATCGAGATCGATTACGACGGCGACGGCGCTTTCGACGCCGTGGCGGCGGTCGGTGCGGCGGGGACGTACGAACTCACGCCGGATGTTCCCCTTGCGGATGGACGGCGGTCGGTCGCGGCAAGGTTTACCCCTTGGGTCGGGAACGCGGTCGAAGCGACGCTCGACGTGACGATCGACACCGAAGGACCCCGGGCGATTTCGCTCGGCGAATCGGTTCCGGTTCCCTATTTCGAACGGGCCGTGACGTTTTCGGAAACGGTCGAGAGCGCTTCCTTCACGACCGACGACGTGACGTTGACGGGACCGGACGGCGGAGAGCCGGGCGCGGTTCTCGATGTCCGGGCGGAAGGGGACCGTTACGTTGTGTCGTTCAACGCGCTGACGGCGGCGGGCGGGTACGTCCTTTCCGTGGGGCCGGAGATCGTGGACCTTGCGGGGAACCCCATGGACCAGGACGCGGACGGCCGCAACGGGGAACCCCTTGAAGACGTTTTCGACGACGATTTCGTGATCCTGGACGAACCGGCGTCCGGGTTGCACGTGACCCGCGTCGTGCCCGGGGGGCCGGAGGGGCAGCCTTTCGATCGGATCGAGGTCGTCTTCAGCGAACCGGTCGACGACGAGACGCTCGGACCGGAGGACATCCGGCTGGATCTCGAAGGAGGCACGACGGTTGCGCCGGCGGCGATCACGAAGGTGCTCGATCTTCGGTATCTCCTCGATTTCGGCGGTTCGACCGCGGACGGCGTCCATCGGCTGACGATCGGCCCCGACATCCTTTCGGTGACCGGAGAGGCCATGGACCAGAACCATGACGGGGCGCCGGGCGACCCGGTCGGGGACGTCTACGACGCCTGGCTGATCTCGACCGACCTGGCCGTCGCGGAGGGGGACGCCGATTACGACGGCGGCCGGCTGGTGATCGAGGGGGCGACGGTGACGATGGACGGGGCGCACGGGTTCATCGCCGTGGAGATCCTCCGGGGCGGCGTGCTGACCCATTCGGCAGCGACGGCGGATGCCGAATACCGGTTGGAACTGCAGATCGACGAAACGCTCTGGATCGATCGCACGTCGTCGATCGACGTGACGGACCGGGGATACGTCGACGGCCGGACGGTCGGCAACGAGACGGCGGGGGCGGCGACGGACGGGTCCGGGGGAGCCTACGGCGGATACGGCCGGAACGCGCGCAACGGGACGACGAACGACGTCTACGGGGACTGGCGGGATCCGAACGAACCGGGCAGCGGGGGGAGCGGCCCCAACGGCCGTGCGGGCGACGGCGGGGGGCTGATCCGGATCACGGCGGGGTCGGGGTTGATCGACGGTGTGATCCGCGCCAACGGCGGTGCGGGGGTGGAGTATTTCGGTCCGCACGGGGGCGGCAGCGGCGGGGGAATCCTGCTGGACGTGGGGGCATTGAGCGGAGCGGGATGGATTCGTGCGGACGGCGGAGATTCCGCCACGGGCGGCCCGGGCGGCGGGGGCCGGGTGGCGGTGATCTACGATGCGAACGCGGGGTTCGATTTGGATCACGTGACGGCGCACGGGGGCGCGGGAGGCGTGGGCCCGGCGGCGCCGGGCACGGTGTACCTGAAGAACCGGTCCGGCGAAGGGGTGTTGCGGATCGACAGCCACGGGGAACCGGCCGGGGCGTGGACGCCGCTGGGGCTGGCGGGCGAGGGCGAGTTCTCGGTCGATCGTCTGGTGGTCTCGGGGGCGGGGGTTGTTGCGGCTCCCCATCATCGGATGGGGATCCGTGCGGCGAACGTCGACGTGCTTTCCGGGGGTATGTTGACGCATCGGCAGGCGACGGCCGACGAGGAATTTTCCCTGGAGATGGAGATCGAGGGGACGCTGACGGTCGATGAGGCGTCGTCGATCGACGTGACGGACCGGGGATACGTCGACGGCCGGACGGTCGGCAATGAGACGGCGGGTGCGGCGACGGACGGTTCCGGGGGGACGTACGGCGGGTACGGACGGGGTGCGCGCAACGGGGCGACGAACGACGTCTACGGGGATTACCGGGACCCGAACGAGTCGGGCAGCGGGGGGAGCGGCCCCAACGGTCGGGCGGGGGACGGCGGCGGGCTGATCCGCATCACGGCGGGTGCGGCGGTGATCGACGGGGTGATCCGCGCGGACGGGGGATCGGGCCGGGAATGGTACGGTCCGCACGGGGGCGGCAGCGGCGGCGGGATTCTTCTGGACCTCGGGACGTTGAGCGGGGCCGGCTGGATCCGTGCGGACGGCGGAGATTCGGATACGGGCGGCCCGGGCGGCGGGGGCCGGGTGGCGGTGATCTACGATGCGAACGCGGGGTTCGATTTGGATCACGTGACGGCGCACGGAGGTGTCGGCGGCGTGGGTCCGGCGGCGCCGGGGACGGTGTACCTGAAGGATCGAACCGGAGAGGGAGTCCTGCGGATCGACAGCCACGGGGAACCGGCGGGGGCATGGACCCCGCTGGGCACGGCGACGGACGCGGAGTTCGTGGTGGATCGATTGGTCATTTCCGGTGAGGGGGTGATTGCGGCGCCGCATCATCGGATGGGGATCCGTGCGGCGAACGTCGACGTGCTTTCCGGAGGGATGCTGACGCACCGTCACGCGACGGCCGGCGAGGAGTTTTCCCTGGAGATGACGATCGAGGGGACGCTGACGGTCGACGGGGCGTCGTCGATCGATGTGACGGACCGGGGATACGTCGACGGCCGGACGGTGGGCAACGAGACGGCGGGGGCGGCGACGGACGGGTCCGGGGGAGCCTACGGCGGGTACGGACGGGATGCGCGCAACGGAGCGACGAACGACGTCTACGGGGACTGGCGGGATCCGAACGAACCGGGCAGCGGCGGGGCGGGTCCGAACGGCCGCGCGGGCGACGGCGGGGGGCTGATCCGGATCGCGGCGTCGGCGGCGGCGATCGACGGTGTGATCCGCGCCGATGGGGGATCGGGCCGGGAATGGTACGGTCCGCACGGGGGCGGCAGCGGCGGCGGGATTCTTCTGGACCTCGGGACGTTGAGCGGGGCCGGCTGGATCCGTGCGGACGGCGGAGATTCGGATACGGGCGGCCCGGGCGGCGGGGGCCGGGTGGCGGTGATCTACGATGCGAACGCGGGGTTTGATTTCGATCGTGTGACGGCGCACGGAGGCACGGGCGGAGTCGGTCCGGCGGCGCCGGGCACGGTGTACCTGAAGGACCGTTCCGGGGAAGGGGTTCTGCGGATCGACGGTCACGGGGAACCGGCCGGGGCGTGGACGCCGCTGGGCACGGCGGCGGATACCGAGTTCTCGGTCGATCGTCTGGTTGTCTCGGGGGCGGGGGTCGTTGCAGCGCCGCATCATCGGATGGGGATCCGTGCGGCGAACGTCGATGTCCTTTCCGGAGGGATGCTGACGCACCGTCACGTGACGGCCGACGAGGAGTTTTCCCTGGAGATGACGATCGAGGGGACGCTGACGGTCGACGGGGCG
>CAYNBQ010000032.1:24134-34433 GCA_964395275.1 uncultured Verrucomicrobiota bacterium
CGGGCGGCGGGGGCCGGGTGGCGGTGATCTACGATGCGAACGCGGGGTTCGATTTCGATCATGTGACGGCGCACGGAGGTGTCGGCGGCGTGGGCCCGGCGGCGCCGGGCACGGTGTACCTGAAGGACCGTTCCGGGGAAGGGGTCCTGCGCATCGACAGTCACGGGGAACCGGCCGGGGCGTGGACGCCGCTGGGCACGGCGGCGGATACGGAGTTCGTGGCGGACCACCTGGTCGTTTCGGGCGCCGGTGTGGTCGCGGCGCCGCACCATGAACTGCCGATCCTGGCCAATCAGGTGACCCTCCGGGACGGGGCGGTGCTGACGCACCGCCAGACCACGACCGAAGAGGTTTTCACCCTCCGAATGACGGTTCTCGGCACGCTGAACATCGACGCCGCTTCGGCAATCGATGTGACGGACCGCGGTTTCGTCGATGGCCGGACGGAGGGGAACAGGACCGAGGGAGCATCGACGGGGGCGTCGGGCGGAAGTTACGGCGGCCTGGGGACGTCGTCGCGCGGGCAGGCGAACGCCGTCTACGGAGACGCCCGCGACCCGAACGAACCGGGCAGCGGCGGGGCGGGCCCGAACGGTCGCGCGGGAGACGGGGGCGGGCTGATCCGGATCACGGCGGCGTCGATCATGCTTGACGGCGCCATTCGCGCCGACGGGGGCGCCGGGTACGAATACTACGGCGCCCACGGAGGCGGCAGCGGCGGCGGGGTCCGCATCGATACGGGGACGTTGAGCGGGGAAGGAACGATTTCCGCGGGCGGCGGAACGGCGGAGCAGGACGGGGGCCCCGGGGGCGGCGGCCGGATCGCGATCTACTACTGGGAAGAGTTGTTGTTGCCGGTCGAGCGGATCCTGGCGGACGGGGGTCTCGGCGGCGCCGGGGACGCGGCCGCGGGAACGGTCTACATCGAGAAGACGGATGCGGATCTGACGCCGCCGATCGTGGTCAGCGTTCTTCCCGCAGGAACGGTGGCGCGGGTGGTCGACCGGCTGACCGTTCAGTTCAGCGAGCCGGTCGATCTTTCGACCTTCACGGGAGAGGACGTGACGATCCTGCTTCCCGACGGGCAGGCGATCGTCCCGGCGGCGATCGGGATCGCGGAAACCGGGCTGGGACGGTACGAGATTTCCTTCCCGGCCCAGGGCGAGGACGGGGAGTACGGGGTGACGATCGGTCCTGCGGTAAGCGATCTCGGCGGCAACGCGATGCCCGCGGCGTACTCGACCGCCTTCCGGATCGATCGCACGGGACCCCGGGTGGCGGATGCGACGCCTTCGGGGGAGATTCACGCGGGATTCGATACCGTGACGGTCGTCTTCGACACGGCGATCGACGAAGCGGAATTCGGTTTCGAAGACGTCGTGCTGAGAACGCCGGCCGGGGACGAGATCGCCCCGATCGGGATCGAGAGGGCGGGAGGAAACGCGTACCGCCTGGTCTTCGTGAGGCAGACGGAGGTCGGGGAATACAGCCTGTCCGTCGGTCCCGCCGTGACCGATCTCCTCGGAAACGAGATGGACCAGGATGCCGACGGGGTGAACGGCGAACCGGTCGAGGACGTTTTCACCGCCTCGATCACGCTGGTCTATTCCGACCTCGAGCTGATTTCGGCGACGGCGCCGCCCGCCGTGACGGCCGGAGACACGGTGACGGTGGGCTGGTACGTCGTCAACGCGGGGAACCTTCCGGCCACGGCCGACTGGTTCGACGCGGTCTATTTCTCGGCCGACGAAATCCTGGACGCCGGAGACGTGCGTCTTGCGTTCGTATCGGCGGATCCGTACACGCCGCTGGAAGCGGGAACCGGGTACGAGCAGGGTGCGGAGATCGTCCTGCCGATGGAAGCGCCGAAGACGTGGTACCTCCTCTTCGTCGCGGATGCGACGGGGATCCAGGGGGAGACGGACGAAACGAACAACCTGCGGGCGGTTCCGCTCGTTCTTCTCGCGAGCGACCTGGCCGTCACGGATATGGAAACCCCCGCGACGGCGGCTTCCGGCGGATCGATCGAGATCGGCTGGACCGTCACGAACGTGGGGACCGAGGTAGCCCTGGCCGACTGGCAGGATGCGGTCTTTCTCTCGGACGATCCGGTGCTGGACGCCTCGGATCGCGAACTGGTTCGAGAGGAGATCGTCGAACAGACCCCGCTGGCCTCGGGTTCCTTCTACCGGATCCGGCGGACGTTGACCCTGCCGGACCTGGCGACGGGAACCTGGTACCTCTATTTCGTGGCGAACGAGAACGAGGTCCTGTCCGAAACGGACCGGGTGAACAACCTCGCCGCCGTTCCCCTCGAGATCCGAGGGGCGGATCTCGTGGTGGATGTGGCGACGGCCGCTTCCCTTGCGGAGACCGGATCCGATCTCGCCGTTTCCTGGCGGATCCGCAACGCGGGGACGACCTCGACCCCGGCGGACGGCTGGACGGACCGGGTCTATCTCTCTGCGGACGACGAATTCGGCGGCGATCTCCTTCTGGGGATCTTCGCGCACGAGGGCGCCCTCGATGCCGGCGGGACGTATACACGGCAGGAGGTCGTCCGGTTGCCGCGGGATCTCGCTGCGGGCGCCTACAGGATTTTCGTGCAGACCGATGCGAACGATGACGTGACGGAGCCCGAGGGGGAAACGAACAATCTCGGCAGCCCGGCGAACGCGGTGAACGTGATTCTCGCCGACGTTCCCGACCTCGTTGTGGTTTCGGTGACGCCGCCGGAAGACGCTCTCGCGGGGCAGACCGTGACCGTCGGCTGGACGATCCGCAACCGGGGGACGGCCGATGCGCCGGCCGGATCGTGGACCGACCGGGTCTACCTGTCGCGCGACGGTTCGGTGACGGGCGCGGTGCTGCTGGAAAGTTTCCGGTACGAAGGCGGGCTTGCCGCGGGCGCGCAGGTCGATCTGAGCGGCGAAACGATCCTGCCGGCGGACGCGGACGGCGAGTATTTCCTGCTGGTCCGGACCGATGCGGCCGACGAGATCTTCGAACGGGACGGCGAGGACAACAACCTCGGCGTGTCCGCGGTTTCCTTCGCGGTGAATCATCCGGACCTGACGGTGGAGGAAGTGACCGTCGCGGCGACGGATCCGATCGAGTCGGGCGACCCGATCGACGTGGCGTGGCGGATCCGCAACGCGGGAACCGGTCGTACGCCCCCGGCGTGGACGGACCGGATCTACCTGTCCGAAGACGCGATCTGGTCGGCGGACGACGTGTTGCTGGGTGAATTCGAACATTCCGGCGCGTTGGACCCGGGCGCGGGTTACGACGGGGGAAGCGCCGTCTCGCTGCCGGACGGAATCGCCGGCGCGTTCCATGTGCTGGTCGTGACGGATGCGGCCGGGATCGTTCCCGAACTCGGCGGCGAGGACAACAACGTCGGCGTCTCGGATGCGCTGGCCGTCACCCTGGCGCCGTATGCGGATCTCGAGGTGCACGACGTGGTCGTCCAGGAAATCGCCATCGGGGATCCGGTGGATCTGACCGTTTCGTGGAAGGTGACCAACGCGGGGACGGGGCCGGGCCGCACGGACACCTGGACGGACCGGGTCTGGCTTTCCGCGGACGACGTACTCGGCGCCGGGGACCTGCTGATCGGCGAATTCGTGCACCGGGGATGGATGCCCGCGGGGACCACCTACGAGCAGACGGACCGGATCCTGATGCTCCCCGGCGCGATGGAAGGGCGCTTTACTCTCTTCGTGCAGACGGACGCGTTCGACGAGGTCTACGAGTACGTCGACACGGGAGAGAACACGGCGGATCCGGGCCATCCGGTCGACATCATGCGCCGGCCGTACGCGGACCTGGTCGTCGACGTGGTGACGGCCGACGAGACGGGATGGAACGGCCGGCCCCTGCACGTGGCATGGCAGGTGAGCAACGTCGGAATCGGTGTGACCGATGTCGGGCAGTGGAACGACGAGGTCTGGCTGGCGACGGATGCGGCCGGCGCGAACGCGGTGCGGATCGGGACCTTTCCGCATTCGGGGGCCCTGGCGGTGGGAACTTCCTACACGCGTTCGGTCGACGTCGTCCTTCCGGAGGACGCCTCGGGGACGCGCTACCTTGTCGTGAAGATCGGCGGGCCGTTCGAGTTCCTGTACACGGACAACAATTCGGGGATCTCGGAGGCGGTCTTCGTGAACTACGAACCGCCGCCGACCGTCGATCTGCAGGTGGTTTCGGTGGAAGCCCCGGCGACGGGCCTGGAATCGGGCGAGCTCGACGTGACCTGGACGGTTCGCAACGTCGAGGCGGACACGGCGGGCGGTCCCTGGTACGACACGCTTTTCCTGGCGCCGGACGGCGATCCGGACCGGGCGATCGAACTGGGCCGATACGGTTACGGACGCGATCTCGGTCCCGGCAATTCCTATACCCGGACGGAGCGGGTCCGGCTGCCCTCCTACATCCAGGGGAACTACCGGTTCTTCATCGACGTCGACAGCGCCGGGGAGGTCGAAGAGACCCTGGAATCGAACAACCGGGGTTTCGCCCGTGATTTCACGGTCGTGGCGGTTCATCCGCGCCCGGACCTGCAGGTGACTTCGGCGACCGGCCCCGACGGGATCACGGCCGGAGGGGTGGTGGACGTCGAGTTCACGGTGACGAATCTCGGCACGGCCCGCACGCCGACCGGCGGGTCCCGCTGGAAAGACGGCGTCTATCTCTCGCTCGACGCCGCGTGGGACGGCGGGGATCTTCGCCTGGGAGAAATCGCCAACGGCAGCGCGCTCGAAATCGGCGAGTCGTACACGAGCAGCGGGTCGTACCTCGTACCGCTCGGATACCAGGGGAATCTCTACCTGCTCTTCGTGGCCGACGCCGACGACGCCGTGGCCGAATGGCCCGATACGAGGTCCAACGTCTTTGCGCGGCCGATCGCCGTGGACGCCTCTCCGCAGGAACTGGCGCCGCCCGACCTGGTCACCTCGAACGTCGTCGGTCCGACCGACGCCTTCGACGGAAGCACCTTCACGGTGAACTACCGCGTGACCAACAACGGCGCGGGAATCACCTATCCGGACCGGTGGACCGACTCGGTCTGGCTGACCCTGGGGAAGGACCGGCCCGACACCCGGCGCGGCGACCTGTTGCTCGGCAATTTCGGCCACTCGGGAGCGCTGGACGTGGGCGAGTTCTACGAAGCGGCCGTCCAGGTGACCCTGCCGCAGCACCGGGATTTCCGTGGGCAGTACTACATCATGGTCTACGCGGATTCCTCGGGTTCGGTCTACGAACAAGCCTTCGACGTCAACGTGAACCCGGACGCCCCGGACGATCTCGACGGGAGCAATTTCAAGGCGGGCAACATCATCAACGTCTTCTACCGGCCGCCCGCGGACCTCGAGGTCGCGGAGGTGCGGGTCGATCCGCCCTCGGCGCGCAACGGGGACGTGATCGAGGTGACCTGGACGGTGGCCAACAACGGGTCGGCGCCGACGGAGATCGATTCGTGGGGAGATGCGATCTACCTGTCGACGGCGCCTTCCCTGGACGAAGGATCCCACCGCCTGGTCTTTGCGGCGGTGCACCAGGGCGTCCTGCAGGTCGGCGAATCGTACACGCAGACCGCGTCCTTCGTCCTGCCGCCCTCCGCGCAGGGTCAGTACCTGATCGTGGAAACGAATGTCGATCCGCGCACGGTGACCACCGTGGACGACGCGATCGCCTGGCAACAGATCGAGGCCCAGGTCCAGGGCATCACGGACCGGGCGGTCGAGACCCTCGGAAAACCCCTGGAACAGGTGACGCCGGCCGATCTGCAGGCGCTGTCGCGGGAGGATATCCTGTACATCCTCGTCGGCCTGCCGGAGGACGTCACGCCCCGGACCGTCTGGGAAGGTCCGTTCACCGACAACAACGAGAAATCGATTCCGTACGAGGTGACGAATCATGCGCCCGACCTGGTCGTCACCTCGATCGTGCTTCCGACGACGGGATTCTCCGGGGAGGAGATCCCCGTGAGCTGGACGGTGACGAATCTCGGCGACGATCCCGTCTGGTCGGGCACGGGAAGCTGGATCGACCGTCTGTACGTCTCGCCCGATCCGACCTTCAACAGCAGCCGGGCGATCCGGGCGGCGGTCGTGACCCATGCGGCGGAAGGGCTCCTGGCCCCCGGGGATTCGTACACGGTCGAGACCACGATCCGGTTGCCCGAGGGGGTCGAGGGGCGACGGTACCTGCACGTCTTCACCGACGTGAACCTCGATCGCTACGGGCGTCCGGTTCTGACTCCGATCGGCGAAGGGGAGTACCCGGAATGGCCGGAACGTTTCGCGCACCGGGTCTGGGAGATCGGGGGATCGAAGGCGAACAACCTGACCTCGTCCGACCCGGTCCGGGTGGTCTACCGGGAGAGCGACATCCACATCGTGGATCTCTCCGCGCCGGCGCAGGCCGACGCCGGTTCGGAGGTGAACCTTGCCTGGACGGTTCGCAACGACGGCGACCGGGCGACCCGCACGGACCGGTGGTCCGACCGGGTCTACATCTCGCAGGATCCGTCGCTCGATCCGTACGACCTGTTGCTGGGGTCGTACACGCACGAGGGGATCCTGGAGCCCGGGGAAGCATACGACGGCGCCCTGTCGGTGCGTCTTCCCGACAGCATCGACGGCGATTTCCACCTGTTGATCTTCGTCGATTCGCCCTTCGTTCCGCCGCCGTGGGGCGGCACCTCGGCGCCGTACCCGCTCGAGACAGTCGGGGTCCGTCTCGTCGAAATGGGAGACGCGGTTCACGACTACCGCGACGAGGGGAACGATCTGACGGAATCCCCGATCCGGATCACGTTGCGGCCGACGCCGGATCTGCAGGTGACGACCGTGGCGCCCCAGGAACGGGTCTTCGTGGGGGATGCCTTCGAGCTGACCTGGGAGGTGTCGAACCTCGGGGCCGGCACCCCGCCCGAGGGCCAGGATCGTTGGACGGATTCGATCTATCTCTCCCGGGACGATTACCTCGATTTCCGCTCGGACCATTACCTCGGCAGCATCCCGCACCGGGGCCTGCTGGACCCGGGCGGCGCCTACTCGGTCACGGCCGATTTCGCCCTGCCGCGCGACATCACCGGCGCGTACTACGTCATCGTTCGCACCGACGTTCCGGACCGGTTCCGTCCGTACGGGATGGTCTACGAGGGCGCGGCCGAGGGGAACAACATCGCCACGTCGCCGATCCCGATGATCATCGAGCTGCCGCCGCCCGGGGATCTGCAGATCGACACGATCGAGGTGCCCCAGAACGCGTCGGCCGGCCGGGAGGTGACCATCACCTGGCACGCGACCAATCGCGGGACGACGACGATCACGGCGTACTGGGACGACGCCCTTTACCTGTCCTCCGACAGCCTCTGGGATCTCGGCGACCGTCTGATCGGGCGGTTGACCCAGGGGCGCGCGCCGGATCCGGCGCGGAAGATCTCCGCGCGGACGGTGACGCTGGAACCCGGCGAGAGCTACACGGGAAGTCTGACGACGGTGATGCCCGTCGCGCTGCCGGACGATTACCGGGTGATCGTCCGCGCGGACATTTTCGACGACGTCTACGAAGGTCCGAACGACGCGAACAACCGCGCAGTGTCGACGGACGTCATCTCGGTGACGGTGCCGAGGCTCGTGCTCGGGGTGCCGTACGCGGACGAACTGCCGGCGGGCGGCGAGCGCCTCTACGCGATCGACGTTCCGGCCGGCGAAACGCTGGAAATCGTTCTTGACGCCGAGAACGACGAGGCGGCGAACGAACTCTACGCGCAGTTCGGCGCGCTGCCCGATTCGATCCGTTACGACGCCAGGTTCGAGGGGCATCTGTGGGCGGATCAGCGCGCTCTGGTTCCGACCACGGATGCGGGGACCTACTACGTGCTGGTGCGCGCCCAGAGCGGTCCGCCGTCGAATCCGATCACGATCACGTCCCGGACGCTGCCGATGCAGATTTCCTCGGTGACGCCGGACGCCGGCGGGGACGACCGGTTCGTGACGCTGACGCTCCGGGGGGCGCGTTTCGACCGGAACGCCGTGGTCAAGCTGATACGGCCCCGGTTCGCGGAATACGAACCGATCGTCTACAAGGTCGTCGACGCCACGAGGATCGTGGCCGAGTTCGATTTCCGGGATGCGCCCCACGGCTTGTACGACATCGTCGTGACGAATCCCGACGGTTCCAGCGTCCGGACGCCGTACCGGTACCTGGTCGAACCGGCGCTGCCCCTGGACACGAGCATCGGGCTGGGCGGTCCCGCGCAGATCGACCTGGGGGAGACGGGGGTCTACGGGCTCGGCGTCTACAGTCTGACGAACATCGGCACGCCGTACGTGCACCTGGAGGTCGGCGTTCCGAGACTGCCGAATCCGGAGGATTCCCTGATTCCGGGCGAACGGCTCGTCTTCCGCACGAGCCTGGCCGGGGAACCGCGGATCGACGGCGTGCCGTGGGCCGAGGTCGATCCGGTGGTGAATCTCGACGGGGAGCTGACGGCCCGGGGCTATGCCTACGACCTCGTCAACCGCGGATATGCGGGGCTGACGGTTTCCGTCGAGACCTATCCGGAACTGAAGGCGATCCTCGCGGAGGATCCGGAGTTCCTGAAGGACCTCTTCGACTGGGAGTTGGAAACCCTGGCCTTCGATTTCCACATCTACGCGGCGGCGACGCCGATGACGGCGCAGGAGTACGTCGATTATCAATCCGACCTGGCGGAACGGTACCGCCAGGCGGTCCTTGGCGATCCCGACGCCCCGGCGCCCTTCTTCCTGGCGGCGGCCGATGCCGAGGCATGGACGTTCGGATGGCTGGCGTCGCTCACGGACTCGGGATTGCTTCGACCGGAGGACGAACCGCCGGCGATCCGGGAATCGCCGCAGTTCGCCAGCCTGATGGCGGTGATCAACGCGGGGATGCTGGGCATGGAAGCCGGGGGACCGGTCGTCGAGGAAGGCGATCTGCCGGCCTTCTTCGAGCTGGTCCGCCGCTGGTACGGTCACGACGAGGAGGCCTACGGATCGGCCGAGCTCCCGGATCCGGCGGATTACGACCTCGGCCTGTCGCATCCGACGCATTTCGAAGCGTTCACGATCCGCGTCGGGGTGGACCGCTGGAAATCGGCGGTGCAACCGGACGATCCGAATCTCGGCGAATTCCTTCAGGGAGGGACGGCGAGTTCGGACGTTGTGATGAACGGACCCGTCGGGTTCGGAGAGGCCCGGTACGTTCCGGCCGACGCCCCGTTGCCGTACCGGATCGGTTTCGCGCATCCGGGAGGCGGGACCCGACCTCTGGCGACGATCCGGATCACGGAGCAACTCGATCCGGGACTCGACATCCGTTCGTTCCGCCTCGGAACGATCCAGCTCGGGGACCTGACGGTGAATCTCGGCAGGGACCCGGGCGCGTTCACCGGGGAATTCGACGTGATCGAGGAACGCGGATTCCTGCTCCGGATCACGGCCGGAATGGACGTGGTGACCGGAACGGCGTTGTGGGTCCTGACGGCCGTCGATCCGGAGACCGGGTTGCCTCTGGACGCCGGCGACGCCGGCCTGCTGACGCCGGGAACGTTCGGTTCGGTTTCCTACACGGTGGAGGTCCATCCCGAGACACCCGACGGCGCATCGCTTTCCGCCCAGGCGCGGGTCTTCTACAACGGCGACGCGGCCCGGCTGACGAACCGCGTGACGAACATCCTGGACGCGATCGCTCCGGTTTCCACGCTCGATGTCGAGGACCTCGGAGGCGGTTCGTATTCGCTGAGCTGGTCGGCGACCGATTCGCAGCCGGGTTCCGGCGTGCGGAACTACACGGTCTACGCCTCGGTGAACGACGGGCCGTGGGAGATCTTCCTCTCCCGGACGACGGAAACCTCCGCGTTGTTCTCCGGCGCCGCGGGCGGCCGGGCGCGGTTCGTGGTGACGGCCCGGGACGAGGCGGGCAACCTCGAGGTCCCCGAGGACCTGGATCTGCCGGTTCCCCCCTCGGACGTGAATCTCGGGATGCCCCCGGAGATTCCCTCGGATCAGCCCGAAGAACTGCCGGCGCCGCCGGAACCCTCGGAACCGTCGACGAATCCGCTCTTCCTGGCGGCGCTCGAGGCGATCCCGTCGCGGGAACCGGCCGGCAGGGGATCTTCGTTCGCAACGGTCTTCGAACCCTTCACGGCGCGGGCCTTCGTCTGGGACGTCCCGGGTTCCGGCGCCGGGATCGGGCCTCCCGGGATCGCGGTTGCGCCCGATTCCGGCGGCGCGGCGGGCGCGGCGCCGGGGACGGTTTACGTGA
>CAYNBQ010000033.1:0-14765 GCA_964395275.1 uncultured Verrucomicrobiota bacterium
TTTTTCCGGTTCTTCCGGCGGCTGGGCGGAATGACCGGGACGGCGCGGGAGGCGGCGGGTGAATTCTGGCACATCTATCATCTGCCGGTGATCGCGATTCCGACGAATCGTCCCTGCATCCGCGAGGAGTTGCCGGATCGCGTCTTCGCCACGGAAGAGGAGAAGTGGAACGCCGTCGTGGAAGAGATCCGGCGGCTGCACGAGATGGACCGTCCGATCCTCGTGGGCACCCGCAGCGTGACGGCCAGCGAGAATCTTTCCCGGCGCCTGGAGGCGATGGGGCTGGAGCACCGGGTGCTGAACGCGGTGCGCCACCGCGAAGAGGCGCAGATCGTGGCCGAGGCGGGTCAGGCGGGACGGATCACCATCGCGACGAACATGGCGGGGCGCGGGACGGACATCCGCCTGGGCCGAGGCGTGGCGGAACTCGGCGGACTGCACGTGCTGGCCACCGAGCGGCACGAATCCAGGCGGATCGACCGGCAGCTCTTCGGCCGGAGCGGCCGGCAGGGCGATCCGGGAAGCGCGCAGGCCTTCGTGAGCGCCGAAGACGAGTTGATCCGACGGTTCGTTCCCGGGCCGGTGCGGGCGCAGCTCCATCGGGCCCTGCGGGCGGGCGGGCCGTGGGCGGCCTCGTTCGCGGCGCAGGTCTTCAACCTGGCGCAGCGCTCGGCGCAACGGTTGTCGTATCGACAGCGGCGCAACGTGCTGTCGATGGACACATGGATGGAGGAATCCCTGGCGTTCGCCGGCGAAGAGCACTGATCCGGAGGGGCGCGGGAAGGCGCGGATCCGGCCTCAGGGCGAGCCGGGCGTTCCTCCTTCTCCCGTCGGGCCGTCGTCCGTGAAGGGATCGGGGATTTCCCCGGCGGACCATCGCGCGAGGAGGGCCGCGCGTTCCTGCGGGGACAGGTCTCCTGGACGTCCGATCCAGGCGCGGTACCGCCGGGTCAGGTTCTCGAGGGCCACGGCGGCGGCGACGGAGACGTTCAGGCTCTCCGAGAATCCGAACATCGGGATCGTGAAGGCGGCGTCGCAGAGCCGGAGGGTGGTTTCCGAGACCCCGTCGCCCTCGTTGCCGAAGACCAGGGCGATGGCGGGCGTCAGGGGAATCTTCCGGATCGGAATCGCCTCCGGCGCGGGCAGGGCGGCCCAGAGTTTCCACCCCTGTTCCTTCAGGGGCAGGAGGCAGTCCTCGGGACGGTCGTGGCGGACCACGGTGAGCCACTTGTGGCAGCCGTGGGTGATGGCGCGGTTGATGTGGAAGCGGTTCCGATCCTCGATGACGTGGACGGTGTCGATCCCGAAGGCCTCGGCGGATCGGAGCACCGCGCTCATGTTGTGCTGCTGGTAGAGGTTGTCGAGCACGAGGGTGACGCCGCGCAGACGGGCCGAGGCGACGGCCTGCATTCGTGCTTTTCGTCGAGGCGTCATCGCGGCGTCCGGAGCGGGAACGCACCGTCTTCCCGGGACGGGGAGGACGGCGCGCCGGTCCGTTTCCGTCGTTTTCCTACTTCTTCTCGAAGGCGGCGTCGAACGCGGTGGAGGCCGGCTCGAAATCGACCTGACGGACGAATTCGCAGGCCTCGCGCGCGCCGTGTTCGCGGTCCATGCCGCTGTCTTCCCATTCCACCGAGAGGGGGCCGCGGTACCCGATCTCGTTGAGCGCGCGGATGATCGATTCGAAATCGACGTCGCCGCGCCCCAGCGAGCGGAAATCCCAGCCGCGGCGCGGGTCGCCGAAGTTGAGGTGCGAGGCCAGGATGCCGCTGGTTCCGTCGAGGGTGACCGCCGCGTCCTTCATGTGGACGTGGTAGATGCGGTTGCGGAAGGTCCGCAGGAAGACGGTCGGATCGACGCCCTGCCATTCGAGGTGCGAGGGATCGAAGTTGAACCCGAACTCGCGCCGGTTCTTCAGGGCCTTCAGGGCGCGCTGGGCGGTCACGATGTCGAACGCGATCTCGGTGGGATGCACCTCGAGGGCGAACCGCACCCGGTGTTTCTTGAACGCGTCGAGGATCGGGTTCCACCGGTCGGCGAACTCGGCGAACCCCTCTTCGATCGTTTTCGGATCGACCGGCGGGAACGAGTAGAGCAGGTGCCAGATCGGCGAACCGGTGAACCCGTTCACGACCTTCACCCCGAGGTTCGCCGCGGCGCGGGCGGTGTCCTTCATCTCCTGGGCGGCGCGGGCCCGGACCTGCTCGGGCTTGCCGTTGCCCCAGACGTGGGGGGGCAGGATGGCCTTGTGCCGTTCGTCGATCGGGTCGCAGACGGCCTGGCCGGCGAGATGGTTGCTGATGGCCCAGACGCGCAATCCGTAGCGCTTGAGCAGATCGAGCTTTTCGCGGCAGTAGGTCTTGCTGCGGGCGGCTTCGCGCACGTCGAAATGGTCGCCCCAGCAGGCCAGCTCCAACCCGTCGTATCCCCATTCCGAGGCCTTGGCTGCGAGGGTCTCCAGGGGCAGATCGGCCCATTGTCCCGTGAAGAGAGTTACGGCTCTTGACATGGTGAAGTTCCTCCTCCATATAGCGCGGATTGCGCCGTGGTTTCGGGACCGACCGCCGGGCGGAGGCCGGCGGACAGCGCCCCAACGCATACCGGAAAGCGGGTCGCCAGGCAAGAGCGGGGGGCGAATGTTCAGCGGATTGTCCGTGTTGCCGCGGATTGTCTCTTTTTTCTTTTCGGCTTTGCCGGTTTCCCTGCGGTTCAAACCGGTGCTATAGTGAAAGTGGATCGTGGAGCGTTCCCACGAACGGGGCGGTGGATCATGAAAGACGTGCAGGAAGATCCGGGCTGGATCCTGGACAACCGGGATTCGGAAATGGGGGACGATCGGCAGCGGAAGATCTTCCGCGAGTTCGTCAAGTCCGGGGATTTCCGCAAGCTGGCCAAGCGGGTCGGCCTGAAGGAGTCCGAACTGCGGGCCCTCCTCATGAAGCAGTACGATCTTCATGTGGAGGCCGTTCTCCACACGATCGACCACCGCCTGGTCGTCCTGCCCAAGTTCCAGGATCCGAGTTTCAAACCGGAAACCGTCCGCCAGGAACGGACCTTCATCAGCCTCAGCAGGGTCTCCAACCCGATCACCCGCTTTCTCTCCGAAGGGGGGCAGGTCGAACTGCTCGGGGCCGAACGAAGCCGGCTTCTCTTCGAGGAAATCCACTGGTGCGTCTACCAGATCCGGAAACGCGGAGAGATCCGGCCGAAAAACATGGAGGAACTGCGGCGGAACATGCGGCAGATCCTCTCCCTGGTGCAGAAACTGCGCGCCGCCGAGGAGGAGATCTGCATGGCGAACCGCCGGCTGGTGGTCAACTGCGCGAAATCCTATTTCTGGGTCGGCCCGGTCTGGGTGGAGGAACTCCTGCAGGAAGGCATGCAGGCCCTGGCCCATGCGGTGCGGCGCTTCGATTTCACGCGCGGCACGCCCTTCTACAGCTACGCCCAGGTGTCGATCCAGCACCGGCTGCATTCGTATCTCCAGGAACAGGCCCGCGACGGCAACGTGCCCTCGGGCTCCAAGGGGGACCTGACCACCCTGAAACAGGCGTGGGACCGCTGGATCGAAAAGCATCATTCCGAACCGAAACCCGAAGATCTCGTGCACGAGTGCGGCATTCCCCTGATGAAGGTCCGGAAACTGATGCCCTACTTGGCGCAGTGGCGCGATACCCCGTCGCCCCCGGTTTCGCTCGACGCCCTCGTCGGCGGCGACGACGTGTCGCTCTACCATTTCGTCGCGGACGAATCCTCGCCTTCGGCGGTGCGCCTGACCGCGCATTCCGAGATCCGGGAAGCGATCGACAAACTTCCCGCGCGGCTGGCCACGGTGATTCGGCTGCGCTTCTTCGAAGGGCTGACCCTGGAAGAGGTGGGCAACCGGTTCCACCTGACGCGGGCGCGCATCAAGCAGATCCAGGACGACGCGATCGTGAAACTGCGCGATATCCTGCTGGCGCCCTCGGGTTCCGGCCAGAAATCCGCATAGGCCGCCGCCCCGCCTGAGACGTGTTTTCCCGGCCGGAACCGCCGGCCTCCGTCGCCTTCGTGCGAAACGGGAACCGGCGCGGAACCGGTCAGGGATCCTGCGGCGAGGAGCCTGCCGTTCCGCTCCCATGCCTGCGGCCGAAGGGAGACGGCGCCGGTTCGGCCTCCGGCGCGGCCAGGGCCCATTCGAGGGATTCGATGACCCCGTCGGCGAAGGGCGCTTCGGCGACGTAGCCGTGGATCCGCCGAACCTGTTTGATGACCTCGGGATCGGCGTTGGCGACCGCGGCGCACCACGCGGCGACGCTGCCGTCGAGCATCGAGAGATCGTTCGGCCCGTCGCCCACGGCGAAGGTTTCCTCCCGAGTGCGTTCCTCGATCATGCAGATCTCGGCCAGGGCCGACCCCTTGGTGAAGAGGCTGAACCCCAGGTAGACGTCGGTCCCGTTGCGGTACACGAGGGCTTCCGGACACCCGCGGATCTTCTCGGCGAGATCCCGTTCGATCCGAACCGCGGTGTCCGTATCGCAGCGGAACCAGAGGTGTCCCGCTCCCCGGGCGCGGCTTTCGCAGTCGTATTCCCGGAGGATCTCCTCTTTCCAGACGCGGATGAGGGGCCGCAGTTCCCGCAGAACGGACCGCTGAACCCGGCGGACGTCCCGGTTCCAGCGGCGCAGGGGACGGTAGCGATGGGATCCGACCCGCCGGTAGATCCTCGATTCTTCGACGACGAGGTAGTCCGGCCGGACGCGGAACATCGTGTTGCGGAAAGGACCCTCGAGCAGGCTGCGCAGGTGGCGCCCGGTGTTGATCACCCAGAGAACGTCGCCGGACGCCTTGATTTCCGCGATCCGGTGGATCACCTCGGCGGGAATGGCGTCGAAATGGGCTCCCCCGAGCAGGGTGCCGTCGAGGTCGGTCGAAATCAGACGAAGGTTCGCCAAGGGGGATCTCCGGTGGGGTCGAGTACGGTTCGCGAAGTCTACTTCGCACCCCGGAATCCCACAACTTCGCAGAATACGGGCGCAAGCCCGCCGGACTTGACCCCGGGGAACGCTCCCCCGAGGATACGGCGGTCGCGAAATGGGTTCGCGATGCATCCAACCAGAAGGAGGATCCCTTTCCGTGGACCCTGAAACCATCCGTATTCCAAAAGACATGCTTCCGAGTGACGGCCGGTTCGGTCCGGGTCCGTCCGCCGTGCGAGTCGAGTTTCTCCAGGACCTGGCGGCGACGGGAACCGGATTGATGGGAACCAGCCATCGGCGTCCCGCGGTCAAGAGCGTCGTGGGACGGATCCGGGAAGGCCTGCGGACCTTCTTCCGGTTGCCCGACGGCTACAGGATCGCGCTGGGAAACGGAGGCGGAAGCGTCGGATGGGACATGGGATCGCTCTGTCTGGCCGAGAAACGCGCCACGCACTTCTGTTACGGCGAATTCTCGAGCAAGTGGGCGCGGTGGGCCTCGGCGATTCCGGGGCTCGAGGTCGAAACGATCGAGGCTCCCTACGGCGAACTCCCGGAACTGGTTCCTTCGCCGCAGAGTGATTTTCACGGTCTGGCGTTGTGCGAAACCTCGACGGGCGTGGTCGTCCCGGAGTTGCCCGAGATGCCGGAAGGGAGTCTGCTCGGCATCGATGCCGTTTCGGCCGCGGGCGGCGTGAAGATCGACTGGAACCGGGCCGATTTCCTCTTCTTCAGCCCGCAGAAGTGTTTCGGCAGCGACGGCGGTCTTTTCGTGGGCATCGTTTCGCCCCGGGCCTGGGAACGCTGCGAGCGTCTCGCGGCCGATCCGAACCGCCGTTACGTTCCGGATCTTCTGAAGCTGGAGCTGGCGGTGCAGAACGCGGAGAAGGACCAGACGCTGAACACCCCGGCGATCGCAACGCTCTATCTCATGGCGCGGCAGATCGAATGGATGAACGAGCAGGGCGACATGGATTTCTGGGCGGCCCGGCTGCGGGAGAAATCGGGCATCATCTACGGCTGGGCGGAGCGCTGGGAGCCGGCGAGTCCCTTCGTGAAACGCCCCGAGCTGCGCTCCCCGACGGTGGCCACGGTGGACCTGGACGAGAAACTCGACGCGGGCGCGCTGTGCAAAACGATGCGGGCGAACGGAATCGTCGACATCGAGGCCTATCGGAAACTGGGGCGCAACCAGGTGCGCATCGCGATGTTCCCGAACGTCAGCGCCGAGAACCTGGAGAAGCTCACGGCCTGCATCGAATACGCGGCGGAACGGTTGATCGATTAGGGGACGAAATCCGCGGAGGTCCGGTCGGACCGAAGAGATCCGGGCGGCGTCCGGCGGTCCGTCCCGTCCGACGGAGGAAACGATGGCGAGTCCCGGACCCAGGCTTCTTCGGGTGGAAGCCGGGGTCCTGCGCGCCGAGTTTCCCGTGGAAGACGGCGCGATCGCCGGTCGTGCGCCCGAGGCGACGATCCGTCTGCTCGATCCCTCGGTTTCCCGGGAGCACGCCCGTTTCTATCGGGCGGGGCCGGACTGGAGGATCCAGGATCTCGGCAGCCGGAACGGCGTCTGGGTGAACGGCCGCCGCGTCGGAAGCGAGATCCTGAAGCCGGGAGACGAAATCCGGCTCGGCGGAGTCGAACTCGTTTTCTCCGACCCGGGCGCGGCCCCGAGGGAAACGGTCGCGGTCGCCGGAGAGGTTCCGGTCGCCGCGGAGGGTTTCCCCGCCGCAGGGGAGGAGGAACCGGGGCCGGAGGATCTTCCGGCCCCGGATGCGACCGCCGCCCGGGTGTTGCGGCGGGCGTTGAGGATCCCCGGGGTGCGCCGCGCCGCGCTGCTGGCCCGGGCGCCGGGCGCCTCCGATTTCGGCATCCGCAAGGTGCTGGATGAATCGGGCGGGGCCTCCTGGGACGGGGTGCTCGACGGCGGACTCCTGGCAAGGGCGATGTCCGGGGAGGACCCGGTGCGGGCGGGAGACGCGACCCTGCTGCCGCTGCGCGCCGGCGGACGCCGCATCGGCGTGCTCGTTCTCTGGACGGCGGCGCGATCGGCCGGACTCGGGGAAGATGCCCTCCGCCGGGCCCGGGAGCTGGCGGAGTCGGGAGCCGAACGCCTCCTGGCGGCGATGAGGATCAGCCGGTCCGAAGCGGAACTCGAGTCGGAACGGGATCGGCACGAGGAAGAGTTCATCGGGGATTCGCCCGCGGTCCGGTCGGTCCTGGAGATCGTGGATCGGGCCGCCGAATCCGAGGCCACGGTGTTGATCCAGGGCGAGACGGGGACGGGCAAGGAACTGATCGCCCGCAGAATCCATGCGCGCAGTCCCCGCGCGCAGGGGCCGTTCGTGGCCGTCAACTGCGCCGCCGTCGCCCCGGGCCTCTTCGAGAGCGAACTCTTCGGCCACGAGCGGGGCGCGTTCACGGGGGCGGTCCGCACGAAACCGGGACGGCTCGAGCTGGCCTCGGGCGGCACGCTTTTTCTCGACGAGGTCGCCGAACTTCCCGCGGAAGCGCAGGGCAAACTCCTTCGAGCGCTGCAGGAACGCGTCGTCGAACGGGTGGGCGGCACCGAATCGATCCGCATCGACGACCGGTTCGTGGCGGCCACGAACCGGGATCTTGCGACGGAGGTGCGGGAGGGACGATTCCGCCGGGATCTCTTCTACCGGTTGAGCGTGGTGACCGTTCAGTTGCCGCCGTTGCGCGAGCGGCGCGAAGACATCCCGCGGCTGGCCGAGCATTTCCTGCGCCGGTTCTCGCGGGCTCTCGGCAAGAAGGAACTTGCCGGTTTCGAAGAGGACGCCCTGGAGGCGCTGCGGCGCTACGACTGGCCCGGCAACGTCCGGGAACTGGCCAACGTGATCCATCGGGCGGTGGTTCTCGGCCACGGCGCCCGTATCCGAAGGGCCGACCTCGGCGCGGAGGTTCTCGGCCCCCCGCCGCCGCCCGCGGCGGTCACCGACTCCTTCTCCCTGCGGGATGTCGAAGCGGCCGCCGTCGAGCGCGCGCTCCGGCGGAGCGGATGGAAGAAGGGAGAGGCCGCCCGGTTGCTGGGGATCTCGCTGCCGACCCTCAACAAGAAGATCGCGCTCTACGGTCTGCGTCCCGATTCCGATCGAAAGAATCTTTAGGTCCATCGAAAGGATCTTTCGATCCCCGCCGCTCCGTCCGCATCGGGACCTCCGGCTTGGCGATGCGTAAGACCCTGCGAATGGGCCTGTTCGGTCCGTCTTCCCGCCGGTTCGATCCGGGGCATGCCGCGTGCTGAAGCGCCGGCCGCCGTGCGGATCGCGGCGGGAGAAGCGGCAGATGATTGCATCCATCGTTCTGGTCGTCGGCGGGTTGGTGGCCGCGGGGGTCCTGTTGATCCTCTGGGTCATGGGGGCGTTGAGCCTCGGGCTGATCCGGTGGTTGTTCGGATTCGGCGGACACGGGGCGGGCTTTCTGCGGATCGTGCTCTGGGCGGTACTGCTCTTCTTCGCGGGAAGTCTCATCGCTTCCCGGTGGGACGGGGCGCCCGCGGGACGGGAGGCGGGTTCTTCCGCGGATCTCCTCCCGGGAGGAGATCCGCTGCGCCGCAGTTGTGCGGAGTCGGCCTCCGCTGCGGAGAGGCAGCGGCGCGAGATGGAATCCTACCGGCGTCGCCTTTCGAAAACCCTTGCCGAAACGGAGGATCCGGCCGAGCGGACGCGCCTGGAGGATACGCTCGCGGCGATCGAGGACTGGATGGAATGGCTCGATGCCTCCGGGGAAGTATCGCGGGCGGTCGCGGCCGGTCTCGACGCGAGTGCGGCGCGGCAGGCCCTCCGCCGGTCGGGACGGGCGGAATACCTGCGGGCGGCGTCGCGCGCGGATCTCGAATGGGAAAAGGCGCGCCGGCGGGCGGGCTTCGCCGTGAACCGACTGGCGTCCCGGTGGCGCGCGGCGGAGGCCGGAAATGATGCCGGCGCGGAATGAACCGAACAGGGCCGGAGGGAAATCCGGCGGGGAGGAAGATCTGATGGGCAAGAAAGTATTTTGGGCCATCGTCGGGGCGATCCTGCTGGCCGTCGCCGTTTTCGGGGGACGGACGGTGGTTTCGTACGTGGCGACCGGAAAGAGACTGGTGATGCAGGAGGCGCAGGCCAGGGTTCCGTTCCGCGTGGAGATCGAGCGGTTGCGCACGATGGTGGCGGGACTGGACGACACCGTGCTGCGTCACGAGAAGCGACTGATCGAGCAGGAGGTGGATCTGGAATACCTGCAGAAGGAAGTGGCCCGCCGCGAATCGGCGCTTCGGCAGGCGGAGAATTCCCTGAAGGAGGTTCGGAATCTCCTTGCCGAGAACCGCCCGGTCTACGTCATCGGCGGCAGGAGCTACGCGGCGGAAGACCTCCGCCGGGACGCCCTGGCGCGGGTCGACGCCTATCGCGGGGCGCGGGAGGTCCTGGACGTGAGAAAGGCCACCCTGGAGACCCTGGAACAGGCGGTGGAGCTGGGGCGCCGGCAGATCCGCGAGGCGCGTGCGCGCAAGCAGCAATACGTCGACATGATCGCGCGATTGCAGGCCGAGAACGTGAAACTGCAGGCGAAAAAAGAGTTGGCCGCGACCGTCGGAGGTCTAGTATCGCAGGATACGAAGGGCGACTTCGAAGCGGCCCGGGCCCTGTACGACCGTCTGCGCAAGCGCCTGGAAGTGGAGAACCGGATGATCGACGCGCATCTGGCCCGGCCGGCCGAGGCCATCCCCGTGGAGGGGATCGGCGCCGACCGGGATCCCCTGCGGGAGATCGACACCGTCCTGGGAGAGAAGCCGTCCGAATCGACGCCCGCCGCCTTCGAGACAACGGGCGACGCGGACGAAGGGACGCCGCTGGAACTGGCGGCGCGCACCGGGGAAGGGGATCCGGCGCCGATTCGCTGATCCCCGGCGACGCCCGGGGTGCGAAGGCGGATCCACGATGAAGAACAACGCCGAACAGCAGGGGGCGGGCGCGGTCTGTCCCGCCTGCGGCGGACCGTGCTCCCTCGCCTCGGCGGAGCCGGACGGGACGATCGAGTGTCCCCGCTGCGGACACCGCTTCGACCCGGGCCGGGTGCCGACGGCGGCGGCTCCCCCGGTTCCCGGGTCGGGGGTCCGCGAGCCGTCGTTCGAACCGGGCACGCGGATCGGCGGATACCGCATCGTGGAGTTGATCGGGCGCGGCGGCATGGGACGGGTCTACCGGGCGACCCAGATCTCGCTGGGCCGGCCGGTGGCGTTGAAGATCCTCGACGGACGCCTGGCGCTCGACCCGGTCTTCCGCAGGCGCTTCGAACGGGAGTCCGAGGCGCTCACGAAACTCGAGCATCCCAACATCGTGCGGATCATCGACCGCGGATCCGAAGACGGCGTCTGCTTCTTCGTGATGGAACTGGTCGAGGGCCGGAACCTCCGGGAGTGGATGTCGGATCGGCGTCCCGAGTATCGGGAATGCGTCCGGATCGCCGAAGAGGTCTGCGACGCCCTGGCCTACGCGCACGGGCGGGGGATCATCCACCGCGACATCAAACCCGAGAACATCCTGATCGACCGGACCGGGCGGGTGAAGATCGCCGATTTCGGTTTGTCGAGGATCCTTCGTACGACGGACGGCGAACCGGTTTCGCGGCTCACCCAGACGCGGCTGGCGATGGGCACGTTCGACTACATCTCGCCGGAACAACGGGAATCGGCCCGGTACGCCGACGCGCGTTCGGATCTCTTCGCCCTCGGCGTGGTCCTGTACGAGATGCTCACCGGGGAACTGCCCCTGGGCAACTTCGATCCGCCGAGCCGGCTGGCCCGGGTGCCGGAGTCGATCGACGCGGTGGTGCTGCGCGCCCTGCAGAAGGATCCGCGCCGACGGTTCGAGACCGCCGCGGAGATGCGGGCCGCGCTGGAAACGGCGCGCAGGATCCCGCGCGCCGAACCGCCTCCGGCGTTGCCGTCGGAGAATCGCGACGCCTTCGACCGGCCGCTGGTACGGAGCCGCGCGGACCGGAAGATCGCCGGGGTTTGCGGCGGGATCGCGGAATGGCTCGGGATCCAGCCGATCTGGGTGCGCCTGGTGTGGGTGATCCTCTTCGTCGCCGGGGGCGGAATCCCGGTACTGATCGCCTACGCCGGATTGGCGATCCTGATCCCCGATGATGCGCGCCGGGCCGGGGCGTATCGTTCCGTGATGCCGCCGCCGCGGAATCATCGCCCCCGCCGATCCCGTCCCCCGAGAATCCATCGCACGCGGCCGGGATGGGCCTGGGCGGCGACGCTCGGAGCGGTTCTCGGCGGATTCTGGCTGATGCGGCTCGCGCTTCCCGAACTCGAATCGGGGGCGGCGGGAATCGCCGCCGTGGTCCGCGCCTTGACGCGGGCGGCGCCTTCGGTTCCGCTGTCGGCACTCGTCGTCCTGGCGGCCCTGGGGATTTTCATCCTGATGAGCGGGGGATTCGCCCGACGCGAGATCCGGCGCTCGCGGGGCATGAAGAAGGGAAGGTTCCTGGTCTTCGCCGCCTGGCTGGTCGGCGCGGGGATCCTGCTGTTTGCGGGGTTTGCGGCGACCCTTTCGCCGCGCGCGGAACTCTCTCCTGCGGAGATCGGGACCCGGGGATGGTTCGCGACGCCGGGCGGGGAGATCGTGGGCATGCCTCCTGCGGGCCTCGGCCCGCTTCCGCTCCCGGAGGAGGGCGCCGGGGATCTTCCGGTCCCGGTCGGGACGTCGGCATCGAACCCGCGTTCGCAGGAAGGCGGAGCCGGGCTTCCGGAGAAGAGGACCGGAGAAGTTTCCCCTTCGCGTCGTCCCTGAGGGACGCCGCTTGGGACGGGTGCGCCGGCCGACGGAACGATCCGTGCGCCGTCGGGAAGACGGCGGGAACGCCTCGTTTTCGTCGACGCGGATCGCGGATGAGCGGATACTGCAGGGAAACGACCCCGCTTCCGGCGGGAAGAAACCGGACGGACCATCCCCGTCGGGAAGATGAGGACCGAAGAATGCATGCACACGGGAGTTTTCGGATTTCGTTGAAACGGATCGCCGTCTGGGCGGCGATCGTCGTATGCGCCGGATCGACGGCGGTCGGGCAGATCGAGCCGGGCGAATGGCGGATCGAGTATGCCGACGGGAAGGTGACGATCCACGCGGTCCAGGCGGGGTCGAACGCAATCCTGCGCGACCTCGCGGAAAAGGCCGGGTTCGAAGCCGCCGTCACCCCGGCCGACGACCGGGTGCTGACGCTGGATCTGGCGGATGCGACGGTGGAAGAGGCGCTGCAGGCGCTTTCCGAGAACTACTCCGTCGTTTTCGGGCGCAATCCGGAAGGCGGATACCGGGTTCTGAAGGTCACATCCGGCGGGGTCGGGGCGATGCCGCCGGAGGGATCGGAACCGGCCGGGGTGCTCACCGCCCGGGACGTCGTCCGGGAGATCCGGAAGAAGGTCGAGGGCGTAAAGCGTTTTCAGGCCGACACGCGGATGACGATGACCATGATGGGGCAGGAAATGGTCATCGAGGGCCGGCTCCTAGCGGACGGCGGGAAGTTCCGCATGGAGATGTCGATGCCGATGATGGGCGGCGCCAAACAGATCACGGTCAACGACGGGGAACGGATCCAGACGTACATACCGCAGATGAACATGGTCCAGGTGATCGATCAGAAAAAGCTGAAGGAGGTCCTGGGCCCGGATGCCGCGGGCATGGGGGGAACGGCGGGAGCGTCGCCGATGGCGTCGGGATTGGATGGAATGAAGGAAGATTCGCTCCGTTATCTGGGGACGGAGACGGTCGACGGCGTGACGGCGCACGTCCTGGAAGGCGATCTGAAGTCGCCGCCCGGCATGAAGGCGATGCCGATGGCGCCGAAGAGCCAGACGGTCTGGATCGATGCGACCAGCGGGATGATGCGCAAGGCGGAGTTCCGCAATGCGGACGGCGCCCCGATGATGACGCAGGAATTCGTCCGCGTGCAGACCGATCCCGACTGGGAGGGCGGGGATCCCTTCACGCTGAATCTTCCGGAGGACGTGCAGCGGGTGGACATGACGCAGATGGTGTTGTCCATGATGCAAAGCCAAATGTCGAACGAAGGGGACGCGGAACCGTCCGCTCCGACGACCGCCCCCCCGCCCGCGAAGGAATGATCCCGGGATTTCGGGACCGCCCTCCCGGGGCGGCGCCCGCGGCGGGGCGCCCGGGCTAGCGGGCGGCGGGACCGGGAAGGAACCGGCCGGCGGCGACCCCCGTGGGGACGCCGCGGTCGACGGCGAGACGTCCGTTCACCCAGACCTGTTCGATCCCCGAGGGCGGACGGGCGGGATCGGCCCAGGACGTGCGGTCGGACAGGCTCTCCGGATCGAAGACCACGAGGTCGGCGGCGGCGCCCTTGCGGATGGTTCCGCGGTCCTTCAGCCCGAAGATCCGGGCGGTGAGGCCCGTGGACCGGAAGACCGCCTCCTCCAGGGAAAAGAGCCCTTCCCGCACGAGGTCGCCGACCGCCCGCGGAAAGGTTCCGAAGGCGCGCGGATGCGGTTTGCTGGCGTCGGGCGGAAGGGGGAAGGGACGCGCCGAGGCGTCGGACCCGATCACGCAGCGCGGGTGCCGCAGGACGCGCCGCATGTTTTCCTCGGCCATCGTGAAGAAGAAGGCCCCGGTGCGACATCGATCTTCCCGCAGGAGGTCAAGGACGAAAATCGGCGGCGGAACGCCCCGTTCCCGGGCGAGTTCGAGGATCGATCGGCCTTCGAGGGATCGGAGAGATTCCTTCTCCGTGCCGGCGATCCGGATCCTGTCCCAGGCGCCTGCGTGGCGCGACGATTCGAGTTCGCGGACGAGGCGCTCCCGGTGGCCGGGGTCGGCCAGGCGTTCCAGCAACCGATCGGTCCCTCCGTCGAAGGCCCAGGAGGGCAGGATCGTGTCCAGATCGGTCCAGGATGCGGTGTACGGATAGCGGTCGCAGTAAACCGGGAGACCGTCGGCGGCGGCGGCGGCGATCCGGTCGAACGCGGCGTCGAGCTTGTCCCAGTTGGATCGTCCGGACGCCTTCAGATGCGAGATCTGGACCGGCACGCGGGCCTTTCGCCCGATCTCGAGGGTTTCGTCGATGCTCTCCAGCAGACGGTCCCCTTCGCTGCGCATATGGCTCGCATAGAGGCCGCCGAATTCGCCGACGGCGGCGGCGAGTTCGACGAGTTCCGCGGTGTCGGCGAAGAGCCCGGGGCTGTAGGCCAGGCCCGTGGAGAGGCCCAGGGCGCCCTGCTGCATGGCCCGGCGGGCCAGTTCGGCCATCCCGGCGATCTCTTCGGCTGCGGCGGGGCGGTCCGCGTATCCGATGATCCCCGCGCGCAGGTTGTTGTGACCCACCAGGGCCGCCACGTTCACGGCCGGCGGCGCGGCCTCGAGGCGACGGCGGTAGCCTTCGAAATCCGTCCAGTCGATCTCGACGTCGAACCGCTTCCAGGTTTCGCGGACGCGCTCCAGGCCTTCCCCCTGCAGAGGGGCCGCGGAAAACCCGCAGTTGCCGATGATCTCGGTCGTGACCCCTTGGAGGATCTTGCTGTGGCACCCGGGCAGATGGAGCAGGGTGATGTCGGAGTGGGAGTGGGCGTCGATGAACCCGGGGGCGACCACGCGTTCTTCCAGATCGATGATGCGGACGCGGGAGGCGTCGGCGGGGATCTTTCGGGCGACCTCGCGGATGCGGTCCCCCCGCAGCAGGACGTCCATGCGCCGCATCGGGGCGCCGGTGCCGTCGACGACCCGGCCGCCGCGCAGGAGGATTTCATCCGGCATGGTTTTCCCCCTCCTCGGGAGGCGC
>CAYNBQ010000033.1:14865-34428 GCA_964395275.1 uncultured Verrucomicrobiota bacterium
TTTTCGACCTCCGCCGCCTGGGCGGGGGAGAGTCCCGGATCCGACACGAGGAAGGTTTCGCCGCTGCTGTGGTGTTCGTAGACGAAGACGCGGGCGCCGCGTTCGTCGACGAACTGGTCGCGCGCCCGGAGGATCCGCTTGCGCTCGAGCATCAGGGCGAGGATAAAGCGGGTGTTGACCGCCTCGGGGTCCTCCCGGTCGGCGAGCTTTCGGAGCATTTCCTCGGCGCTGCTCCTCTCGATCGGATCGGGCGGCGGGGGCGGCGTCGGGACGAAACGGCTGGTCCACCGGGAAACGACGCCGGCGCGGTCTGCGGAGTCGGGACGGCATTCCCGGCAGAAATCCCGCCGTTCGTACCGTTCGTCGCCGGGAATCAGTTCGCTGACGAAGATCTCGCCGTCCTGGAAGGGGCGGCCGCACGCGTTGCAGGTTTCCGATCGCTGACGGAGGTTCCAGGGATCGCTCATGGGGCGCCGAGGGTAACGCAGAAGGCCTCGCGGGGGGAATGCGGAATCGAGCCCCGGACCGTCCCCGGGCGGATGCCGGGCGTCGTGTGCGGGGCCGGGGTGCGGCGGAATGGGCGGCGGATCTTGACAGGCTGGCGCGGGAGGCTACGTTTGAACCCTTCTGCGGCCGGGATCGTTTCCAGTATACTCGAAGGTCCCGGGACGAACTTCCGCCCGGCCGAACGGGACGAACCATGGATGCAGGAGGAAGTCGATGTCGGTGGCGATACGTTTGACGCGAGTCGGGGCCAGGAACAACCCCTGTTATCGGGTGGTGGTCGTCGATTCGAAGGCGCCGAGGGACGGCAAGTCCCTCGAGACGCTCGGCACGTACGACCCGCGCCGGGCCGACGATCCGGTGATCCGATTGGACCTGGAGCGTCTGGACTGGTGGGTGTCGCACGGAGCCCGAATGAGTGATACGGTACGAAGTCTGGCCAAGCGCGAACGAAAGAAAGTGGAGAGTCCTCCGTCGGAAGAGTAGGCCGGATCCCGTCGGGGGAGCATCCGGGGTCCTCAACGGGGCCAGGGAAGGTGGAAGGACGGCATGAAGGACTTCATCGAATACGTGGTACGGGCGTTGGTCGATCATCCGGACGAAGTGCAGGTCAGCGAACTGGGCGGCGAACGAACGGTCATTTTCGAACTGCGTTGCAACCGGGACGATATCGGCAAGGTGATCGGAAAGAACGGGAAGACGATCAGCGCCATCCGTACGCTGCTCACCAGCGCCGCGGCCAAGGACAACCGGCGCGCGATGCTGGAAATCGTGGAGTGACGCCGATCCGGGATGTCCGATCGCCTGCGCATTGATGTCGTCACGATTTTCCCGGGCATGTTCGCGGGGCCACTGGACGACAGCGTGATCGGCCGGGCGCGCGACCGGGGCATCCTCGAGATTGCGATCCACGACCTGCGGGAGTATACGACGGACCGTCACCGGACCACCGACGATCGGCCCTTCGGAGGCGGTCCGGGGATGGTGATGATGCCGGGGCCGATCTTTGCGGCGGTCGAAGACCTCCGGAAGGAAACGACCCGGGTGATCCTGATGACGCCGCAGGGGCGGAAGCTGGATCAGAGGCTTGCAAGGGAACTGGCCGCCGAAGAGCACCTGCTGATTCTCTGCGGCCATTACGAAGGGGTGGACGAGCGGGTGCGGGAAGCGCTGGTTACCGACGAGATCTCCATCGGGGATTACGTGCTGACCAGCGGCGTGCTGCCCGCGATGGTGTTGATCGACGTCGTCGGCCGGCTGGTGCCCGGCGTGGTGGGACATCCGGAGGCGACGCAACAGGATTCGTTTGAAGAGGGGTTGCTGGATTATCCGCAGTACACGAGACCCGCGGTCTTCCGGGGGATGAAGGTGCCCGAGATCCTCCTGTCGGGGAATCATCCCGAGATCGCGCGATGGAGGAAGGCCGAGGCGTACCGGCGAACCCGTCGGCGGCGTCCGGATCTTCTCAGGGGAGACGACAGAGATGAACGAACTGATTGATTTCGTCGAGAAGGGGCATCGGAAGGAAAACCTCCCGGAATTTTCCATCGGCGACACGGTCCGGGTGCATACGAAGATCAAGGAAGGCGATCGCGAACGGATCCAGACCTTCAGCGGAACGGTCATCGCCCGGGACGGCGAGGGCATGGGCGAGACCTTCACCGTGCGCCGGATCTCCTACGGCGAAGGCGTCGAACGGGTCTTTCCGATCCACTCCCCGCTGGTGGAAAAGGTCGAGGTCGAGCGGCGCGGCCGCGTTCGCCGGGCGAAGCTCTATTACCTCCGGGACCGCATCGGCAAGAAGGCGAAGGTCAAGGGGGCCCGCCGCCGGACCCAGGATTGACGTCGTTGCCGGGGGCGGAGAGATGCTCCGCTTCGAAAAGGCCGCCCGCCGGAAAGGTCTCCGGCGGATCGCCGGCACGGACGAGGCCGGTCGGGGCGCACTGGCGGGACCCGTGGTGGCGGCCGCGGTGATTCTGCCCGCGGAATTCCGTCTCGAAGGGCTCACCGATTCCAAGAAACTCGCGCCGGCGCGCCGTCGGCGCTTCTTCGACGAATTGCGCCGGATCCCCGGCGTGGAATTCGCCGTGATCGCGATTCCGCCGGCGGAAATCGATCGGACCGACATCCTTCGGGCTTCCGAGCAGGCCATGCGCCGCGCGGTGAGTCGGTTCTCCCCGCCGCCGGACCTGGTTCTGGTGGACGGCCGGCCCCTCCGGGATTTCCCGTGGAAGCAGCGGGCCCTGGTCGGCGGCGACGGTCGGAGCTGGTCGATCGCTGCGGCGTCGGTGCTGGCCAAGGTCGTCCGCGACCGGTTGATGGAACAACGCGCCCTGCATTACCCCGGCTACGGCTTCGAACGGAACCGGGGGTACGGGACCGCGGAGCATCTCGAGGCCTTGCGGCGCCTGGGGCCGTCGCCGATCCATCGGTTGTCGTTCGAACCCGTGCGGATCGCCGCCGGTCTGGGACAACTCGATCTCCCGGGAATCTGAATTCGGTACGCGGGGCCGGCGGTCCGGGCGGCGTCACGGGCCTCGATTCTTCGTTTGCCGTCGCGGCGCCGCTGTGAACAATGACGGCGGAGGCGTTTTCGATGCGACGGATTCTCTTTGCATGCGCGATTCTCGTTCTGGCCTCGTCCACGCGCGCCGGGGATCGTCCCCTGGTCTTCGGCGTCAACCACGTCGGCGGCGACGGGCTGGTGGGCAACCCGCCCGATTACCGCGACGCCCTCTGGGAGGAAATGGCGCGGGCCGGGGTGACCTGTTCGCGGATCGCGGCAAGCTGGCGCGAGATCGAGCCCGAACGGGGACGGTACGACTGGAGCGATTTCGACGCCGAAGTCCGGCGGGCGGCGCGGTGGGGCATCGTCCCGATCCCGCTGATCGTCAACACCCCGGGCTGGGCGAGCCCCACGGGCGAACCGACCCACGCCTGGCCCCCGCGGGAGGAGGTTGCCGAAGAATACGAGGAGTTCCTCCGGCGCCTGGTGGCCCGGACGCGGCGTTTCACCCGGTACTACGAGTTCTGGAACGAACAGAACGGCTGGGGATGGCATACCGACGGCGTGCGGTACAGCTTCGTCGAGGAATACATCCCCTGGCTGCGCCGGACGTACCGGGTGATCAAGCGGGAATATCCCGAGGCCGTGGTCGCCCTCGGCGGGCTCGACGACGCCGGCGGGTATGCGCCGATCTTCCTGCGGTTGACCTACGAGATGCGGGATCTCTGGTACCCGGGCGAGGGGCTCTTCGACGCGGTGGCGGATCATCCCTACAGCCCGGACGCCGCCACGATGAAGAAGAAGGTCGACGCCCTCCTCGAGGTGATGCGGGCCCACGGGGACGGCGACAAGAAGATCTGGATCACGGAATACGGGTATCACACCGCCGAAATGTCGGAGCCCGACCAGGCGGACCGCGTTCGGGAAATCCTCGCGGCGCTGAATTCGCCCGCGTGGTCTTCCGTGGAGATCGCCACGTACCTGTGCCTCGCCGATTTCGAAAACCGGCTCGGGGGATTCGGACTGACCGATCCGAACCTGCGGCCGAAGCCCTCGTACGCGGTTTTCCGGGATTTTCCGAAACCTCCCGGCGGCGTGATCCAGCCGCCGCCCGTTCCCCGCATTGAAGGGCCCAACGGGGGATTCGAAGAAGGGTTCCGGGTCGGCATCGCCCGCGGCTGGACGATCTCCGGGCGCGATTTCTGCATGGACGGCGCCGTTCTCGGGGGGAAGGCCGTTCGTTCGGGGGAGCATTCGCAGGTGATCTCCGTTCCGGCTCGGTCGGATCGGGGAATCGATTCCGTGTTGTCGCAGCCGTCGCGGGTTTCGCTGCCGCTCACGGTCGGGGTATGGGCACGGCGCGTGCAGGGCGATTCGCCCGCGAAGATCCGGGTCGAATTCCGGGCTCCGGACGACTCGATTCTCGCCGGAGACGACGTCGAGGTCGGGGACGACTGGGTCTACGCCGACTGCCGCTGGCCGTCGGGTCGCGGAAAACCCAAGATCCGGATCGTGGTCTCCTCGGAAAGACCGGGGAAGGATTCGCCGGTATCGGTGGCGCTCGACGACGTGACCTACCTCGTGGAGGAATAGGGCGTCCCCGGATACAGGGGCGTCCGGTCGCCGCTTATCGTCTCGATCCGCTCTGTTCTCCGGTGCGGGCCTGCGAAAGCGGACGTTCAAACGGCACGTTTTCCCGCCTGCGGACGCCTCATCCGTTCCAGCATAGATCCGCGAAGAGACAGTGGAGCACCCCGCGGCATCGGTTCTCCTTCAGCGGATGTCCGAAGGCGTCGATTCGGTCCGGGACGGTCTCCGCCGCGCGGATCTCCGGAATCTCCCGGCCGAGGGTCGCCAGTTCCTCCCTGCGCGACTCGATCTTCCCCTTCGTAAGGGGAACGTCGATTTCCCGGCATTCCGAGGCCAGGGCCTGGACGAGGGTGGCCCGGCGGGGGGCGAGACCCGCCGCGGCCGCGCAGACCGCGTAGGTGAGCAACTGGCCGGAGTACTGTTCCAGGAGGATCTCCGGGTCCGCGTGCGAGAACTTGTAGTCGACGATCTCGCATGCCCGATCGTTCGACCGGATCAGGAGATCGATGACGCCCGAAATCGCCAGCCGGTCGGTGACGGGATGCAGAAAGGGGATTTCGCGATCCACGCGCGACGAAACGATCCGCGGCAGGAATTTCTCCGCCACATGCCCGAGGGCTTCGACGAGACGATCCCGCTCGGCTTCTCCCGCCAGTTCCCTCTCGGCGCCCCGCCGGATTTCCTCCTCCCATCGATCGGGATCATCCAGGGGAATCCTCTCCAGGACGGCGTGCCCGGCGGTCCCGAATTCATTGGCCGCCGGCTTCGGCTCGGTTCCTTCTTCCGGTTCCTCCTCCTCGGCGCCGGCAATCTCTTCCCGGAGGAAATCGTCGCGGGGTCGAAGTCCCGCGACCGTCGAGAGCCAGAACCATCTCCGGCATCGTTCGAGCCGGAGCAGCGAGGTGACCCCCACCGTTTCCCTGCCCGTCGGTGCCACGGCGGGCGATCCCCGGCGGGCCCGCTTCGCGATCCGGTCCCTTTCGGACGCGTCGACTTCCGGAAATCCGCTCCGTTCCCAGGCGACATCCTCCACGGCCGCCTCGGCCACGGGAATCGTCCGGATCGGTACGCGTCGAAGGATCTTCGGGCTGTTCCCGGCCAGTTCCAGGAGGCTCTCCAGATGGCGCGGCGGCTTCCTGGCGGGGTTTCGAGGGGGAACCGAGAGGATGAGCATGTCCTGGGCGCGCGTGATCGCCACATAGATCAGCCGCATCTCCTCCCGGTTTGCGCGGTCCCTTTCCTCATCCCGCAGTTTCCGCCCCAGGGGATGTTCGTCCAGGATCGTTTGTCCGTCCGCCCCCTTGAAGTGGAAAATCCACCGTTCCTCCCCCTCGTCGTCCTTCCCCGCGACGAGCGGGGGAAGCCGCGGGGACCGGATCTCGCGGCCGAACTGGGGAACGACCGCGACACGGAAGGTGAGGCCCTTGGCCTGGTGGATCGTCATGATCCGAACCACGTTGCGCTGTCCGCCGACGATCTGCGGTTGCGGATCGGGCACGGGATCGCGGGCGGCCTCGAGAATCCGGCGCAGGAAAACGGCCGGCCCGGATCCCCGTCCGGCATCGAAATCCCGCGCCATCTCGATGAGCCGGCGCAGGTTGGCGAGACGCTGTTCCCCCTGGGGCAGGGCGCCGTGGACGGCGCCGACCGCCGTCTCCTGGACGATGGTTTCGAGCAGTCCCGCCAGGGGGGCGGAGGCCAGGCGGTCGCGCCATTTCCGCAGAAGGGACGCCGCCCGTTCCACGGTCCGCCTCCGGGTTTCGTCGAGTTCCGGCGGCGCTCTGAAGGGGACGTCGAGGAAAGCGCGTCCGAGCAGGCCCCGCCGGGAGAGGTCGAACAGGGTCGCATCGGAGATGCCGAACAGCGGAGAACGCAGCGCGCCCGCCAGGGAAAGCGCGTCGTCCGGATCGGACAGGAAGGAGAGAAGGTGAAGAAGATCCGCGACTTCCTGGCACTGGGCGATCCCGATCCCGCGTTCCACCGCATAGGGGATTCCGTACCGGCGCAGGGCCCGTTCCAGGGCGCCCTGGTGCGTACGCCATCGGTAGAGGACCGCGATGTCCTCGTAGCGGAAGCGGCGGTCCGAGTCGGGCCGATCGAGGACGAGGGAGCCGTCCTTCTCACGGCGGACCCATCGCAGAGGGCCGCCCCACTCGGCGCGATCGGCTGCGGGCGAGGTCAGGGCGAGGATCCGCCGCGCGATCGCGTCGGCCTCGATACGGGCCGCCGCGGCCGTATCGGCATCGGGGTCTGCCCCTCCGTCGAGGATTTCCACGGCCGGGGGGGCGTCCGCATCGATCGCTCCCCGATGCGCCCTCAGCGGATCGTTTTGCCGATCGTACGCCTCTCCGAGCACGAGAGGGCTGTAGGCGTTGACGAAATCCACGATCCGGCCCGAGGATCGATAGCTGCGGTCCAGCTTCTCGGTCGCGCTGGCGGGGGAATCCTCGATGGCGGCTTCGAGACGGTCCATCACCGTCGGATCGGCGTTGCGCCACCCGTAGATGGACTGTTTGCGGTCGCCGCAGACGACCAGCCGGTTGGAGCCCGGATCCCAGAGCCGGAGGACGAGTCGGACCTGGAGACCGGAGAGATCCTGGGCCTCGTCCAGAAGGATTTCGTCGATGCCCGAACGGATTTCGCCGAGGATTTCGGGCCGTTCCGTCAGCTCGACGACCTTCTCGATCATGTCGTCGAAATCGATGCGGCCCGTCGCCCTCTTCCGTTCCGCGTACATCCGCATGCCTTCTTCGAGGATCCCGACGATCCGTTCGATCAGGGGCGTCCGGATCCGGAGGCGCAGATCGGCGATCCGGGCCCGCAGTTCCTTGACGATCTTCCCCCGGTTGCCCCGCGCGTCCCCCGCGTCCTCGCGCAGTTCCGTCAGAAACGCATCGGCCGTTGCGATTCCCTCCGGATCCCCGGAGAGGGATTTGAACGCCGCCTCGAGTCGTTCCCGGGCCCGGGCGACTCCCAGGTCGTCCAGCATCGGTTCCAGCGCCAGGAAATCCCCTCGCGTCGGGGGTTCCGGGACGGCGACGGCGTCGGGACGGAGGCTGCGGGAACGAATCCGCTCGATCGCCTCGCGCACGGCTTCGACGAAGCCGTTCCCGTAGGTCCGGCGGCGGCGCAGGGGCGTTTCCCTCAGCAGAGCGGCCAGCAGCCGGTCGCCTCCGCGAAGCGAAGAAAGCACCGCGGTCGTGATGCTTTCCTCCATCCAGTCGGCGCTCTCCCGGTCGTCGAGTACGATCGGGTCGGGTCCCAGAGGAAGCGTCGTGCCGTATTCCGAGAGGAGGGTGCGGCACATCGTGTGCAGCGTGCTGACCCTGGCCTCGGGGAGGCGGTCCCGGGTCAGGACCAGCGCCTCGATGTTGTCGACGTCGCAGTGAAGCCGCCGCCGGATGCCCTGGGAAATGCGCATCCGCAGTTCCGCGGCGGCGTTGTCGTTGAACGTGACGAGGACGATCCTGGGCAGCGTCTCGGGACCGATCCGATCGAGATATTCCACGGCGAGCCGGTGGGTCTTGCCGGTGCCGGCGGACGCGCGAAGGATGAGGTTGGGCCGCTTCACGAGATTTCCCCCGCGCGTTCCCGCAGGCGGCAGATCGTGCCGAAGGGGCAGAGGTCGTCGCATTCGGTCGGGGCGAACAGGAAGTTGCCGGAGGCCGCCGATTCCAGAAGGTTCGTCAGAATCCCCTGCAGCGTCGGCGGGGCGGCGGGGTCCGGCGGCGCCGTTTCGTCCCAGCGCAGGAAATCGGCCGGGGGCGCGCCCTTTTTCCTGAGGAGCTTGGAGAGGGGCTGCTCGCGCTGGGCGGAAGCGATCCCGCCGTACGCAAGGAGGCAACCCTCCACGGCCGCCTCCGGGACGATCCGGGAGACGGCGTGAACGTACAGGGGAAGCTGCACAAACCGCCCCTCGAGCAGCGCCCGTACGGAGGAGTTACGGTTGTCCTTGACACTGGACGCCGACTTGAAATCCACCACGCGGATTCTTTCGACGTCGCCGTTTTCGTCGGGACGGACGTCGATCCGGTCGATCCGCCCCCGGATCTCCAGGGGGGGCTTGCCGCCGCGCCGGGGCAGCAGGACCGGTTTCCACAGGGGCGGATCGTCGTCCCGGCCGAAGGTGCGTTCCTCCAGGATCGGCAGATACCGTTCCTCTTCCGGCTGTTCGCGATCGTAGCGCAGGACGGAGAGGGCGCACTCGAAGAGGTAGGACCGCGTGCTGGTCCGCAGTTCGGGATGCCCGGTTCGATGGTGGGGACGGTCCAGCTCGCGAAGAACGCGCTCGACGATCTTCCGCACCCGCGAAAGGCATTCGTCTTCCGCGATCCGGGAGATGTCCACGGCGGCGAAGGTTTCCCCGGCCATCCGAACGGCGCGCACCGCCCTCTTCTCCTCGCGGAGGCCCCTGTAGAAGAGGGCGAGGACCTCGTGGACGGCCCTGCCTTCCTCGAACGGCTCGATCGTTTCCGGCGGAGGCTTTCTCTCTTCGAGACCGAGGATCTTCGACAGGAAGAATCGGGCCGGGCACGCGGCGAGCGTCTCGAGTTCCGTGGGGGAAAGGGACGACCGGAGAATTCCCTCGATCCGGTCGGAGATCCCGGCGAGGGCTCCCGGCCCGAACATCCAGGGGTACGAAGGGCGGGGATCCGTCGATTCCGGGCCCGGATCCAGGGCGTCGATCGCTTCGTCCCTTCGGGTCTCGATCTCGATCCTCTCCAGGATCGAGGAGACGGAATCCTCGCCGGTCAGACCCCGGACGACGGCGGCGGCCAGGGCGGTCTCGGACGCGGAGACGCCCGATGCGGCGTTGCGGGATCGGCCTGCGGCCAGAAAGAGACGGTGCAGCGTTTCGTCGGCCGCAACGCATTCGGCGAGAGGCGGCGCTCCCGATCCGGAAGGACCCGGTTCACCCGGGAAACCGGCCGCCGGGGTGTCCTCGCCGGCTTCCTCTCCCCCTCCGCCGGAAGAAACCGCAGGGGCGGCGCGCCGCAGATCGGCCATGTCTTCGAGAAAGGGCGACGGAACCTGTTCGTTTACGAGGCCGTCGTGGTACTGCGCGGAAAGCCAGAGACCCTCCCGCGGAATCTGGATGGCGGAACAGAACAGCAGGCGTTCGACCCGGCGATGCCCGGCACGGGTCCGCAACCGGTCCGAAGGGCCCCCTTCCTGCAGGCTGTTCCAGGCCCGCCGGAGATCTTCCGGGATCAGCCCTCCGCCGGGCGGAACGGACGGGAATTCCTCCTCGTTCAATCCGAGGATGAAGAGGTGGTCGACATCCGGCCCCGTCAGGTCGCGGATGTTGACCACCTGCACGCCTCCTTCGCGGCGGGGCAGGGGGACGGTTCGTTCGTTGAGCCATTCGCGGAGCCGGTCGATGAACCCGGCGAGATCCGTCTCCGGGCCGCCGACGCGTCTCACGGCCGCGGCGACCTCTTCCAGAAGTTCATCGAGGACCGCCCATCCGTCGTCGGCCGGCGTCGTGACGCCGGGGAGTTCGGCCGGGAAGTCGGGGGTCGCACGCCCGAACTTCTCCAGCAGCTTCCGAATGCGCACGACGTGGAAGTCGATCGGATGTTCGCTCTGCCGTTCCCCGGCCCACTCCAGCAGGACATCCATTCCGTACGCGATATCGGAATCCGCGGCGTACCCTCGGGCCACCGGGGGGGTGAGATTCGGCCGTCCGCATTTCCGCAGCCGATCCGCCACGGCGAGGGCGGTGCGCCGGGGCATCGGAGCGTCTCCCAGAAGGGGGTTCTCCAGGATCTCCGCGGTCCGAACGACGGGCAGTCCGTCGCGCACGACTTCGAGGAACGCAAGAAGCGCCTTCGGGACGGGAGCCATCGTCGCCGGCAGTCCGCGGCGGAACCGGCAGGGGATCCGGAACCGCGCAAAAACGTCGCCGACAGCCTGCGCGTACCGGGCGAGGCGGCGCATGGTGACGACGATGCGGTGCGGAGGACATCCGTCGTCCACGAGTCGGCGGATGCGGCGGGCGACATCCTCGACCTCGCCGTAGAGACCGACCGAACGGGTGATATGAATCCTGGGAACCAGATCCGCCTCCGCGAGGAGAACCGGGCTCCTTTCAATGAAGGCCTCCACGGCGGACGAAAAGGGCGGCGGACGGTCGGACGCTTCCCACGCGAACCGGGCGGCCAGTTCTTGATCCACAAGATCCCGGTACAGGACCTCGACCACGTGCTCTTCGAAAGGCGGGAAGATCTCGATTCGCACGCCTCGGCCTTTCGCCAGGGAACGGAGGAGCTTCTGGCGGAACGGGTTGAGCGAACCGACCGAAACCACGCGAAGATGATCGACGGATTCCCACGGCGGGGGAAGCCCCTCGCCGGCCCGGCGCAGGACGGCCCGATTCGCGTCAAGGATGCAGGCCGCATTGCGCGGTACGGAGGCGCGGTAGAGCGTGTAGAGTTCGACGGCCGGTTCGGCCCGGTGCCGGAGGGATCCCGGCAGAGACCGGATCCGTTCGGCGAAGGCCTCCGCGTCCAGGTCGAGTTGCGCGAGCTCTTCGACGAGGGCCGCCAGCGTCCGGCCCCAGGACGCACCGACGCGGCCGCCGAAGTGGATCCTCACGACCCGGTCGGCCAGCAAACGGCGTTCGATACGCGTCAGCAGACGCCCCGTGATCCATCCGCGGCGGGCCGCGTCGCCCTGCAGGGCGGTCTCGAGATCGCGGAAGGAGATGTCCGACGCCCCGAGAATCGTGGCGCCGCCGGCGACGGCTCTTTCCCTCGCCGCCCGCGCGGCGGCGGGGGTCGGGTGAACGGTCAATCGATTCGATCCGGCCCGTTCGTCCGACCTCATCGCCCCGAATCCGCGATCAGTCGCCGGAATCGAAGAGCGGCTGTCGCAATCCCTTGACGTTCCCCCCGCCCTGGGCCGCCCTGTTGATCATCTGTTTGATCATGTCCATGCGGTCACGGTCGGCCCGGCCGGCCATGGCGTACTCGGGCAGCGCCTTCATCGGGTCGCCTTCAATCTCGGCCAGCAGCCCGAGCAGGACGTATCCCTGGAATCCCATGCCGGCCTCGATGACCCCGTTCGCAGCCTCGCGGGCCTTCGCGAGATCGCCGTATTTCAGCTGGAGGTATCCGATCTGGAGCAGGGCGTTCTTGCCCAGTTCGCTCTCCGGCGCCGCCTCGCGCATCTTCTGCAGGCGGTCCAGCGCGGTGTTGAAAATCCTGCGCGCGCCTTCCCGATCCCCGTCGGCCAGCGCCAGGTTGATCAGCCCGTGATAACACGAAAGCGTCGGCCCGAGGGTCTCCAGGGTGATCGGGGGTTCCGTGGCCAGGGCGGCCTCGTAGGTCTTTCGAGCCTCTTCCTTTCGTCCGGCGTTCAGGTAGAGGGAAGCCAGCTCCTGCTGCAGGTGGAACCGGTAGACCGGGTCCTCCGGCGGAGGATCCAGCAACGCTTCGTACGCCTCGATCGCTTCCTCCGGCCGATTCCGGAATCCCAGGGCGAAGGCCTCCTTGTGTTTGGGATCCTTCACCCAGGAGGGCGTCGGGACGCGGGGCGCCACCTTCTGCAGCGGCAGACCGAAACGTTCGGCGTATTCGTTGACCGTCTTCTCGTCGAACCGCGCGGAAATGATCACCTCCCGCCCCTCGATCGGCTGCGTGACCTTGGGGGCCGACAACACGGTTCCCTCTTCGGTCACGATGGCGAGGTATTGGTCGATCGTACGGCGCGTGAGCTGATTGAACCGTTTCGCTGCCTGGGGGGTCATCGTCAGACGAAGCGAATAGACGTCGTCGCCCTCGAGGGCCTCGACCTTCACCACATCGTCCCGCCGGATGTCGAAGAGCGAATCCGGAGCGACATACCAGTTTCCGCCCAGCAAATCCGACATCCGCGCGTAGCCTTCCGGCGCTTCTTTCCCCTCCTCGACGGGGACCGCGCGGTGAAGGCTGAGCACCGGTTCCGAATCCGTTTTCGTCCCGGGCGACTCTTCCGGCGAAGCCGCGGCCCCCCGGAAGGCGAGGAACACGACGACGGCAAACGAGAGGATGGATTTCGACCAGATCTTCACGAAGACCTCCCCTGCGCGGTCTGAAGGGCATTCCCACGCGCAGTGGTTCCGAGAATATCAGAATGAGGGAAGGCGACAAGACCGGCCCGTACCGCCCGGCTTCGCAACGCGGCGGGAGGCCCCGGGGAAAGCCGGTTGGGGACAACGCTCCGGGGAAGAGACCCGCGCGAGGCGCCTCCGGCGTCGGACGGATTCCGGCCCCCGCCGGTCGGGCATGCTCGCTTAGAGGGCACATTTTGCCCCGAAATCGGCGCTGTAAGAGCCGTACGGACCGCAAAAATCTTCGTAACTTGCTCATTTGCAGTATGTTGTCGATGCTAATCATCGACGTTTTCGCGGGGGGCGAATTCGGCTCTCGACGGGCGGAAAAGTCCCGGGGTAGAAGGACGCCTTCTCCCGCCGCACAAGGAACAGGGGGCCGGACCATGACGCGCGCCTACATCTTCGATCTCGACGGCACCCTGGTCGACGGCTACGAAGCCCTCGCCGCGAGCCTGAACTTCGTCCGCGCCGCCGCCGGGTTGCCGCCCCTGGACGTGGACACGGTGCGCCGGATGGTGGGAGGCGGTTTGAAACGCCTTCTGACGGCGGGCGCTCCGGGCATCCCCCTCGATGCGGCCCTGGAACTCTTCTACATGCATCATCCCTCGGTGATCCGTTCCGGCACGAAACTGCTCCCGGAAGCCCGGGAAGTGGTGGAACAGCTGTCGCGCAGAAAACGACCCATGGCGGTGGCGAGCAACAAACCCGAGATCTTCACCCGGCGGATCCTGGGCGAATTCGGGATGGACCGCTTCTTCGGTGAGATCGTCGGACCGGAACGGGCCGGCGCGCCGAAGCCGGATCCGGCCATGGTTCTCCTGGCGGCGCGGAGCCTCGGGGTCGATCCCGCCGCGGTCGTCTACGTCGGCGACATGCTCTACGACATCCGGGTCGCCCGCGCGGCCGGCGCGCGGGTCTGGGTGGTCCCCACCGGCGGGAACACCCCCGAGGAGCTTCGCGCGGCGCAGCCGGACGCGGTCCTGGGTCGATTGAGCGATCTGCTGGATCGGGACCGCGACGGGGACGCCTGAGGGGAGACGCGGGGAGGATGAACCGGTCGGCGGCATGTTTCGTCCCAACGGCGGGGCGACGCTTCCTCGTTTTCCTCCTTCTCGCCTTCTCGAGCGGATGCCTGCACCGGCCGCCTTCCGGCAGGGACGGGGGAACGTCGCCGGCCCTCCGCGCGGTGAAACATCCCGAATGGATCCCGGTAAGCGACGGGTTCGACTTTCCCGTCGGCGGTCGGGACGCGACCGGCGCCTACCGCGACCCGCAGGGGAAACGCCATGTCGGCTGGTACGTGGCGGCCGGGTTCCTCGATCCGAACTACAGGGGCAGCGCCTCGTCGTGGCAGCCGCATCCGGCCGAGGACTGGAACGGGAAGGGGATGGGCGACACCGACCTCGGACAACCCGTCCGCGCCGTGGCCCACGGGCGCGTCGTGCGGGTCGTCCGCGACGCCGGCGCCTGGGGGAACATGGTCATGATCGCCCATCGCCTTCAGGACGGAACGGTTCTCTTTTCCGTCTACGCCCATCTTCAGAAGGTCTTCGTCCGGGAGGGGCAACGCGTGAAACGCGGACGGAAAATCGGGACGATCGGCAAGGGCGGGCACGATCGGTACTGGGCGCACCTGCATTTCGAGTTGCGCAGGGCGAACATGGCGTCGTTGCCGATCACCTACTGGCCGGCCGCCCACGGCAGGGACGCCGACTGGGTTCGCCGGCACTACCTGGCCCCGACCCCCTTCATCCGGTCCCATCGCCCGGCCGACCGGCGGTGAAGTTGTTCCCGCTGGGCAGGGTGTGCTAGCCTGAACCGGAAGACGCAGTTATCCCCCGCGCCGCAGCAGGGACCGCGTCTCCGAAGGAGAATTCCGATGAGGGCGAAATGGTTGGCCGTGTTCTTCTCCGCCTTGCTGTGCGCCGCCCACGCGGCTCCGGTCCGCGTGGTGCTGCTGGATTTCGAAGACGAAACGGGCCTGGCTTCCGATCCGCAACTCGGCGGGACGATCGACACGAAGACCCTGGCCCGCAAGGGCATCTACCTCCTCGCACAGGAGATGCTGGGAACGCCGGAGTTCTCGATCGTCGATCAGCGGGATTTCATGGCGCAGATGAACCGGCTCGCGCTGCGCGACGAAGGGGAATCGAGTCCCCTGAAACCCTCGTACCTGGACGCGGCGCGCGCGCTGAACGCGGACGTCCTGCTTCGAGGCGGTCTCCTCTCGTTCTCCACGGCCAAAGAGCAGATCGATCAGGGGGGACACAAGGTCAGCATGGCGGATGTCTCCTTGACGGTTGCGCTGCAGGCGCAGGACGCGGTCGACGGCGCGGTAATCGCCGCGGCGACCGGCAGCGCCCGGCGCTCGTTCCGCCAGACGGCGTCGGTGCAGACGGTGCTCGGCGAGGACGACGTGCTCGCCCTGCTGAAGGAGGCCCTGGCCGCCGCGACCCCGCAGGTGCGCGAGGGGATCCGCAGGAAGGTGGCCGAACTGGCGGCGCGGCCCCGGGTGCGGCTGACGGTGCTGGCCACCGAGGATCCGGCGATGGTGGAGATCGACGGGGTTCTCGTCGGCACCACCCCCATGGAGGACCTCGAGCTGTACCGGGGGGAACACCTGTTCCACGTTTCCCGTCCGGGCTACGAATCGATTACGAAACGGGTCAATCTCTCCCGGGACGCCGTCGTCAGGGTGCCGATGCTGCGCACGGACCTGACGGCCGATGAGAAGAGGAAGATCCTGGAATCGGCCGAGTTGCGCGCCTACGTGACGGACGGCCGCCCGGATCTGGTGATCCAGACGATCGAATAGGGACGTCTCCCGGTCCCCCGCCGATTCGCGGAAACGATCGGCCGCGTCCCCGATGGATCGGGCGGTTCAGAAGGTGCGGCTGAACCCGACCAGCAGGAGGCCTTTCCCCGGGATGGGACCCGGGATCCGCGTCCTGCCCAGAACGCTTCCCGAGGCGGATCGAACGACCAGGTCGACGGAATCCGCGTCCGGGGGGCAGACCACGCGGCCGACGTTCACGTAGCGGGGCAGGGTTTCCCAGTGGCGGTAGTCGGGTTGCTCCATCATGAGGAGGGCCAGCCAGAGGAGACCGCCGAGCGTTTCGTTCTCCCTGGCCACCTCCTTCGAGACCGCCCACTTGCCCGCCAGCCGGGCGGTCGCCCTGGCCGCCTTTCCGGCCGCGAGTCTGGATTCCGAAACGGCCGCCAGCCGGCCCAGATCCGCGAGGGTGTACGCGCGACCCAGAAGCCGTCCCTCGTGGTAGATGTCCACCGTCGGCGGGCTCCCCGAAGGCGACGGAAGACGGGCGCTGTAGTCCGCCACGCGCCCGATGAAGACCATGCATACGAGCTGCGGCCGTCCCACCGGGACGGCGGGAAGCCCCACCTCCTCCGCCGGCCGGCCGGTGGGGTAGATCCAGCCCATGTCCGTCACGTCCACCCGGGCACTGATTCTCGACGCCTTGCGGTATTCCACGGCCGCGTTGGAGGGGTCGTCCACGAGTTCCATGCACAGCCCCGCGAGATACCGTGAGAACGCGTCCTCCGGGAAGGCCCCCAGCTCCCCCGGTTTCAGGCTGTTGATGATGCGGCGTCCCTCCACGCCGGCGCCCTCCCAGTCGCCCCGCGCCAGGTAGTTCAACGACGCCATGACGTGGAGGTAGGTCCTCTCGAAGGGGTATCCGTAGAACCTGAGCACGTTGTCGTTGACGACCATGCTGCCGGCGCCGCGCGAGATGCTGAGGGTGTCCCTCTCCTCCAGCAGGGCGTTGGCTTCTTCGAAATCGCGGGCGCTTTCGGCATACCGGCCGAGGCCCTGGTAGAGGGTGCCGCGCTCCATCAGGAAGAGGATCCTGTCGCGATCCGGTACGGACGCCTTCTCGAGCGCGTTCAGGCCGCTCTGGGGATCGCCCGTGTAGTAGGCCCGCCGGGCCCGGTCCATGAGAGGGGTCGAACACCCGCACAGCGCAAGGGCGATCGCCAGCCGGGGCACGGCGGTCCCGGCCGTCCGCCAGACGCGCCGGACACAGCCCATATCACCATCCAAAGAGCGGGAGGCTCGTTTCCCGTGCGAACTCGCGCTCCGCGATCCAGACGATTTCGCCCGTGTTGATGTCGTTCGCCTCCATCGTCAGCTTGTAATAGCTGAACCGCTTCGTCGAAACGCGGACCTGCCGGTCGCTCCTCTTCTCGATCTTGGAAAAGGCGCCGGTGAGCATGTAGCGGGCGCCGAGCTGCCGGCCGATCGCCGCGTTCTGTCCGGGCGTGACGTTGGCGGCCTGGTAGCCCTGTTCGTCCATGATTTCCCTGCGGCGGGCCTCGTTGACGAACCGGACCTGTCCGGATTGCAGCAGGATCACCCGCATCTGATCGGTCAGGCTCCTGGTGTCGATGTGTTCGTCCGTGTCGTTTCGAATGGGGGCGATCATCATCACCGGAGGTTCCGGCTGGTTCTTCAGAAAGGGACTGTTGAGAAGTTGCGCCGTGATGTCCTGCGACAGGGTGCGCAGATCCGTGTGATCGTAGTTCTGATCGTAGTGCCGCCCGTCGGCGACATCGACGTTCGTCGTCGACGCGCGAAACGCCGTGCATCCGACCATCGTCAAGAGTATCGCCCCGGCTCCGATCCCGGCCGCCCCCGTCCGCGCGATCCTGATCATGATCGACCTCCGTTTCCGATGTTGGATGGTATCCCGGATCCCCCCTTCCAAGTCAACCCGGCCCCGCGGAGAGATCCTTCCCCGGGGAGGATTTCGGGGGATCTTCGCCGCCCGGGCTCGCGTCCCGCCCGTCGTTTCCGCGGAGCCGCCGGATCTCCTCTCCCAGGGCCGGACGCCACCGGCGGGTCCGCAGGCGGCGGTCGATCGATTCGCGCTGCATGGTGAAGGTGGTGACATGGCGTCCGTCGGGCGCGAAGGCGTGGACCCGGTGCCGGTCGCCGAGAACGATCAGGGTCCTGCGGTATTCGTCGTAGAAGATCTCCCCGGGGCGGGCCGCCAGGAGATCTTCGTGGGCCTTGTGCACCTGGGCGCGGCTTTCCCCGCGTTCGTCGCGATGCCTTGTGCGCCGCCGCGACTGCCGGTCGGTACGGTCGAGAATCGCGGCGGTGCGGCGCAGAATCTTCGGGATCTCTCCCAGGATGCGGGTGCGGGCCTCGGATCCGGAGGCTTCGAGAACCTTCCTTTCGATCTCCTTGACGCGTCCTTCCGCGTACCGAAGGGCCGCCGCAAGGGCCGGGTCGCGGTCGGCGCCGGGGCCGTCCGCCGCCGGATCCGGGAGGGTCCGCACGACGTTGATGTCCAGACGGAACCGGCCGCGGCGCGTTCGGGATTCCACGATCTGCAGAGTGACCGCGTAGTCCTGTTCGTGTTCGCGGCCGGGTTCGTACCGTCGTCCGGCGTTGAAGTAACCGGCGACGACCTGTCCGAGGACGTCGTAGGTCTTCGAGGAACGGCCGAAGGCGTGGAGGAGTTCCCTCTTCAGTTCCCGGCCCGACTGGACCAGGGCGATCGGCCGGCGCGGTCTGGCGAAGAGTCGGTCCACGCGTTCGTCGCCGGCGTCGATCAGGGTCTGCACGAAATCGTGCCACAGGGGAATCCCCGTCGACGAATACCCGGAGAAGACCGCCGTGGGCCGGGGAGGGAAGGCGTGTTCGCAATCGGATCGTCCGCACCAGTAGCAGTAGATCCTGCCGCGGCGGAAGCCTTCGAGCCCTGCGGCATGTTCCCGGATGGCCCCCGCGATCTGATCGAAGATCTCCGTCCCGTCGCCGGCTTCCGGCTGGAGATGAAGCGAGAGCTCGATGGTCTTCGGAAGGGGCTTTCCCCGTCCGCCCAGGGCCCGGTGCACGGCGCGGCTGACCTCCCGCAGGACGTTCTCGGCGGCCCTGGCCCGCGTGCGGAGCCGGGGACGGGGCGCGTCCGGTTCGCGGGCCGAAGAACGATCCGGGTCGGAGGCGGGGGGGACCGGCGGCTGCGTCTCGGCATCGTTGTTCATGGTTCGATCCCTCGGGGGAACTCTATCGCCTTCGGGTATCCGGCGCCAGCGATCGCAGGGAAGGACGGGAGAGAGGAATCGACGTCGCCCCGTCGCGCGCGGGACCGGCGTTCCCGTCACGCCGTGACGCCTACGGCAGATCGGCGGCGCAGCGGAAGCCGATGACGCCGTTGGCCTGGTAGGGAGGCGCTCCGGCGCGGGCGGCCGAACGGCAGAAGAAGGGCTCGTAGCTCCAGGCTCCGCCCCGGATGACGCGCCGGCCGCTGGCCTGGGCGGGACCCTTCGGATCCGGCGGCCATTGGTCCGGCGGATGGGCGGAATAGGCGCCGTCGGTGTACCAGTCGGAACACCATTCGGCGACGTTCCCGGTCATGTCGTACAGGCCGAAGGGATTGCGCGCATACGATCCCACGGGCGTGGTGCACGGTTCCGGGCCGTTCTCGAAGGCGTCGCCGCTGCGCCGGAAATTGGCCAGCGCACCCTTGAGTTCGCGGGTCGTCTTCGCCTGTCCGCAGGGGAAGACCCGGTCCGAACGCCCCGCCCGGGCGGCGTATTCCCATTCGGCCTCCGTCGGCAGGCGTTTGCTGGCCCATTCCGCGTAGGCCTTTGCGCCGAACCAGGTGACGTCGGTCACCGGATGTTTCGCGTAATCCGTCCGGGGACTGCGCGGATCGCGGAAGACGGAGAAGGGTGGATGACCGACCGGATCGTAGAGAATCCGGCTCGTGGGGGACGCCTCGCGGGTATTGGCATAGGGCATGTCGATCGGTTTGCCGAGAACCCGGCCGTCGCGCACCTGGATGGTCTCCTTCTCGAGGGAATCGTTGAGGAACTCCACGTACTCGGCGTTGGTGAACTC
>CAYNBQ010000034.1:0-24674 GCA_964395275.1 uncultured Verrucomicrobiota bacterium
GTGGCGACGGGTCTGGCCCTTCTCCTGCTGACCGTCGCATTCGTGCGCAGCGGCCGGATGGGGTTCGTCCTCTTCCCGAAGGTCGATTCCGACTACGCCATTGCGACGCTCACCCTGCCCTACGGAACGGCGGTGGAACGGACCGAGACCGCCGTCGATCGCATCGTCGGGGCCGCGCGGGAGGTGATCGACGAGCACGGGGGCGACCGGTTGGCGAACGGGATCTTCGCCGAGATCGGCGCCGCCTGGGAGGGGTCGGCCGGCGGCAGTCACGTGGCCTCGGTGATGGTCTCGCTGACGGAACCGGAGGAACGGCCGATTCCCACCTCGGAGTTCGTCCGACTCTGGCGGGAACGGGTCGGAGAGATCCCCGGGATCGAGAGCCTGGTCTTCGTCTCGGATGCGGGCGGTCCCGGATCGGGGGCGTCGCTGTCGGTGGAGCTGAGTCACCGCGACTACCGGGTCCTGGAGGAGGCGAGCGCGGAGCTGGCGGCGGCGCTGCGCGACTTCCCGAAGGTCAAGGACATCGACGACGGCTATTCGCCGGGCAAACCCCAGGTGGATTTCCGGATCCGTCCGGAAGGACGCAGTCTCGGCCTGACCTCGCGCGACGTGGCGAGCCAGGTGCGCAGCGCCTACTACGGGGCGGAGGTGCTTCGACAACAGCGCGGGCGCAACGAGATCAAGGTGATGGTTCGTCTTCCCCGGAAGGAACGCCGCACGGAATACAGCCTGGAAGACATGATCCTTCGCACGCCGGGCGGCGGGGAGGTTCCGCTGCGGGAGGTCGTCGACGTGCAGTGGGGTCGCGCGTACACGACGATCGACCGCCGCAACGCCCGCCGGATGGTCACCGTTTCGGCGGACGTGACCCCCCGCAGCGAAACGGACCAGGTCGTGGAGGCGCTCAAGAAGGAGGTGCTCCCGGAACTCGGCAAACGGTATCCGGGCCTCACCTGGGGTTTCGTCGGCCACCTGCAGGAGATCCGCGAGAGCATGCACAGCCTTTTCGTGGGACTGGCCGTGGCGATCCTGGCGGTCTACGTCCTGCTGGCGGTGCCGTTCCGGAGCTATTTCCAGCCGATCATCGTGATGATCAGCATTCCCTTCGGCATCGTGGGGGCCGTGCTGGGCCACCTGCTGCTCGGATACAGCCTGGGGATCATCAGCATGTTCGGGATCGTCGCGCTCTCGGGCGTGGTGGTGAACGATTCCCTCGTGCTGATCGATTTCGCCAACCGCCTCCGCCGGGAGGGAACGCCGGCCCGCGAGGCGATCCGCAGCGCGGGAATCCGCCGGTTCCGTCCGATTCTCCTGACGACCCTGACGACCTTCGGCGGCCTGTCGCCGATGATGTGGGAGACATCGATGCAGGCCCGGTTCCTGATCCCGATGGCGATCTCGCTGGGGTTCGGGGTCCTCTTTTCGACGGTGATCACCCTCGTGCTGATCCCGTCCTTCTACCTGATCCTCGAAGACGTGGGGGACGGCCTCGCCCGGCTGGGAAACCTGCTGGGGACGTTCCGCGGGTCCGCCCGGGGAAGGTGACGCCGCACGGCGTACGGGGCGGGGGTCCCCGAGGCCCTTCTTGCCACGCCGCGGATCTTCGGCGATGCTTCCGGTCCCGGGGGCACGGGGGACCGCCCGAGGCCGTCGGTCGGGGAGATGAAACCGTTGACACGCACCCGGAAACGCCTGCCGATCCTGTTCGGGGTCGGAATCTTCGTGCTGCAGGGATTCCTTGCGCATCCGGGCTTTACCCAGGCGATTCCCGGGATTCCCGCGCCGGCGCCGGCCGGGGAGAAAACGGCCGCCCCTGCGGCGGAAGAGCCGAAGGCGCCGGCGACGATCGCGATCGACGACATCAGCCGCCGGGCCGAGGAGGTGCACGACCTGCTCGGTCAATATCGCCTGAAGGACATTCCCGACAGCCGTCTTGCGGGTCTGCGGTTGCGGTTGCTGAAGATTCGCAACCGGGTGGAACGCTTCGAGAACGCGGCGGACGCGGCCGTGTCCGGACGTGTTTCCCTCGGGGAACTCGGATCCCTCCTCAACGAGTGCGAACGCTGGAGCGCCAAGATCGCCGCCGACGAGGAGTTCGTCGCAAAGGGCACCCACAAGCTCAAGGGCGAGATCCAGTCGCTCGAGGAACTCGAGCGGCGCTGGATCGCCACCCGGGAGAAAATCAGCGGCGAATCCCCGCCGAACGCCGTGAAGGACCGCGTTCAGACCGTCCTGGACGAGGCTCGCAAGGCCCGGGAGGTTCGGAAGAAGAAGCTGGACCTGCTGCTCGATTTCCAGGACGAACTCTCCTCCGACAAGCTCCGCCTGGGCGCCGTCGCCGAGAAGCTCCAGGAGGCCCGAACCGACGCGGTGGGTCTGATGATGTCCTTCAACGCGCCGCCGGTCTGGTCGATCTTTCCGGCGGCGGAGGGTTCCGGGGAGATGGCCGGCCGGACGCCTTCCCTCGGCGTCTGGCAGATGACGCGGCAGGTGATCCTGGATTTCGCGGAGGTGTATCGGACGCGGTTTCCCCTCCACGTCGTGATCTTCGCCTTCGTGCTGGGGATCGCCGTTCATCGCAAACGCAGGATCCGCCGTTCGGGAGGGGAACTGGAATCGGAGGACCTGCTTGCGGCGCGCCCGTTCCTTTCCGCGCTCTTCGTGGCGTTGATGGCGGTTCCGTGGATCTATCCGAAGGCCTCGTACATCATCCACGAGCTGGCCCTGCTTTTCCTGGGACCGGTGATTCTCGGCATGCTGGTGGGGGACACGATGCCCCCGGGAGCGAAACGCCGGATCATCGGCGTCGTCGGCCTCTTTCTCTTCTACGAACTGCAGATCTTCTGGTACGGATCGGCGTGGGTGGATCGGATCCTTCTGCTGCTGGTGGACGGAACGGCCCTGGCGGTCTTTCTGCGGCTGGTGCTTCATCCTCCCCTGGATCCGGGCGTAGGCAGACCGTCCTTCTGGTGCCGTATCCGGGTCCTGGGTGCGTGGATCGGCGTGGGACTTCTCTCGGTCGCCCTGGTGGGGGCGATCGTCGGCATGACGATGCTGGGATGGTTTCTGACGCGGCTGGTGATCACCAGCGCCTACTACGCGGCGGTTCTCCATGTCGGCGTTCACGTGCTCGAAGGCGTGGCGGCGACGATCTTCTCCCGGCGGTTCGGGCGGGTCGCCTTCGGCGGCGAATCGGCGATTCGCCGGGTGCGGCCCTGGATCTCGTGGCTGCTGCGGCTGGGTGCGGTCTATATCTTCGTGCTGTTCGTTCTGAACGATCTGGACCTGGTGGCCGACTCCCGGCAGATGGTCCGGACGGTTCTCGGATACCAGCTGCACATCGGCGCGATCGAGATCTCGCTGCAGGTCGTGATTCTCTTCGGGGGATTGATCTGGTTGTCGATGGCCGTGGGGCGGGCGGTGAGCGCATCCCTGGAAAACGTCGTCCTGCGGCGGATGGGGTTGCCGAGAGGGGTGCCCGAATCGATCGCGAACCTGGTGCGCTACGCGATCATCGTGGTCGGCGTGTTGATCGCGGCCGCCGTGGCCGGCATCGAGTTGACCCGCCTTGCGCTCGTCGTCAGCGCGCTGAGCGTGGGCATCGGCTTCGGTCTTCGGGAGATGGTGGGGAATTTCGTCTCCGGTCTGATCCTGCTTTTCGAGCGGCCGGTGCGGGTCGGCGACACGATCGAGATCGAGAATCTCCGGGGGACGGTCCGGATGATCGGGATCCGCACGAGCACGGTACGCACCTTCGACGGCGCGGAGGTGATCGTGCCGAACGGACGGCTGACGCAGGAGAACGTGATCAACTGGACCCTTTCGGATCAGCGTCGACGCGTGGAAATCCCCGTCGGCGTGGAGTACGGGACCGATCCGACGGTGGTCATCGAGACCCTGACGGCGGTGGCCAGGCAACATCCGGAAGTCCTGGACGATCCCGAACCGGTCACCCTGTTCACGGCTTTCGGGGAGAGTTCCCTGGATTTCGTCCTGCAGTTCTGGACGGGGAGCGCGGAGAGATGGCGGGTCCTGCGCAGCGACATCGCCGTCGGAATCGAGGCCGCGCTCCGCGAGAAGGGGATCGGAATCCCCTTCCCGCAGGTCGACGTTCACATGAAACGCAACGGATCCGGAGACTCGTCCTCATGCGCGGATTGCCACGATCCGAGCAGCGCGGGGGATGGCGACGCGCAATCCTCCGCCGGCGTCCCGTAGCCGGGGGGCCGAGATATCGGGTCCCGCTTGCGCTCACTCCCCCCTCTTCATCCTGCCGGCGGACTATGTGGGGCACGCGCTCGCGGGACGTACCGGTTCTTGGTCTACAGGATGGCGGAGGGGGTGGGATTCGAACCCACGGTGTCTTACGACACGCCGGTTTTCAAGACCGGTGCATTCGACCACTCTGCCACCCCTCCGCACGGATGTCCCGGGGGGACTCCTCCGGGAGGCCGTCGGTCCCCCCGTCTCCTGACCAGGAAACATAGGATTCCCGGTGCGAACCTGTCCACCGTGCGTTTTTCTCTGTCCGGAGGGATCGGCCGGCGGCGGCCGATCTATTCCGTTTTCGTCGTTGGCTTTCCCCGAGACCCTTCCTGTTCGGGATAGAGCTTGACGTATTCCTCGCCGTCCTCGCGCGGAATGATCTCGGAGAGTTGTGCTTCGTGGGTGCGCCGGTTGAACCGGTAGAGGTAGTATCGCCGTCCGGGGTAGGCGTCGATCAGGATCCGGTTTTCTTCCCGGCGGTTCCGGGCGTAGACGACGTCTCCTTGCAGGTCGATGTCGTTTCTCAGGAAGCCGGTGGCGTAGTAGTCGTTGTATTCGAGCCCGGGCCGGGGATCGCGGTTGATCGAATCCATGAAGACCACCGCATTGCGAATGTCGAACCGCTTCACGATCCGGGCGAGGTTCGGTTCGACGTCGCCGAAGGCCCCTCGGTAGCGGACCAGGAAGACCTGGTGGAGCGTGACGACGGCAAAAAAGATACTGGCCAGAACGATGCCGGGGAAGATCGACCGGGCCCAGCGGTCGCCGCGGGAGGGAAGCGTCCGCAGGATGTCCAGGCCGCGGGCCATGAGGATGAGCAGAAACGGAACGGAGGCGGCCAGGTACCTGGCGGGGAAGAAGAATTCCAGGTACCAGTACCCCGCGTAGGCCACGAGCAGGGCGAGCATCGGCAGCAGGAGCCAGAGGTCGATCCAGCGGGTGTTGCGGATCACGAGGGGCGCCAGGGCGAGGAGAAGGGCCGCGAACGGCCAGCCGATGAGGTGGTCGTTGACGGCCCGGAGCCGTTCGACGGTATGTCTGAATCCCCGTTCGGGGGTGTGATGGATCCGGTCGTCGACCCGGATGAACCCGTAGGCCCCTCCGCGTCTCATGCCGATCCGGTGGCCGGGGGTCCGGAAATCGCCGGTGGTGTGCTGCTGATAGGCGCCGAGGATCACGGCGGCGGCCAAGGCCGGAGCGAGGGCCGCGAGGATTCCTCGCCAGGCCTTCAGGGAGAGCCGGAATCGCACGAGGCAGCCGGCCGCGATGATCAGCCCGACGGCGAGGGCGGTCAGGGGGCGGCACAGGAAGGCCATGCCCCAGGAAAGGCCGGCGACGGGACCGAAGATCCACCGTCCGCTGCGGAGCAGCCGCAGGGTGGCCCAGGCGCAGAGAGTGCAAAGGAGCATGGTGGCCGTGTGGGAGAGGTGGGTCCCGCTCAGAACCGTGATGAACGGGGAAGAGAGCCCGAGCAATCCTGCAGTGCGGCCGACGAACGGGTCGTAGAGTTCGTCGCCGAGGATCGACATCACGACGAGCAGCAGGCCCGCGAGGACGGGGTTGACCAGCCAGGGCGCGCCGAGGAGGACGCCCGGGGTCAGCAGGGCGGGCCAGCCGGGCGGATACATGCTGCACCGGTGGTCCAGACCCTGGAGGGAATCGAGGACGAAGATCTGGTGAAAGAACCGGGGGTACCGGGGGATCGTCGTGGTGAGTTCGCCGCGCGCGAAGAGCCTCGCCTGGAAGAGGGCGGAAACCCCGTCGTCCAGAAACGGCACCCCGTGGAAAAGGGACCGGCTGAAGAGGATCGAGACGGCGAATCCCAGCACTCCCAGGGTGATGTGGAACGCCGGGCTCGGGGATTCGTAGACGAGGCCGGAGACGGTGCGGAGGATCCTCCGGCCCGCGGCGGATCGGACGACCAGCACCCCGAACGCCAGGGAGATCAGGAGGACCTGGGGTTCGGCGATCGCGTACTTCTGCAGGGGACCCGGTCCCAGGGATATGCTCAGGAGAACGAGAAGGACGCTCCCCAGGGCCACGGCGCCCTGCAGAGGGGGCGGAATCGAGGTGTCGTTCCAGTTCATGATGGGCGCTACACTCTTGCCTTCCGGTGCAGGCGCCGCGGAATCTAGCCCGGGAACTTCCCGGAGGTCGAGGATTCCGACCGGGAAAGGGCGGAAAACGAACGATGAACGTCTATCGTGTCTGCAGGAGGTGCAACGCCTGTTGCCGCTGGCCGGGCGACGTGCGTCTTCGGGAAGGGGAACTGGATCGGATCGCCCGGTTCCTGGGGATCGATCCGAGGGAAGCGGCCGATCGGTTCACGCGGCTGACGCGGGATCGCCGCGCGCTGAGCCTGGCGGAGAAGGAGGACGGTTCGTGCATTTTCCTCGAGGAGGACGGCTGCCGGATCCACGAGGTGAAACCCCGGCAGTGCCGGGAGTTTCCGAACGGCTGGAATTTCCCGGGATTCGAGAAGGTCTGCGCGTCGGTGCCGGTTCCCGCCGGGGACGTCGCGGCGTCGGACGCCCCCGGCGGGGCGGGAGACGGCGGGGAAAACGAGGAGCGAGAACGCCCCGGGGGGACAAGACGCCCTCGCTCCTGTTGAGATCCCGCATGCCGAGCGGGACCACCCAAACCGGATGCCGTCCCTAGTCCTGGACTTCCTGGAGCACCGACGCGAACAGGTCGGAGAAGCTTCGCAACATCGCCGCGATGTTCGGGGCCTTCTCCATGCAGACCGCGCGCAGACGTTCGGTATGCGCCGGGTTCCGCTGGCTGAGTTCCGCCATCGCCATGATGATGGCCACGTCGTTGTTGATCGTGTGGCGGACGGAGCGGAGCTGCTGATTGAGTTCCTCGAACTGGGACTGCACGTTTCTGAGGCTTTCCACGGCGCTCCGTTCGGCCGTCGCCGTGTCAGCGGGCTCGGTAGTAATCATGCCTCCGGTTTCTCCCTGTTTGCAGCCGGTTGATCTGAATCCCCCACGCCCCGGGTGGTCCTCCGGACTTGGTTCGATCGGGGATCCGAAAGAGCAGCCTGCGTGCCATTTTCTCGGCATGCACTTCATCCGGCCCGGCGCCTTCCCGGCGGGCGGCCGCGTCTCGGAATGAGGGCGGGATGGTGGTAGATTCCGGATTTTCTCGGTTGGGACCGCTGAGTGCCGCAGACATGAGCGAACGATGGATCCGGATCGAAGGTGCGCGCGAGCACAACCTCAAGGACATCTCGATTTCGCTGCCGCGGAATCGGCTTGTGGTGATCACCGGTCTCAGCGGATCCGGGAAATCCTCTCTCGCTTTTGACACTCTCTATGCGGAGGGGCAGCGCAAGTATGTGGAGAGCCTCTCCGGATACGCCCGCCAGTTTCTCGGGCGGTTGAAGCGCCCGGACGTCGACCGGATCGAGGGGCTCTCGCCGGCGATCGCCATCGAACAGCGGACGACCGGGGGCAACCCGAGGTCCACGGTCGCCACGACCACGGAGATCTACGATCATTTCCGGGTCCTCTACGCCGCCGTGGGTGTCCCGCATTGCCACCGGTGCGGAAGGGTCATCGAACCGCGGGCGCCCCAGGAGATCTGCAGCGACATCCTCCGATGGCCGGAGGGGACCCGGGTGACCCTGCTGGTGCGGGTGGTCGCGCACGGCAGGGGAGAGTATCGGGACGTTCTGGAACGATTGCGGCGGGAGGGATTCGTACGGGCGCGGATCGACGGCGAGATCGCGGATCTCGACGAGGTGCGCAAACTCGCGCGGAACCGCTTTCACGACGTCGACGTGGTGATCGACCGCCTCGTGTTGCGGGAAGGCGTCCGCTCTCGACTGGCGGATTCGGTCGAACTGGCGATCGAATGGGGAGAGGGAACCTTCTCGACCCTGCGCAGGGAACCCGGGGGCGCTTCCGAGATCGAGACGGTTCACAGCGTCGGCAACGCCTGCACCCATTGCGGGATTTCCTACGGGGAATTCAAGGCGCGTCATTTCTCGTTCAACAGCCCCGAGGGGGCCTGCCCCGTCTGTCACGGATTGGGAACGGCCCTGTCGTTCGACGAGCGGCTGGTGATCCCCAACCCGGAATTGCCCCTGCGCCGGGGCGCCGTGGCCCCCTGGCGGCGCGGGGGACGGCGGCTGGTGACCTATTACAACCGGCTGTTGCGCGCGGTGGCGCGCCACTACGGGGTCGATTACGAGAAGACGCCGTGGGAAGGGCTTCCCGAGGACTTCCGCCGCGTCGTTCTCCACGGTTCGGGAGAAGAAGAGATCGAGTTCACGCTCTGGCGGGGCGGGAAGAACCACCGCTATCGAAAACCCTTCGAGGGCGTCCTGCCGAACCTCGAGCGACGCTACCGGGAGACCTCTTCTCCGGGGGTGCGCAGGCAGCTCGAACCTTTCATGGCCCGCCGTCCCTGCCCGGAATGCGGCGGGACCCGCCTGCGGCCCGAGATCCGGGCGGTGACCGTGGGAGATTGTTCCATCGTGGACGTCGTGCGCATGACCGTCGCGCAGGCGCTGGCGTGGATCGACGGACTGCAACTGGATCCCCAGCGCCGGCGGATCGCGTCGGAACTGGTCGAGGCGATCCGGGCGCGCCTCGGGTTCCTGCGGGACGTGGGCCTGGATTACCTGACCCTGGATCGCGAGAGCGGCACCCTTTCGGGGGGCGAAGGGCAGCGGATCCGGCTGGCCACGCAGATCGGCGCGGGGCTGGTCGGCGTCCTCTACATCCTCGACGAACCGAGCATCGGGCTCCATCCGAGAGACCAGTTCCGGCTCATCGATCTCATGAAACGCCTGCGGGACATGGGCAACACCGTCGTCGTGGTGGAGCACGATCCCGACACGATCCGCAGCGCCGACTACGTCGTGGACCTGGGGCCGGGGGCGGGACGGCTCGGGGGGCGCATCGTGGCGCACGGGCCGCTCGAACGTTTCCTCGCCTCTTCCCGGTCGTCGACGGCGCGCTATCTCCGCGGAGAATCGCGCATCCCCGTCCCGAGCCGGCGGATCCCGGTGCGTCCCCGGGGTCCGGCGCTCGTGGTCGAAGGAGCCCGGGCGAACAACCTCAGGAATTTGACGGTGCGTTTCCCCCTGGGGGTTTTCTGCTGCGTGACCGGGGTTTCCGGTTCGGGCAAGAGCACGCTGGTCGACGACGTTCTGCGCCGGGCCCTGGCGAGGCGGCTGCACGGATCGAGCCTGATCCCCGGTGAACACGATCGCATCCGGGGTGTCGAAAGGGTGGACAAGGTCGTGGTGGTCGACCAATCCCCGATCGGACGAACCCCCCGCTCGAATCCCGCGACCTACCTGGGGGTCTTCGACGAGATTCGAAAGCTCTACTCCAGACTGCCCGCATCGCGCGTCCGGGGTTACGGACCGGGGCGGTTCAGTTTCAACGTGAAAGGCGGACGCTGCGAAGCCTGTCGCGGAGACGGGATGATCCGCGTGGAAATGCACTTCCTCCCCGACGTCTACGTGGAGTGCGAGGTCTGCCGCGGGCGGCGGTACAATCGGGAGACGCTGGAGGTCACCTACAAGGGGCGGAACATCGCCGACGTCCTGGAAATGACCGTGGACGAGGCCTTCGATTTCTTCCGGGCGATCCCGCGCATCCAGGGGCGGCTCCGGACGATGACCGACGTGGGTCTGGGCTATCTGCAGCTCGGACAGCCCGCCACGACCCTTTCGGGCGGGGAAGCGCAGCGCCTGAAGCTGGCTGGCGAGCTCTCGAGAAGGGCGACGGGGCATACCGTGTACATCCTGGACGAGCCGACCACGGGCTTGCATTTCGCCGACGTACAGCGTCTGCTGGAGGTCCTGCTGCGGCTTCGGGACGCGGGGAACACGCTGATCGTCATCGAGCACAACCTCGACGTCATCAAGACGGCCGACCACGTCATCGACCTCGGACCCGAGGGAGGGGACGGGGGAGGGCGGATCGTGGTGACCGGGACGCCGGAGGACGTGGCGGCCTGTAGGGACTCTCATACGGGGGCGTTCCTGGCGCGGGTTCTCGAAAAGGATCGGGAGGCGACGGGGTGAAACGGCGAAGGCGAATGCGAACACTCCCGATTCTCCTGGCGGCGATCTGCGTGTCGGCGGTCGCGCGGGACGCGGGGGCGGCCGAGTCGGGCCGGTCGGTCCTGCGGTCGGCGCGCCAGGCCTTTTCGGACGGTTTCTACGACATGGTGATCCGGCGCCTGAAGGACTGGGAATCGGCGAATCCCGAGGATCCCCGCATCGACGAGGCCCGCCTGCTGCTGGGCCAGTCGTACTACGAACGGGGCGAGTACGAGGAGGCGCAGGCGGTTCTGGAACGGGCCCTGGCGCGGCCGGCATCGGCGGCGCGCATGCGGGAAATCGCCTTCTGGGCGGCGGAATCGGCCCGGGCGCGGGGGGACGCCGCCGCCGCGGCCGGATACTACGAGAAGGTCCGCGAAGGGAACGTGCACGGCCGCCTGCAGGACCGCGCCCTGCTCGGGCTGGGCTGGGCCCGGCTCCGGCTGGGGGAAGCCGAGGCGGCCCTGGAGGCGTTTCGCGCCGCGATGGGATCCTCCGATGCGAGCGTCTCCACGGAGGCGCGGATCGAGGCGGGCAAGGCCCTCCTGGCGGCGGGACGGGTGCAGGAAGCCCTGGAGTGGTTCGACGCAATCCTGGCCGACGATTCGATGCGGTTGCGCCATGCGCAGGCCATGCTCTGGAAGGGCCACGTCCTGGATGCGGCCGGACGCACGGACGAGGCCCTCGAGTGGATGACCAAGGCGGCCGAGACGGAGGGGGTCGATCCCGGCATCCGGGCGGAGGCCCTGGCGGATCGGGCGGATCTCCTTTTCCGCCTGAAACGCTACGAGGAGGCGGCCGCGGACTACGAGGCGGTCCTGGGAATCGAAGGGGAGATCGAGGCGCGGGAGCGCGCCCTGGTCGGGTACGCCCAGAGCCTGATTCGCCTCGGGCGCACCGACGAGGGAATCGATCGGCTGAAGACGTTCCTGGCGGAACATCCGCAGAGCGACCTGGCCGACGACGTGTTGCTGGCGATCGCCGACATCGAGTTCGAACGGAAGGAATATGCGAAAGCGGGAGAAACCTATTCGCTGCTCGTTTCGCTGCATTCCGACAGCCCCCTGGCGCCGCGGGCCGCCTTCGGCGCCGCCTGGTGCGATTTCTTCCTGGGCGACCACGATGCGGCGATCGAGGGATTCCAGACGGTCGCCCGCGACGCCTCCGATCCCGAGCTCCAGGCGCGGGCGGAATTCAAGCTGGGGGACATCTACCTGCTGACGGGCCGGTACGAGTCGGCGCAGGCGGCCTACCGGAAGGTGGCCGACGACGACCGCGGGACCGGGCTGGCGGCGCGGGCCCTCTACCAGATCGGGAAGGTCCTCCTGCGCCGGGGGGAGGCGGAAGCCGCCGCCGGGGCCCTGAAGGAGCTGGTCGAACGGTACCCGTCCAGCCCGTTCGCGCCGGCGGCCCTGCTGCAGATCGGCCGGGAATGTTTCGCGGCGGACGATTTCCAGGGGGCCGGGGAGGCCTTCCGGAAGGTGATCGACGAATACGGAGGCGCCGACGAGGCCGCGGAAGCCCTGCTGGGGCTGGGACAGACCCTGTCGGCCGAGGGACGGTTCGACGACGCGGTGGCGGTTTTCGACCGGTATCTGGAGACGTATCCGGATGCCCCGGGGGCGCCGCGCTGCCAGTACGACCGGGCCTGGGCCCTCTCGCTGGGGGGCAGGGAGGAAGAGGCGCAGGCGGCGTTCCGGCGCTTCGTGGAACGGTATCCCGACCATCCCCTTGCGGCGGATGTCCTGCTGCGCATGGGCGAGGAGAAGTACAACGAGGGCGATCTGGAGGCCGCGCAGGCCCTCTTCGTGCGTCTGGTCGAGCAGCATCCCGAGAGCGATCTGGCGGACGGGACGCTTTTCCTGGCGGCCCGCTGCGCTTCGGAACGGGGGGAACATCTCGAGGCGATCCGCCTCTTCGGACGCATCGAGAAGGAATATCCGGAAAGCGATTTCGTGGAAGACGCCCGGTTCTGGCAGGCGGACGAACTGACGCGGATGGGCATGTACGACGGGGCCCTGATGGCGTTCCAGAAGTTCCTCGACCAGTATCCGGCGAGCCGACTTTCGTTCAACGCGCTGGGACGGATCGGGGACTGCCAGTATTCTCTGGGGCGGTATGAAGACGCCGCGGCGACGTACGCGCGGCTGATCGGCGGCACGGGGGTGGCGCCGGGGCTCCGGGACCAGGCCGAGTACAAGCTCGGCCAGGCCCTCGAACAGCTCGGCCGCGACGGGGAAGCCTTCGATCACTACATGGAGGTCGTCTACCGGTTCTTCCAGGAGGGATACGCGCTCGCGGAAGGGGTGGACTGGCTCTGGTTCTGTCGCTCCGGGATGGCGGCCGGACATCTCAAGGAACGCCGGGAGGAGTGGAGCGAGGCGATCCGCGTCTACGAGCGCCTGGCCCGCTCCGGCGCCCCGTGCAGTCCCGAGGCCAATCAGCGGGTCCGCAGGATCCGGATCGAACGGCTCCTGCAACTGGCGCCCGGAACCTGAGTGCGGGAAGGAGAAGACGGAGCATGTGGGAAATCTTGCAGAAGGGCGGGCCGGTGATGGCGTTGCTCGGGATCTGCAGCATCCTGGCCGTGTGGATTTTTCTCGAACGACTCTTTCACTACCACCGGGCCCAGATCCGCGTAGAGGAGTTCATGAAGGGGATTCGCAACGTCCTCAAGCGCCAGAACATCGTCGAGGCGATCTCGATCTGCGAGGAAACCCCGGGGCCGGTCGCCCATGTGCTGAAAGCGGCGATCATGAAGCACGAGGGGACGCGGGAGGAAATCCGCGAGGCGGTGGACGACGCCGGGCTGACGGAGATCCCGCGCCTGGAGAAGAATCTCCCGGTCCTGGCGACGGTCGCCCACGTCTCGCCCCTGCTGGGGCTCTTCGGCACGGTGCTGGGAATGATCAAGGCCTTCATCGTGGTGCAGCAGAAGGCGCCGATCGTCCAGCCCGGAGACCTGGCCGGCGCGATCTGGGAATCGCTGATCACCACGGCGGGAGGGCTGGCCGTGGCGATTCCGGCCTACGTGGCCTACAACTATCTCGTGAGCCGGGTGCAGGGATTGATCCTGGACATGGAGCGATGCTCCACGGAGATCGTCAATTTCCTGACCGCCGAGCGGGAGGAGAACCTTCGGTGAGCGTTTCGTCCCCGGCCATCCCGGATCCGCAGGAGCCGGGCCGCCTGCGACCGGCCGGAGGGGGCCGTTGAGATGGCGGTCCATTTCCGGCGGCGGGTGGAGCTTTTCAAGGGCCGGGTCGATCTGACCCCCCTGATCGACGTGGTCTTTCAACTGCTGATCTTCTTCATGTTGAGCAGTTCGTTCGTCATCCAGCCGGGAATCGGGGTCGATCTGCCCCAGTCGCGCCAGGTGGCGCCCGCGCGCCGGGAGAACCTGGTGGTGACGCTGACCCGGGAGGGGCAGACGTTTTTCAACAACCGGCCGGTGGCGCGTCCGAATCTGAAGGTGGAGTTCGAACGGGTGCTGGCCGAGTATCCGGACGCGGTCCTCATCGTGCAGGCGGATCGCGCGGTGTCGCACGGCGAAGTGGTTTCCGTGATGAGCATGGCCCGGGAGGCCGGGGTGCGGCATCTGACCATCGCCACGCGGCCGGTGCGGGAGGACCTGGGGGGACCGTGATCCGGGGGAAGAACCGGCGGGAGACGACGAGCGACGGGGGCGGCCTGAACATGGACGGAACTGCGGAAGGATCGCCGACGGGGCTCGGGAGGATCTCCGCCCCGACCTGGATGGCGCTGGCCATCTCGATCGGCCTGCATATCTTCTTCTGGCTGGCCGTGACCGTGGAGATCCCCGTCGGTTCGTCCGGCCGGAGCTTCCCGGCGGGGGTGCGGTTCCAGCCGCCGATCGAGACCCTGGATCCGGTCACCGCCTTGCGCTTCGAAACGCGCCTGCTGCTCCGGGATCCGACGCTGTTGTCGCTGCCGAGCCGCCGGGGATTCTCGCGCGACGTCCTGGATCGATGGCCGGCGACGGCCTATCGGCGGCCGGTCTGGGGATGGAAGGACGCGAGCCTTCCGCCTCCGAATCCGGAGGGAACGAAGCGCCGGATCCTGCCGGAGCGGACCCCCGGGGAACTGGCCGTCGCGCGGGTCCGTCCCCCCGCGCCGACGCCGACGCCGCCGGCCTTGGACGACGAGGCGGTCCCGCGCTGGCCGGAAGGGATCCTCGTGCGGTACGGAGGGGAACTGTCCGGCCTGGAGAGGATCGCCGAACCGGTTTTCCCCCCGCTTCCGGAATCCGCTCCCGCCGGCCCGGTTCTCGTCCGCGTCGGCGTGGATCGCCGGGGAGTGCCGCGCCATCTGCTCCTGCTGTCGCGATCGGGGGATGAGGCGGTGGATCGGGCGGTGCTGCAGGGGGTGCGCACGGTGCGCTTTGCGGCGTCGACGGGCGGCCGGGGGCTGATCTGGGGCCGTATCGCGGTCTTCTGGCCCCGGAAGGCGGCCCCGGGTCCGGAAGACGCGAACGCGGCGGAGTCCGGCGCCCCGCCGGCCGCCCCGCAAGGGGAGGGCGGGCCGTGATCCAGGTCGGTATCTCCGGTTTCTTCGTGATCTACCTCCTCTCTTTCCTTGCACTGATTCTGACCCTATGGATAGTTTACGAATCCCGGGGCAGGGGGCGTGAGATCGAACACCTGGAGCGGCGGATCTTTCGCTGTTCGATCTGTACCCATGTCTATCTGGACGATCGCGACGAGAAGTTCTCCCGTTGTCCCCGTTGCGGAAGTCTCAACGAGACGGCCGGCGCCGCGGGCGTGACCGGCGATCGTCGCAGGGGACGGGTCGGCCGCCGGGGCGGACGGAAAAGGCGGGGGGATCCGGGGCGCAGGAGCGGAACGCGGCGTGGGTGAGGCTTTTTTTTACTTGAAACACTCGAATGCGAAGGGGAGGTCCGGGAGACGCGCCGGTGGGTGACGGGCGAATCGCGGACCGCTCGCTTCGAGCGCAACCAGGGCAGGGACGGGACGGCGGCACCCTGCCGCCGGCCGGTCGCCTCCCGAGAGGACCTTCAGAAATGGGCATGTGGGTTGGCCGAGGAAGAAAGGCGCGGCGCTGCTACGGATTCGACGAGATCGCGCTCGTGCCGGGCAATGTGACGATCAATCCCAACGAGGTGGACGTTTCGACGAGGATCGGGGACCTGGAACTGAAGATCCCGATCCTGGCGGCCGCCATGGACGGGGTGGTCGACGTGCGGTTCGCCATCGAGATGGGGAAGCTCGGCGGCATCGCCGTGCTGAACCTCGAAGGCGTCCAGACCCGCTACGAGGATCCCGAGGAGGTCATCAGCCGGATCGTCTCGGCCTCGCCGGAACAGGCGACCCATCTGCTGCAGGAAATCTACCGGGAACCGATCAAGGAGGAACTGATCGGGCGCCGCGTCGAGGAGATCAAGCGGGGGGGCGTGCCGGCCGTCGTTTCCTCGATCCCCCAGCGCGCCGAGCGCTTCGGCGCGATCGCCCAGGAGGCCGGCGCCGACGCCTTCGTGGTGCAGTCCACGGTGACGACGGTCCGCCACATCGCCTCGGAATACGAGACCCTGGATTTCGAAAAGTTCTGCCGTGAAAGCCGGATCCCCGTGATCGTCGGCAACCTCGTGACCTACCAGGTCGCGCTGGACCTGATGCGCACGGGACCGGCCGCGCTCCTGGTCGGGGTGGGGCCCGGCGCCGCGTGCACGACGCGGGGCGTGCTGGGGATCGGCGTGCCGCAGGTCACCGCCACCTGCGACGTGGCCGCCGCGCGCGATTTCTACTACAAGCAGACGGGTCGATACGTGCCGATCATCACCGACGGCGGCATGAGCGTAGGCGGGGACATCTGCAAGGCCTTCGCCTGCGGCGCCGACGCCGTCATGGTCGGTTCGGCCTTCGCGCGCGCCGAAGAGGCGCCGGGCCGGGGGTATCACTGGGGCATGGCCACGCCCCATGCGAACCTGCCGCGGGGGACGCGGATCAGCGTCGGCATCACCGGCACGCTCCGGCAGATTCTCTTCGGCCCCGCCCAGCTCGACGACGGCTCGCAGAACCTCGTCGGGGCGTTGCAGACCTCCATGGGCAACGTCGGGGCGCGGAACATCCGGGAGATGCAGCTCACCGAGATCATCATCGCGCCGGCGATCAAGACCGAGGGCAAGGTCTTCCAGCAGGCGCAGCACATCGGGATGGGCAAGTAGCGGTGTCCACGGGCTACGATGGCGAAACCATCGCGATTCTGGATTTCGGCAGCCAGTATTCGCAGCTGATCGCGCGGCGCGTGCGCGAGTGCCGGGTCTATTCGACGCTGGTGCGGTACGACACCCCGATCGACGAACTGCGGCGCATGCCGCTGATCGGACTGATCCTGTCGGGGGGGCCGTCGAGCGTGTATTCCGAAAACGCGCCCCTTCCCGACCCGGGGATTTTCGAACTCGGGGTTCCCGTTCTGGGCATCTGCTACGGGTTGCAGTTGATGGCGCACCTGCTCGGGGGCGCCGTCGAACCCCGCCGGGAACGCGAATACGGCAAGGCGGAACTGGAGATCCTCCGCGACTCCCCCCTGCTGGAGGGGATCCGCTCCGGCAACGTCGTCTGGATGAGCCACGGCGATGCGGTCACGCGGCTTCCCCGCGGTTTCCGGTCGGTCGCCCGCACGCGGAACAGCCCCCGGGCGGTCATCGAACACCGTTCGCGCCCGATCTACGGGCTGCAGTTTCATCCCGAGGTCGTTCACACGAGCCGCGGCAGAAAGATCCTCGGCAACTTCGTTCACCGGATCTGCGGCGCTTCCTCTTCCTGGACGATGGGATCGTTCGTGAAACGGTCCGTCGAACAGATCCGGGAAACCGTCGGGAACGACCGCGTGCTGCTCGCCCTGAGCGGCGGCGTCGATTCGTCGGTCGCCGCGGCGCTGATCCATCGCGCCGTCGGCAAACGCCTGACGTCGGTCTTCGTCGACAACGGGCTGCTGCGCATGGGGGAGACCGAACGGGTGCGATCGGTCTTCCGGGACGCCTTCGGAATGAACCTGCGGGTCTGCAACGCCACGAACCGTTTCCTGGGGAAACTCAAGGGCGTCGTGGAACCGGAGAAGAAGCGCAAGATCATCGGAACGGAATTCATCCGGGTCTTCGAAGACGAGGCGGCGAAACTCAAACCCACCCGCTATCTGGCCCAGGGAACGACCTATCCCGACGTGATCGAGAGCGTTTCGATCGGCGGCAACCCGGCGGCGATGATCAAGAGCCATCACAACGTCGGCGGACTGCCGCGCCGGATGAAATTCGAACTGCTGGAACCCCTGCGCGCCCTCTTCAAGGACGAGGTGCGGCAGGTCGGGCGGCAGCTCGGGCTTCCCGACGAGATCGTCCGGCGGCAGCCCTTCCCCGGACCGGGACTGGCGGTGCGGATCCTGGGGGAGGTGACCCGCCGGCGCCTCAGGATCCTCAGGGAGGCCGACTGGATCGTCGTCGGCGAGATGAAGGACGCCGGCCTCTATTACAGGATCTGGCAGACGTTCGCGGTTCTGCTGCCGATCCGCACGGTCGGGGTCATGGGCGACGAGCGGACGTACGAACATGTCGTGGCCATTCGCGCGGTTCATTCGCAGGACGGCATGACCGCCGACTGGGTCCGTTTGCCGCATCCGCTGATGGAACGGCTCAGCAACCGCATCATCAACGAGGTGAAGGGCGTCAACCGGGTCGTCTACGACATCAGCTCGAAACCGCCCAGCACCATCGAATGGGAGTGAGCCGGCCGTGGAGGCCCTGAAGATCCTCGATTTGCGCGGCGTCCGTTCGTCGCGCGCCCTGGAACGGCTGCTCGATCGCGCGCCCTTCGACGAAGAAGTCGAGGCGACGGCGGCCCGGATCCTGAAGACGATCCGCCGGGGGGGCGATCGCGCCCTGCGCGCCGCCGTCCGTCGGTACGACGGAGCGGATCTTCGCGGGCCGCCGGCGGTTCCGCCGGCCGAACGGCGCGAGGCCGCCTCGCGGGTGCCCCCTCCGCTTCGGGCGGCGATGCGGCGGGCCTATCGCAACATCCGGGCCTTCGCGCGGGAGGAACGTCCCCGGTCCTGGATGGGCCGGCGCGACGAAGGGGTGCGGCTCGGGGAACGTTTCGTGCCGTACGAACGGGTCGGGATCTACGTGCCCGGCGGGACGGCGCCGCTGGTTTCGACCGTGTTGATGACGGCGACCTTCGCCCGCGTCGCCGGGGTCCGCGAGATCGTGGCGGCCACTCCGCCGCGGCCCGACGGCACGGTGGATCCGGCGATTCTCTTCGCCCTGTCGTTGACCGGGTGCACGGAGGTCTTCCGCATGGGCGGGGCCCATGCGATCGGGGCCCTGGCGTTCGGCACCGAGACGATCCGCCCGGTGCAGATGATCGCCGGTCCGGGGGGACCGTACGTGACCTCGGCCAAGCGGCAGGTGTACGGGTACGTTGCGGTCGACCTGGTGGCGGGACCCAGCGAGATTCTCGTCCTGGCGGACGGTTCGGCGGATCCCGGATACGTGGCGGCGGACATCCTTTCGCAGGCCGAACACGGATCGGGACGCGAACGGTGTCTCCTGGTGACGACGTCCGTCCGGCTGGCGCGCGCCGCGGCGCGCGAGATCGAGCGGCGCCTGCCGCGCCTGACCCGGAGGGAAGCCGTGGAACGCGTTCTGGCTTCCGGCGCCCATGCGGTCGTCGTGGACGACATGGAACGGGCGATCGAGATCGCCAACCGTTTCGCGCCGGAGCATCTGGAGGTGATGACGCGCGATCCCCGCCGGATCGAGCCGCGCCTGACGGCGGCGGGAGCGGTTTTCGTCGGGCCGTCCACCCCGGAACCGATCGGGGACTACATGGCGGGTCCGAGCCACGTCCTGCCGACGGGCGGAGCGGCGCACCGTTTCTCGGGATTGTCGACGCGGAGTTTCATGCGCCGGATCAGTCGGATCGAGTATTCCGACCGGGCCCTGGCGCGGGACGCCGCCGCAACGATCGAAATCGCCCTGGCCGAAGGGCTCGATGCGCATGCCGAAAGCGTGCGGGCGCGCATCGGGCGGAAGAAGAAAAAGAGATGACGACCTATCGCATCCGGCCCCATCTCCGGGATCTCTCCGGATACGTGCCGGGCGAACAGCCCCGGGATCCGGAGGTCGTCAAGCTCAACACGAACGAGAACCCCTATCCCCCTTCTCCGAGGGTGCAGGATGTTCTCCGGTCGTTCGATGCTTCGACCCTGCGGCTCTATCCGGACGCCACGGCCGAGCCGGTCCGACGGGCGGTCGCCGGCCGGTTCGGCACGGAACCGGACCGGGTTTTCGTCGGGAACGGCTCGGACGAGATCCTTGCGCTGCTGACCCGGCTTTTCCTCGGGCCCGGGGACCGGCTGGCGGTGCTGGATCCCTCCTACAGCCTCTATCCGGTCCTGGCCCGCATCCAGGACGCCTCGATCGAACCGCACGTCCTCGACGGGAATTTCGCGTTGCCGGATTCCATCCGGGCGACCGACGCCCCGTTGCTGATGATCGCGAATCCCAACGCCCCGACCGGTTCGGCCGTCGCGCCGGAACGGATTCTCGAGATCGCCGAGTCCGTGCGGGGAGTCGTCGTCGTCGACGAGGCCTACGCGGAGTTCGCCGAGGCCGACTGCATGGAAATCGCCGGGGAGCATCCCCGGGTGATGGTCGTGCGCACGCTCTCGAAGTCGCACGGCCTGGCCGGTCTGCGGCTCGGGTACGCGGTCGGTCCGCGGCCGTTGGTCGAACGGCTGCTCGCGGTCAAGGATTCCTACAACGTCGATGCGATCGCCCAGGCCGTGGCCGTGGCCGCCCTGGAGGATCCGTCGTACACGTCCGAGGTGATCGGGAGGATTCGTCGCACGCGGGACCGCGTTGCGGCGGAGCTGCGCCGCCGCGGGTTCGACGTGGTTCCCTCCGAGGCGAACTTTCTCTTCGCGCGTCCCGCCCGGATGTCCGCCTCCGGGTTGTACAACGCGCTGCGGGCCCGTAGGATCCTCGTCCGCCATTTCGACGCGCCGCGGGTCCGAGAGTATGTTCGGATCACCGTCGGAACCGACCGGGAGATGGACGCATTCCTGCGGGCGGTGGAGGAGATCGAGCCGTGAGTCGCAAGAGCCGTGTCGTTCGGACCACCCGCGAAACCAAGATCGAGATGCGACTCGACCTGGACGGCCGGGGACGTTTCGAAGTCGCCACCGGGATCCCCTTTGTCGATCACATGCTGGAGGCCTTCGCGCGGCATTCGCTCTTCGACCTGAAGGTGCAGGCCGAGGGCGACCTCGCGGTCGATTATCATCATCTCGTCGAAGACCTGGGGCTCGTTCTGGGCGAGGCCCTGCGCCGGGCGCTGGGGGACCGGGAGGGGATCCGCCGGTTCGGCTGGGCCGTCGTGCCGATGGACGACGCGCTGGCGCGCGTGGCGGTGGATCTGGGAGGCCGGCCCTGGCTGGCGTACCGGTTTCCGATGCGCCGGCGCAAGATCCGCGACTTTGACACGCGGCTCTTTCGGGAGATGTTTCAGGCGCTGGCGAACGAGGGCCGATTGAACCTGCACGCGGAACTGCTTGCCGGGGAGGATCTGCATCATTCGATCGAGGCCGTCTTCAAGGCCCTGGCCCGGGCGATGCTCGAGGCAACGCGGATCGATCCCCGGGCCGGCGTTCCTTCGACGAAGGGAACGCTGTAGAAGGGTGCGGACGCCTTCCGCGGGCCCGTCGTCCGGGGCCTCGAAATCGAAGACGGGACGGGATCCCGGGACGGCATGAATCCGGCCGGCCGGTCGGACGGGGAACGAATCCGATGCGAAAGATCGCCGTGGTTGATTACGGAATGGGCAACCTGCGCAGCGTCACGAAGGCGCTGGATCATGTCGGGGCGGAACCGCGGATCGTCACCGGTCCGCGGGAAGTCGAGACGGCCGACGCGGTCGTGCTGCCCGGCGTCGGCGCCTTTGCGGACTGCATGGAAGCCCTGCGCCGGCAGGATCTCGTCGGCGCCCTTCGGGCGTACGTCCGGTCCGGCCGTCCGTTCCTGGGGATCTGCCTCGGGCTTCAGGCGCTCTTCGAGGAGAGCGAGGAGGCGCCCGGCGTGCGCGGGCTCGGCATCGTTCCGGGGCGGGTGAGACGTTTCCCGGAGGAGCCGGGACGGAAGGTCCCGCACATGGGATGGAACCGGATCCGGATCCTGCGCGACGGATGTCCTCTCCTGCGGGGGGTGGAGGACGGCAGCCACGTCTACTTCGTGCATTCCTACTACTGCGAACCGTCCGACGTTTCCTGGGCGGAGACCCTCACGGACTACGGGATCGACTTCGTCTCGATGGTCTGGCGGGACCGGACGTTCGCGACGCAGTTCCATCCGGAGAAGAGCCAGGCCGTCGGCCTGCGGATGCTCGAGAACTTCGTGGAGGTGTGCGGGTGATCGTCATTCCGGCGGTGGATCTCCGGCGGGGCCGCTGCGTGCGGTTGCGCCAGGGCGATCCGGACCGCGAACGCGTTTTCGACGAGGACCCGGTGGCGGCCGCCGAACGCTGGGAGTCGGAAGGCGCGCCCTTCCTGCACGTGGTGGATCTCGACGGCGCCTTCGAGGGCGAACCGAAGCAGCTCGCCGTCGTCGAACGGATCGTCGATCGTCTGGCGATCCCGGTGCAGCTCGGGGGCGGCCTGCGCACCGAGGAACAGATACGGCGCGCGTTGGAGACGGGCGTTCGACGGGTGATCGTCGGAACGGCGGCGCTCGCCGATTCGGCGTTCCTCGAACGGCTGGCGGCGACGTTCGGCGATCGTCTCTGCATCGGGATCGACGCGCGCGACGGCCGGGTCGCCGTCCGCGGATGGAGGGAAACGACGTCGGTGCGTGTCGAAGAGCTCGCGCGAACCGCCGACCGGGCCGGCGTCCGGCGGCTCATCGTCACGGATATCGCGACGGACGGGATGTTGAGCGGTCCCAATCTCCGGGGACTGAGCGCCGTGGGACGGGTTTTCAAGGGGGCCTTGATCGCCTCCGGCGGGGTTTCCGATGCCGCCGACGTCCGCGCGGTCGCCGCGCTGGACGGGGGGAGGATCGAAGGCGTCGTCGTCGGGCGGGCCCTCTACGAGGGAACGCTTCGCCTGGCGGAGGTTCCGGAGTTCCTCGTTCGCCCGGAGGAGGAGGCGCCGTGATCGGCGGGACGGCCGGCCGGAATCGGCTCCCCATGGAACTGCGCACGCTGGAGAACGGCCTGCGCGTGGCGGTCGCGCGGATGCCGGAACGGGAGAGCGTGAGCGTCGGTCTGTGGATCGGAAGCGGCGGGCGCCACGAGAGCCTTCGGCTGTGCGGGATCACCCATTTCCTGGAACACATGGTCTTCAAGGGGACCCGGCGGCGAAGCGCGCTGGCGATCTCCCAGGAGATCGAGGGCCGGGGAGGATCGATCAACGCGTTCACCTCCGAGGAGAGCACCTGTTTCTACACGCGCACGGCCCGGGAGGATCTCGAGGCGAGTGTCGACGTGCTGGTCGACCTCTACCGGAACGCCAGTCTCCGCGTCGGCGACGTGGAACGGGAGCGCAGCGTGATCCTGGAAGAGGTCTTCAGCGTGGTCGACAATCCCGCGCTGCATGTCCAGGAACGGTTGAACGCCCTTCTCTGGCCCGACCATCCCCTGGGACGTCCCCTGGAGGGAACCCCGGATTCGGTCCGGAGGATCCGTCGGACGGATCTCGTCCGTTTCCGTTCGCGCAACTACGTGCCCGCGAACAGCCTGGTTTCCGTGGCCGGAGACGTGCGGGTCGAGGACGTGGTGCGGCTCGTCGATCGGCGCATGAAAGGGCTCCCGCGCGGAGGCCGGAGGAAGCCCGCACCCTTCGTGAACCGAATCCGGCGGCCGCTGGTCGACGTCTATCCGCAGGATACGGAGCAGACCCAGCTCGCGCTGGGATTCCGCGGTTTTTCCCACCGGGACCCGCGCCGGTTCGCGGCCCGGCTCCTGAGCGTCCTGCTCGGCGGCAACATGAGTTCGCGCCTTTTCCACGCCGTCCGCGAGGAAGCGGGGTTCGCGTACGACATCCACACCGCAACCGCGTTTCTGTCGGATACGGGCGTGCTGGTGGTGACGGCCGGGTTGCGCACGGACCGCCTGGAACCGGCGCTGCGGCTGATCTCCCGGGAGCTGCGCCGGATCCGCCGGCGCGGGCCCGATCCGTCGGAACTGCGGCGCGCCTGCGACTATGCCGTCGGCCAGTTCCGTCTGGCGATGGAAGGCACGAACCACCGGATGACGTGGATGGGCGAACACCTCCTTTCGACGGGTCGTCTGCCGAGTCCGGAACGGACGATCCGGGCCCTGCGCCGGGTGACGGCCGAACAGGTTCGCAGAACGGCGGCCGACCTCCTGCGCGACGGCCGCCTGGCGGCGTCCTTGATCGGACCGATCGATGCGAAACGGGCGGCCCGGCTCCCGGACTGTCTCCGGTTGGATCGCTGATGCCGCGGGCCGCCGGCCGGCCGCGTCTTCTCTTGCCATTCGATGAATCGTCTGCGTAGGGTTCGCGCGGATTCGGATCGGCCCTTCAGGAGAATCCATGAACACACCAGGACCCGGGAGACAGCAGGACGGGAATCTTTCGAGGGCGTTCACCCTGATCGAACTGCTCGTGGTGATCGCCATCATCGCGATTCTCGCGGCGATGCTCCTGCCTGCGTTGTCGCAGGCGAAGGAAGCGGGACGCCGCGCGGATTGCATCAACAACCTCCGGCAGATCGGCCTGGGGATCCACACCTACGCGGACGATTTCGACGGGCTGGCGCCTCCGGGCGACTACATTTTCGGACACGACATCTGGAACCGCAGCGAGCTGACGGGGAGGGTGGGGCCGACGAACCTGGGACATCTCATTCCCGGCGGACACATTCCGAAGCCCAAGAGCCCGAACCACGTCTTCTACTGCAAGTCGATGGCCGAACGTTCTCCGTACGGCTGGTTCGTCTACGGCCCGACGAACCCTTTCGGGATGCACAACTGGGGACGTCGCGGGGGAATCGTCAACATCGGCTACGACTATCGCGACAGTCTGGACGACGCGGCGAGCTGGGGACTGGGCCGCCCCGTGAAGGTCGGGCGCGACGGACGATACAACATCGCCTCGGACATCATCACCCGGGGCTACGGCCCCTACTGCCACAAGAACCAGTACAACATCCTCGGATTGGACGGGCATGTGTGGACCTGGGTCGACAGCAGGCGCCGGATATTGCGGTATCTGAACGAATCCAACGGAACCGACGAGTGGGTCGGGTACGTCAAACTCTTCGAGCCGGAACTCTGGCGCCGCGGGCGGTGAT
>CAYNBQ010000034.1:24774-34387 GCA_964395275.1 uncultured Verrucomicrobiota bacterium
TCGGGGATGCGGAAGTCGGGGCGATTCCTGCGCCCGTAGCGCAGCCTGGAGAGGGCGATCCCGGGGCGGAATCCGCATTTTGATCGGGTTTCCCACGAGGCGATGCGCGCTTCGGGGCCGCGGAGAGGTGCGAGGTCTGGAGGGATCTGCCGGGGGGACGCCCGTCTTCCTCGTTTCGCCGTCGGGGCGGATTCGCGGCGAGGCTCCACCTCCCGGAGCCCGGCGAATTGGACGCGAGATTCCCGGGCGGCCCCGCTATACTGGCGGGAATGCGTGTCGGTGCCCCCTGCGGCACGGACTTCTTCCCGGGGTAGAGCCGCCAGGTGAGACATTTCCGCGAGAATATCGAGCAGTTCGTCCTGGACGTGATCCAGGGACGTCGTAAGGGAAAGCGCGCCCGGGTTCTTCTCGGGGCGCTCTTCGTGTTGTCCAAGGTCTTCCATGCGGCGGTCCAGGTCCGGCTCTTTCTCTACGAGAAGCGGATTCTTCGGGATCACACCCTCGGTTGCCTCGTCGTCAGCGTGGGAAATCTCACGGTCGGCGGGACGGGCAAGACCCCGGTGGTCGAGATCTTCGCGCGGGCCCTCCGGGAGGAGGGGCGGCGGGTGGCGATTCTCAGCCGCGGATACAAGAGCGCAAGGGTGCCCTTCTGGGATCGGGTACGGTCGCGGCTCCTCTTCCGCGAAGAGGCCACGGCGCCGAAGATCGTCTCCGACGGGGAACGACTGCTGCTCGATTCGGAAAAGGCGGGGGACGAGCCCTACATGCTGGCCTCGAATCTCGACGACGTAATCGTCCTGGTCCACAAGAACCGGGTTCACGCCGGTCGCTACGCGATCGAGAAACTGGGGGCGGATACGCTTCTGCTCGACGACGGATTCCAGTACCTGGCCCTGCGGCCCCGGTTGCACATCGTGCTGGTTGATTCCACGCGCCCCTTCGGCAACGGGCATCTTCTGCCGCGGGGCGTTCTGCGCGAGCCGGTGGCCAACATCAGCCGGGGGGACGTCATTCTGTTGACGAAATGCAACGGCGACAACGGGGACCTCAAGGCCCTCCTGCAGAGCCACAATCCCGATGCCGAGATCATCGAGTCCGCCCATCATCCCCTCTATTACTCCGACGTCTACACGGGGGAACAGCTGCCCCTGGAACGCCTGGAGGGGGAACCCGTGGCGGCGCTTTCGGGGATCGCGGGGCCCGAGGGATTCGAACAGACTCTGCGGGAGTTGAAATGCGACGTCGTGCTCACCCGGCGGTACGCCGATCATCACCGGTACACCCAGCAGGAGATCATCGACTGCATCAACGACAGCCGCGCCGCGGGCGCCCGGTGGATCGTCACCACGGAGAAGGACGCGGTGCGGTTCCCGAAGGTCGACCGCCGGGACGTCCCGATCGTCTTTCTCCGCGTGGAGATCGAGATCCTCAGCGGAGTCGAGGACTTCCATGATTGCGTTTCTCGTCTCTGCTTTCGTTAGGGCGCTGATCGCATTCGCCGGGATGCTGCCGGTTCGAATCGCCGGTTCCCTGGGGGCGGGCCTGGGCGCGGCCGCGTGGGTTCTCGACGTCCGCCATCGGAGAATCGCCCGGCGGAATCTCGCCCGGGTGTACGCCCGTTCCCCGCGGGACCGCTGGGTGCGATCCGTGGTCCGCCGGAATTTCATGGAGATCGGCCGCTCGATGGCGGAAGGGGCGTCCCTTCTGGCGGGTTCGCCCGACAGGGCGACGGCCGCGGTGGAATGCGCGGGGGTCGAAAGGCTCCGGGAGGTCTTCCGGGCGAACCGGGGAGTGGTCGGGTTTACCGCCCACACGGGACCGTGGGAAATCCTGACGGTGTTGCCGGTTCTTCTGCCGTGGTTGCGTGGCGGGACCGTCTACCGGGCCATCCGCAACGCGGGCATCGACCGCCTGGTGCGGGATCTGCGGGGGCGGCTCGGCGTTCGCCTTTTCCACGTCCCCGGCGGCTATCGCGCGGCGGCGCGGTGGGTGCGGGAGGGGGGCGGGCTGGCGATCCTGGCCGATCAATACGCCGGGACCTCGGGTTTCTGGATTCCCTTCCTGGGCATTCCGGCGTCGACGACCCGCACGGTCAGCCGTCTCGCGATGCGCAGCGGAAGCCCCGTCTTCTCCGTCTTCGTGGAACGGGTCGGTCCGGCGCGTTATCGAATCGTCTTCGAAGAGGTGGGGACCGTTTCCGAGGGGCCGGGGGAACGGGAGTTCCTCCGGGAGATGAATCGTCGCATCGAGGAACGCGTCCGGAGGGATCCGACGGGGTGGTTCTGGGTCCACAATCGCTGGAGAATCCCGCGTCGGTTTCTTCGGGTCGGGGCGGGACCGGCCCCGCGGATCCTGATCCGCGGCGTAAACTGGCTGGGCGACGTGGTGATGACCCTGCCGGCGATCCAGAGGATCCACGAAGGCTGTCCCGACGCCGAGATCACGTTGATGGGACCGGCGGGACTGGCGGATCTCTGGAAGGCCGATCCCCGCATTCACCGGTACCTGCCCGTCCCGAAGGGACCCCCTCTGCGTGCGGCGCGGATCCTGCGGGAAGAGGGATTCGACGTGGCCGTCGTTTTTCCCGCCTCCCTGCGGAGCGGACTGGAGGTCTTTTTCGGGAGGGTTCCCCGGCGGATCGGCTATCCGGGACACTCCCGGCGCATTTTCCTGAACGAGGTGGTGAAGAAACGGGACGCCGGGGAAGGACGACACCAGATCCACGATTACCTGGGGATCGTGGAGGCGTTGGGCGGCGATCCGGAGCCGTGTGCGCCCCGCATTTACCTTGCGGAGGAAGATCGGCGGTTCGCCGAGGAATGGCTGGCCGATCGGGGCCGCGGGGTCGTCGGCATCCATCCGGGGGCGCGATACGGGCCGGCGAAGCAATGGTTGCCGGAACGCTTCAGCGCGGTCGCCCGGGAATTCGCCCGTAGGGGATACCGGGTCCTCGTATTCGGAACGCCGGACGAACGGGAGACCGTCGGCGCCATCGTGGCCGCGGCCGAGGATTCCCGGGTCGAGAACCTCGCCGGACGGACGTCCCTCGGCCGGTTGGCCGCCCTGCTGGCGGCCTGCGACGTCGTGCTGGCCAACGACAGCGGGCCGATGCATCTGGCGGCCGCGGTCGGCGCGAAGGTCGTGGCCCTCTTCGGCAGCACCGATCCCGATCGCACCGCGCCGGTCGGGTCCGTGCGGATCGTGCGCCACGAGGTTCCCTGCAGCCCCTGTTTCCGGCGGGAGTGCCCGATCGATTTCCCTTGTATGCGCGGCATCGAGATCGGGATGGTGATTCGCGAGATGGAAAAGGCCCTGGCCGGATCGGTTCCGGCGCCGGGGCGGGGAGGATCGCAGTGAGCGACGCGCCCGGCAGGAATTCGGAACGCGCCGTCTGCGTCGTGGTGACGGCCGGCGAAGAGGAAAAGCAGATCGAGGCGTGCCTGAAGACCGCCCTCTGGGCGGACGAGATCGTCGTCGTCGACAGCTGCAGCACCGACCGCACCGCGGAGATCGCGCGGCGGTTCACCGACAAGGTCTACGTGATTCCGTGGCGCGGATACATCGGCCAGAAGATGGTCGCGCTCGAGAAGGTCGAGGCGCCCTGGGTCCTCTTTCTCGATGCCGACGAGCGGCTCACGCCCGAACTGGTCGAAGACGTCCGCAGGGAACTCTCCGCTCCGGTGGTTCCCTGGGCCGGATTCGAGTTCCGCCGCAAGGTCTGTTACATGCAGAGATGGATCCGGCACGGGGACTGGTATCCCGATTACAAGCTGAGGCTCTTTCGCCGCGACCTCGGCCGGGTCGGGGGACAGGAGCCCCACGACCGGGTCGTCGTCGACGGCCCGGTGAAACGGCTTCGCTCGGAGATCCTCCACTACACCTACGAGGATCTCACCGACCAGATCCGCACGCTGAACCGGTTCAGTTCGATTTCCGCCCGCGTGATGTTCGACGCCGGGAAGAGGGCGCGGCGGATCGACATGCTGATCCGGCCCCTGGTGCGGTTCCTTCGTTTCTACGTTCTTCGGCGGGGATTCCTCGACGGACGTCCGGGCTGGATCGCGGCCGTGATCGTCTCGTTCGGCGTCTTCCTGAAATACTCCAAGCTGTACGAGCTGGGCTGCCTCGAAAAGGGATGCCGGCCCCGGGATCCGTCCGGCACATGCACATGAGATGGGTCTTCCTGAATCCGGTCAAGCCCGACGGCTGGGGCGGCATGGAGAACTGGATGAGCCGCATCTGCCGGGGGCTGCCCGCCTTCGGAGACGAGTGCACGATCCTGGGGCGCGCGGGCGCGGGGTGGGAGGAAGTCTGCGATTCCTGCGGCGCGAGGTTCATCGATTTCCGATTTCGAATGGACGCCCATCCGGGAACCCTGGCGCGTCTTCGGCGGATCTTCCGCGAGATTCGTCCCGAGATCGTCTGCATCAAGGGATTCCGCCAGGCGCGATTCGCTCGCATGGCGTCGAGACGGCCGGCGATCGGGGTCAAGCTGCCGAATCCCGGGGATCTGACGGATACGGCGATGGACCGGTGGACGTACCGTCGGTGCGTCGATCGGATCCTGGTCGACAGCCATGCGGCCCGCGCGGGTTTCCTGGAGATCCCCTGGGTGCTGCCGGCAAAGGTCTGCACGGTGCACAACGGGTACGATCCGCCGCCGGTCGAGGAGGATTCGGCGGGCAAACGGGCCGTCCTGTCCGTTCCGGGGATCGAACCCGGGATTCCGGTCGTGGCCGCCGTGGGCCGTCTCGACCGCGGAAAACGCTTCCAGGACGCCCTGAGAACGGCGGCCCGGTTCCCGAGGGATTCCCTGCAGTTGTTGATCGTCGGGGACGGTCCCGAACGAAGCTCCCTGGAACGGCTGGTCCGGGAACTCGGGGGCGAGACGCGCGTGGTCTTCGCCGGCTGGCGCGAGGATGCGGCCCGCCTGGTGAAGGGCTGCGATCTGCTGCTTCATCCGAGCGCGTCGGAGGGGTTTCCCAACGTGGTGCTCGAGGCGATGGCCGTCGGCGTGGTTCCCGTGGCGACCGCCGTGGGCGGGACCCCGGAAATGATCCGGGACGGGCGCGACGGGTTTCTGGTCGAGCCCGGCGACGTGGACGCGATGGCCGACCGGCTGCGCCGACTTCTGGCGGATCCGGGGTTGCGCGAAGATTTCTCGCGGTCGGCCGCCGAGCGGGTGCGGACCGAGTTCAGCATCTCCCGGATGGTGGAGGACGTCCGTTCGGTGCTCGTCGAGGCCCTGGCGATGCGAAGCGCCGGGCGCCGGTTTCCTTCGGATTGCGGCGACCGTTGGCGGGGGGTCTTCTTCGACGAATCGGTTCGGGAACGGGCGCGGGACTGGATCGGCGCCACGGGGACGCCGGTGAAGAGCACCTCGAAGGTCAGGGTGGTGCGGATCGAGGATCCCGCCGGGGACCTGTATCTGAAGACCCATCGGCCGCGGGGGGTCGCGGGAGGGTTGAAGAGCGCGGTTCGCACGCCGCGGAGTCTCCGCAACTTCCGGATTTCGTGTCTTCTGCGTTCGACGGGCGCGGAAACGGTTCCGCACGAGGCCGCATTCTGGCGCCGCCGCCTCCTGGCGGTCCGGGAGAGCGTCCTCGTCACGCGCGCGGTCCCCGGGGCCGAGGATGCGGAACGGCTTTTCGATTCTCTTGCGCCGGGATCGACGGAGCGGCGCCGGCTCGCGAGGTCGGCGGGCCGCTGGCTGGGCGGACTGCATGCGGCGGCGATACGTCCTCACGATCTGAAGCCTTCGAACCTTCTGGTCCGGCGGGATCCGGGCGCACGGGGCGGCTTTCGCATGATCCTGCTGGATCTGGACAACTGCCGCTGCGGAGGCGTCGTGCGGCGGGGGGAAATCGTTCGAAACCTCTACCAGGTCCATCGTTCTTTTGTTCGAAAGGCGACGGTTCGGGAACGTCTTGAATTCGCCGCGGCCTACCGGAACAAGCGGGGGTTGAACCGCGCGGAGCTGCGAAACCTTCTTCGCCGGGTCGCCCTGCGGGCGCGGAGGCGGGGGACGGGGAACCGATGAACCGGGGGATCGGCGACCACGACCGGATCGGGCGGAACGTCGGGATCGTGGGCGTCTGCGTGCTTGGCTCGCGGATCCTCGGATTGATCCGCGAGATGGTGCTGGCCTACTTCTTCAAGGCCGAGTACGGGCTCGACGCCTTCTACGCGGCCTTCCGGATCCCGAATCTCTTCCGCGATCTCTTCGGCGAAGGCGCCCTGAGCAAGGCCCTCATCGCGGTCTTCACGGGGGTATGGATCCGCAAGGGGGAACGCGAGGCGTGGCGTTTCGGGAACCTCGTGGTGAACGCCGTTCTCGTGGTGGTGGGACTCGTCGTCCTGATCGGGATTCTGGCGGCGCCGTGGATCGTGGCCCTGATGCTGCCGGGAAAGGGATTCGACGTTCCGCTGCCCGCCGGAAGCGCCTTCGGTCTGGCCTCGAAACGGGAACTCACGATTCTGCTGACCCGCGTGATGTTTCCTTTCCTTCTGACCGTGAGCCTCGCGGGGATCTTCATGGGGATGCTGAATGCGCGGGGTCGATTCGGGCTGCCGGCGTCCGCATCGATGTTTTTCAACGCGGGCTCGATCGTCGTCGGGGTGGCGGGCTACTTCGTGATGCCGCGCTGGGGCATCCACCCCGCGGTCGGCATGGCCTCCGGGATCCTCGTGGGCGGGATGCTGCAATGGCTCGTGCAGGTGCCCCTGGCGGTGCGGGAGGGATACCGGTATCGCGCGGAACTCGACCTGAAGGATCCCGATCTCCGGAAACTGGGCCGGATGTTCGCGCCCACGCTCCTCGGAAGCGCGGGGGTGCAGGCGAACGTGCTCGTCAATTCGATCTTCGCGTCGGTCGGCAAGGGTTGGATTTCCTGGATCAGCCAGGCCTTCCGCCTGATGCATCTGCCGATCGGCCTCTTCGGCGTGGCGGTATCGACCGTCGCGTTGCCCGCCATGGCCGACGCCCTTTCGCGCGGCGACGACGCCGGGTACAGACGGTTCCTCGTCCGGGGGTTGAAACTGATCTTCGCCATGACGATTCCCGCTTCCGCGGGCCTGATCGCCCTCAGCGTGCCGATCATGCGCCTGATCTTCCAGAGGGGGAGATTCACCGCCTTCGACACGGTGCAGGCCGCGGGGGCGCTGACCTGTTTCTCCTTCGGCCTGGTCGCCTATGCCTCGGTGAAGGTGGTGACCGACGCCTTTTACGCCAGGGGCGACACGAGGACCCCTGTCGGCGTCAGCCTGCTCTCGATCGTCCTGAACATCGTCCTGAACAGCCTCTTCATCTTCGGCCTGGGGTTCGACCAGCGGGGTCTGGCCCTGTCGACCGCGTGCACCGCGACGGTGAACTTCGGACTGCTGCTCTGGATTCTCCGCCGCAAGGCGGGTCCCCTGGGTCTCCGTCCGTTGCCCTGGCTGGCCGCAAGGCTTCTGGCGGCCTCGGCGGCGATGGGATGGACGGCGCACCTGGTCGCCGGAAGGATCGAAGAATGGATGGGGATCGAGAGTCTCCTCGGGCGTCTGGTCCAGGTGACCGGGGCGATCGGGGCGGGGTTTCTCGTGCTGATCCTCGTCGGCCGCTGGCTGCGCATCGCGGAGCTGCGCGAGGCCGGCGAGGCCTTCCTGGGTCCCCTCGTGCCCCGGGGACGATCGGCCCGTTGATCGGGTCGAAGCCCCGGAGTAGGGTGTTCCGGAACGATTCCGCGGTTCGGAGTTCCCATGCCGAAGATTCCCGACAGGATCCGTGAGTGTCTGGACAATCTTCCCGACCAGCCCGGCGTCTACGTGATGCGGAACCGGTTCGGAGAGGTCGTCTACGTCGGCAAGGCGCGTTCCCTGCGGCGCCGGGTCCGCTCGTACTTCCAGCCGGGCGGCCGGCGGCGACAGGATCCGAAGACCCGATCGCTGATCGGCAGCGTGGCCGAGATCCAGACGGTTCCGCTGAAGAGCGAACCCGAGGCGATCCTCCTGGAGGGCCGATTGATCAAGGAATACCGGCCCCGGTACAACGTCAGTTTCCGGGACGACAAGCGGTTTCTTCTGGTCAAGGTCGATCTCAGGGAGCGCTTCCCGCGTTTCCGGCTGACCCGAATCCGGCGGGATGACGGCGCTCTGTATTTCGGCCCGTTCGCGCATTCCGCCCCCTTGCGGAAGACCCTGACCCTGTTGCGGCAGAGGTTCGGAATCCGCGCCTGTTCTTACGATGATCCCGGCGAACGGGAGTACCGCCACTGCCTGTATCCGGTGATGAAATACTGCTGCGCCCCCTGCGTCGGCCGGGTCGACGAAGAGGAGTACCGGGAACGGGTGAAACAGGCGTGCGATTTTCTCGCGGGGCGGGCGCGCGAAATGCTCGAAGAGATGGAGCGGGAGATGGAGGAGGCGGCCGCCGCGCTCGATTACGAGAAGGCGGCCATGCTGCGGGATTGCCTGGCCGATCTGCGCCGGACGGTGGCCCCCGTGGGCGCCTTCGAACGCCGGTGGCCGGGGCCGGCCCTGGATCCCCGGCGGGAGATGGAGGATCTCCGGAGGGTCGTCGGGTTGCCGGAGCCGCCGAGGCGGATCGAGGCCTTCGACGTCTCGAACATCTCGGGAACGCTGGCGGTGGCTTCGATGGTGCGTTTCCTCGACGGCAAACCGGACCGGCGCGCCTACCGCCGGTTCCGGATCCGCAGCGTGGAGGGCGTCGACGATTTCGCCATGATGCGGGAGGTGGTCCATCGGCGATACGATCGGCTCCTGCGGGAAAAGAGGGCCCTGCCGGACCTGATCCTGATCGACGGCGGCAAGGGACAGATTCACGCGGCGGTGGAGATTCTGGAAGGACTCGGGGCGGGGATCCCGGTTTTCGGCCTCGCGAAACGGTTCGAGGAGATCGTCCTGCCCGATCGCGCGGATCCGATCCGGCTGCCGGCGGACTCGCCGGCCCTCCATCTGATCCAGCGGATCCGCGACGAGGCGCACCGATTCGCCGTGAATTACCACCGCGATCTGCGGAACCGCCGGATCCGGGAATCGATTCTTGACGAGATTCCGGGCGTGGGCCCCTCCCGCAAACGGGCGTTGCTCGAGACCTTCGGATCGGTGGAGAAACTGCGCCGCGCCTCCGCGGGCGAGATCGCGCAGGTCCCGGGAATCGGTCCCCGGCTGGCCGAATCGATCCGCCGGATTCTCGACGAGGGACGCGCCCCGTCGCGCGGGGAAGCCGGAGGCCGGCGCGGGACGGAGGAGGCGTAGCGCCGGCCTCAGGCGGAGGGGTGTTGCGGGGATCGCCCGTCCCGTGAAAGACGGTCGGTCAGATACGCCCGGAACTCCCCGGCGATCTCCTTGCGTCGGAGCGCGTATTCCACGGTTGCCTTCAGGTAGTCCAGGCGGTTGCCGATGTCGTGGCGCGTTCCGGGCAGCCGTACCCCGTAGAGCGGACGCCGCTCGTTCTGAATGCGCAGGGCGTCGGTGAGCTGGATTTCCCCGCCGCGTCCGGGAACCGTCCGATCGATGCATTCGAAGAGATCCGGCGTCATGACGTACCGGCCTGCGATGGCCAGATCGGACGGCGCCTCTTCCGGCGGGGGCTTTTCCACCAGGCCCGTGA
>CAYNBQ010000035.1:0-11834 GCA_964395275.1 uncultured Verrucomicrobiota bacterium
TTCGCCGGAACGCCGGGTCTCTTTCCCGCGGCGCCACACGGCACACCTTAGATTAGATTCCTCAGATTCGATTCCTTCGAGGTGGAGCCCACGAGCGGAATTGAACCGGTGACCCCGTCCTTACCAAGGACGTGCTCTACCAGCTGAGCTACGTGGGCGTCCCTGTCGTTCCCGGCTGGATGTCCCCGACTCCGTCCCTTTCCGTCCCGAAACCGCCCGGCCCCAGGGACACAACATCCCCCGCGGGGCAACCTCCATACATAGGCGACTTCGATCGAAAAGTACACACCCCCATCGGGCCCACCCCGCCTCGCAGCGATCCTGGGCCGATGAGACGCAGATTCAGCCCCCGCCGTCCCCGGTTCCCACCGCACGGGGGCCTGTCCAATCGTCCCCTATCCTAGCGGACGACGTCCCCCTGTCAACTCCCCCCGTCCCAAAAGCCGAAAAAAACTCATCCCGAGAGCAGATTCTCCAGCCGCTCCCGCACCTCCGCCAGGCCGAACGGCTTGCGGATCACCTCGCAGCCCGTCTCTTCCACGAACCTCGCCGTCGAGGGATCCATCATCCCCCCCGTCATCAGAATGAATCGAACGGCCCCCTCCCCGCGCACCTCCTGCAGACGGCGATACATTTCGATCCCCGAGAAACCCGGCAGCTTCACGTCGCTGACGATCAGCGCGTACTCCCCCTCCGTCGCACGCCGCAATCCCTCCTCCGCGGAACCCACGCAATCCGCCTCGAACCCCAGTTCCCGGAGCACGCCGCGGATCACGTCCCGCAACAGCTCGTTGTCCTCCACCAGCAGAACGCGCCTCGAGCCCTCCCCTTCGGACGTCGTCATCCTTCGGGCCCTCCTCCCGCGAGTCTCCCCGCCGGCCGTTTCCTTCCGAACCGACCCCGAGCTTCCGCCATTTCCCCCGGAATTGCACGCCCTTCCCCGTCCTCCCGTCCCGCCGCCGCCGACCGACCCCTTGGACTCGACCCCCCCGGCCGGCGGCGTTACCCTCCACGGGCATGAATCCTCCCAGAGTCCGTTTCGCACCGAGTCCCACCGGCAGGATCCATATCGGCAACCTGCGCACCGCCATCTTCAACTGGCTCCTCGCACGCCGGGAAGGGGGCGCCTTCCTCCTGCGCCTGGAAGATACCGACCGCGAACGATCCACCCCGGAAGCCGTCCGCGCCGTCCTCGACACCCTCGAATGGATGGAACTGCGCCCCGACGAGCCCCCCGTCTACCAGAGCCGCCGAACCGAACGGCACCTCGAGATCGCCGAACAACTCCTCGCCTCCGGCCACGCCTACCTCGACGACAAGGGCCGACCCGACGCCGGCCGCGCCGTCCTCTTCCGGATGCCGGGACACGACATGACCTTCCACGACGAAATCAGGGGCGACCTGCGCAAACCCGCCGAAAGCCTGAAGGACTTCGTCATCGTCCGGTCCAACGGCACCCCCGTCTTCCACCTGGCCAACGTCGTCGACGACATCGACATGAACGTGAACTTCGTCGTCCGCGGCGACGACCACATCGAAAACACCTACCGCCACTGCGCCATCTACCAGGCCCTCGGCGCCCCGCTGCCCCGCTTCGCCCACCTGCCCATGCTCGTCAACGAACGCGGCCGGCCCTTCAGCAAGCGCGACGGGGACGCCTTCGTCGAGGACTACCGCGCCCGCGGTTTCCTTCCCCAGGCCCTTCTCAATTTTCTCGCCCTCCTCGGATGGTCTCCGGGCGACGACCGCGAGTTCATGACGCGCGAGGAACTCGTCGAGGCCTTCGACCTGCGGCGGGTCCAGTCCTCCCCCGCCCGGGTCAACCAGGAGAAACTCCGCTGGTTGAACGCCCGGCACATGGAACGGCTCCCCCGGGAGGTCTTCCGCCGCCGGCTGCGCGACGTCCTGGCCGAGCACGGCATCGAGGCCGGGGACGACGACTACCTGGCCCGCGTGGCCGAACTCATGCAGAGCCGCGTCAAGGTCTTCGAGGAGGCCCCCGCCATGACCTCCTTCTTCTTCCTCGACGACTACCCCTTCGACCCGCGCGCCGTCCGCAAACGCCTCGAACGACCCGGCGCCGACGTCCTCCTGGAAGAGCTCCTGAAGCGCTGGGAGGGCCTCCCCCGGTTCGACGCCGAAACCCTCGAGGCCTCCCTGCGGGAGATCGCCGCCGAGCGCGACCTCTCCGCGGGGGCCCTGATTCACCCCGTCCGCGTGGCCGTTTCGGGGTTGAGCACCGGCCCCGGGCTCTTCGACATGCTCGAATGCCTCGGCCGGGAGCGATCGCTCGCCCGGATCCGCCGGGCCGTGGAACGCCTCCGCGCGGGGGAACCCTTCCCCGCCGACCCTCCCCCGGAGAAGTCCGCCGAGTCATGAGCCCGGCCCGACTCACCTTGGCCAACCGCGTCACCCTCCTGCGGATCCTGGCCATTCCCTTCTTCGTCCTCACCGTCCTCTACTACGCCGCCGGATACCGGCGCGGCGAACCCCGCGACATCCTGCGCGTGATCTCCGTCCTGATCTTCGTCGGAACCGCCCTCACCGACGCCCTCGACGGGTACCTGGCCCGCAGCCGCGGGGAACGGACCGTCCTGGGCTCGTTCCTCGATCCGATCGCCGACAAGACCCTGCTGGTCTCCACCCTCGTACTGCTGAGCTGCGATCTCGGCGGCGCCTTCCACCGGCTTCCCCTCTGGTTCACCGTGCTGGTCATCAGCCGCGATCTCGTGCTCGTGGCCGGCATCGTCCTGATCCACCTGATCGACGGTCCCGTGCCGATCCGCCCGTCCCTCACGGGAAAAGCCGCCACCTTCTTCCAGATGGTCGCCCTGGCCTGGATCCTGGTCCGCCTCGACCCGGGGCCCCTCCGCTGGCTCGTCGGGACCGCCGGGTTCTTCACGCTGGCCTCGGGATTCCAGTACGTTCTGCGCGGGTCCCGCCTTCTCGCAACGGCGGGACGGGGAACCATCGCATGATCCCGTCGTCCGTTTCCCTGCCCGAGGTCGCCGTCGTCGGCCGTCCCAACGTCGGCAAGTCCGCCCTCTTCAACCGCCTGGCCCGGCGGCGGATCGCCATCGTCCACGGCGAAAGCGGCGTCACCCGCGACCGCATCGTCACCGAGGTCTCCTGGAGGGATCGACGCTTCCGGCTGGTCGATACCGGCGGGATCGCCGTCGGCCCCGGCGAGGAGGCCCGCAGCGAGATGGAAAAGGCCATCGTCGACCAGGCCGTCCAGGCCATCGCGGACGCCGACCTCGTTCTCTTCGCCGTCGACGCCCTCGCCGGAATCACCGCCCTCGACGAGGAGGTCGCGGACCGGCTCCGCGTCTCGGGCAAACCGGTCATCCTCGTCGCCAACAAGGCCGACAACGACCGCATCGAACGGGAGGCCCTCGCCGAGTTCGCCCGCTTCGGGTTCGATCGCGTCCGCCCCGTCTCCGCCCTCCACGGGCTGGCCACCCACGAGCTTCTCGACGAAATCGTTTCCCTTCTGCCCGAGGATGCCGCCGGCGAAACGGAACCGGCCGAGGCCGGGCTCGCCCTGGTGGGGCGGCCGAACGTCGGCAAGTCCTCCCTGCTGAACCGGATCCTGAAGGAAGAACGATCCATCGTCAGCCCCGTCCCCGGCACCACCCGGGACGCCGTCGACGTTCCCTTCGTCCTGCGCGGCGCCGGGGGACCCCGCCGGATGATCCTGATCGACACCGCCGGCCTGCGGCGGACCTCGAAGATCCCCACCGCCGTGGAACGGATCGGCGTCCACCGCGCCGAAAAGAGCATCCGGCGATGCGACCTCGCCGTTCTCCTGCTGGACGCCGTCGCGGGCCCCACGCGCCAGGACAAGCACATCGCCTCGCTCATCCTCCGGAACCGCAAGGGCTGCATCGTCGCGGTCAACAAATGGGACATCGCCCCCGAACGCGACCGGCGGCTCTGGCGGCGCGAAATCGAAGGGGCCATGCCCTTCCTCGGGTTCGCCCCCCTCGTCTTCGTCTCCGCCCGAACCGGCGAGGGACTCGGGCGGCTGCTCCAGGCAGTCGACCACGTCGCCGCCCAGATCGAGACCCGCCTGCCGACCGGCCCCCTGAACCGCATCGTCGCCCAGGCCGCCGAGGCCGCCCAGCCGCCGCGCCGCCGGCGCAAACGGCTCAAGATCTTCTACGCCGTGCAGACCGATATCCGGCCGATCACCCTGCGCATCTTCGTCAACGACCCGCGGATCGTCGCGCGCCCCTGGGAACAGTTTCTCGAACGGCGCCTGCGGGAGGCCTTCGGCCTCGAGGGCGCCCCGATCGCCTTCCACTGGAAGAGCCGGCCGCGGTCGAAAACCGGGTCCGGCGAAGAAAAATGAGGCGAAACCGCATTCCGGGCTTGAACCCCCACAGGTAGTGTCCTACCCTCCTTGCGCCCTCAAGATAGAGGGTCCGGCCCCACGGCAGGCGGGACGTCGGCAGCACGGATTTCGGGGCGATTCTAACCAACGTTTTCAGAGGGGGTTTCGGCACGATGGATGTTCGGGAAACGGGCGTCGGCGACAGGAAGACCGGAGGGCGGGAACAGGATCGGTCCCCGGAAAAGGGCGCGCGAAAGGACCGGAAGGACGGGACCGCCTCCGCAGGGAAGACGGCCCCGACGAAAACGCCGCGGGGGCTGACGATCCGGCGCGTCTTTTCCCGCGAGGACGTCCATCCGTTCGACGAGATCGAATGGGAACGGCGCACCGCCGAGATCCTCGACGAGAAGGGCGAGGTGATCTTCCGGCAGGAAGACGTCGAGGTCCCCCGGTTCTGGAGCATGCTGGCCTCGAACGTGGTCGCCTCGAAGTATTTCTACGGCGAACTGGGAACGCCGCAGCGGGAGTATTCGGTCCGGCAGCTCATCCACCGGGTCGCCCGCACGATCGCCGACTGGGGCCTCGAGGCCGGATACCTGGCGGACGCCCGGGACGCCGAGATCTTCTACCTCGAACTCTGCTGGCTCTGCGTCCACCAGTACGGCGCCTTCAACAGCCCCGTCTGGTTCAACGTCGGGCTCTTTCACGAGTACGGCATCTCGGCCGGCCGGGGCGGTTGGCACTGGAACGAAACCGAGGGCCGCATGGAACGGCTCGCCGACGGCTACGTCCATCCGCAGGCCTCCGCCTGCTTCATCCAGTCGGTCGAAGACACCATGGAATCGATCATGGGCCTGGCCACCGCCGAGGCCATGCTCTTCAAGTACGGGTCCGGCACCGGCACCGATCTGTCGACCCTGCGCAGCAGCCGCGAGAAACTCGCCGGGGGCGGACGGCCCTCCGGGCCGATCTCCTTCATGCGCGTCTACGACCAGGTCGCCGCCGTCGTGAAATCCGGCGGCAAGACCCGGCGCGCCGCCAAGATGCAGAGTCTCAAGGTCACCCACCCCGACATCGCGGAGTTCATCGAAGCCAAGCAGAAAGAGGAGAAGAAGGCCTGGGCGCTGATCGACGCCGGATACGACGGATCGTACAACGGCGACGCCTACGCCTCGGTCATGTTCCAGAACGCGAACTTCTCCGTGCGGGTCACCGACGAATTCATGCGCGCCGTCGAGGAAGACGCCGAATGGCAGACCTACGCCGTCACGACCGGGGAACCGCTGACCCGGTACCGGGCCCGCGACCTGTGGCGTTTGATCGCGGAGGGAACCTGGATCTGCGGCGATCCCGGCATCCAGTACGACACGACCATCAACCGCTGGCACACCTGCCCGAACACCGCCCCGATCAACGCCAGCAATCCGTGTTCGGAATACATGTTCGTCGACGATTCGGCCTGCAATCTCGCATCGCTGAACCTGATGCGGTTCCGCAGGGAAGACGGGACCTTCGACGTCGACCGATTCCGCGCCGCCGTCAAGATCTTCATCACGGCCCAGGAGATCCTCGTCGACAGCGCCAGTTACCCGACCGAGAAGATCGCCCTCAACAGCCACCGATTCCGGCCCCTCGGCCTCGGCTACGCCAACCTGGGCTCTCTCATCATGTCCGAAGGGCTTCCGTACGACAGCGACGAGGGCCGCGCCTTCGCCGGGGCGGTCACCGCCGTCATGCACGGCCAGGCCTACCTGACCTCCTCGGAGATCGCCCGGATCAAGGGGCCGTTCGACGGATTCGCCGTCAACCGCGAACCGATGCTGCGGGTGCTCGACATGCACGCGGCCGCCCTCGATCGGATCGATCCGGAGACCTGCCCGGATTATCTCCTGCAGGCCGCCCGGGAGACCTGGGAGAAATGCATCGCTTCGGGCCGCGAACACGGATACCGGAACGCGCAGGTCACCGTTCTGGCGCCGACCGGGACGATCGGCTTCATGATGGATTGCGACACCACGGGCGTGGAACCCGATATCGCGCTGGTGAAATACAAGCTCCTCGCCGGCGGGGGCATGCTGAAACTGGTGAACCGCACCGTGCCCCAGGGGCTGGCCCGGCTCGGCTACAGCGCCGAACAGATCCGCGACATCCAGAAATACATCGAGGAGCGCGAGACGATCGAAGGCGCCCCCCACATCCGGGAGGAACATCTGCCCGTCTTCGACTGCGCCTTCCGCCCCGCGAACGGCACGCGATCCATCCATCATCTCGCCCACCTCCGGATGATGGCCGCCGTCCAGCCCTTCCTCTCCGGCGCGATCTCCAAGACGGTGAACATGCCGGAGGACTCCACGGTCGAGGAAATCATGGAAGCCTACATGGAGGGCTGGAAACTCGGCCTGAAGGCCGTGGCCATCTACCGCGACGGCTCGAAACGGAGCCAGCCGGTCAGCACCCGCGCCGAGGAGGCCTCCGATGCGCCGGCCCCGAAGGAACCCGCAGCGCAGCAGGCCCCGAAACGCCGGCGCATGCCGGCCACGCGCCGGTCGGTCACCCACAAGTTCGAGATCGCCGGGCACGAGGGCTATCTCACCGTCGGTCTCTACGAGGACGGCCGGCCCGGCGAACTCTTCATCACGATGGCGAAGGAAGGCAGCACCATCGGAGGCCTGATGGACTGCTTCGGCACCGCGATCTCGCTCTGCCTGCAGTACGGCGCGCCGCTGACCGCTCTCGTCCAGAAATTCGCGCACACGCGCTTCGAACCCAGCGGATTCACGAAGAACCCCGACATTCCGATCGCCAAGTCGATCACCGACTACCTCTTCCGATGGATGGCGAAGACCTTCCTCGAATGCGACGGGGACGGCCCGAACGCCGATCCCTGGGCGAAGACCGACGTCGGGCTGGAGGAAACCCGGGCGCACCGGGTCGAGAAGAAGGTCAACCGCCCCGTGCCCGAGCTGGAAATGACCAGCGACAGTCCGCCCTCGATCTCCACGGAATCCTACGTGGCCGCGGCCAACGGCGATTTCGCCCGTTTCCAGCAGGACGCGCCGCCGTGCGACGTCTGCGGCGCCATCACCGTGCGCAACGGAAGCTGCTACCGCTGCTACAACTGCGGGAACTCGATGGGGTGCTCCTGACCCCCGTGCGGGGCGGATCCGACCGCGCCGAACGATCCGTCCCGCGGGGGTTTCAGGACGCCGCGCCTTCCGCCCGGCGGGCTGTCCGCGGGGCGCGGCCCGCACGGCGGTGTCCGGGGTCCGCCCGGTGATTCAACCCTCTCCTGCAGGACCGCCCCCGTCGTCTTCCCCCCGGACCGCCGACGGAACCAGGCTCGAGCGGCGGGATCCCAGGAGTTTCTGCAGCCAGGAGCGCAACGGACCCGCATAGGGCCGGGCCAGGATCAACGGCACGGTCGTCGCCCTCGCAACCTGCTGGGGGATCGTCCCAAGGATCACCCGACGCAGAAGTCCCTGGTCCGTATCCCCCATCACGAGCAGATCCCCATCCCGGATCTCCCCGAGAATCCTGGCCGCGACGTTCCCCCCGGCCACGACGCGGACCGCGGCTTCGTCGATCTTCAGGCGTTCCAGGTCGCGGCGGATCTCCTCCTCGGCCTCCGGCGCCGTCGGTCCCCTGCCCCGGCTTCCTGCGGCCAGGGCGACGTGGAAGACCGTCATCTCCGCGTCGAAATCCCGGGAGAGGATCCTGCCGACCCGCAGCGCCAGGCGCGCCGCATCCGGCGAAAGGATCGGCACCAGAACCCGCCGGATTCCGCGGATCGGCTCCCCCGGTTTGGTGCGGACCATGAGGACGTCGCAGGTGGCGTTCAGCAGCACCTCGTCGATCGTCGGGCCGAAGAGGGCCTGCGCCCGGCCCAGCCGGCCGCGCCAGCCGAGCACGACCAGGTCCGCGTCGCGTTGTTCGGCCGTCTCGACGATGGCCGCCGGCACGTTGTGGCCCACCTTCATCAACGCGCGCATCGGTACGGATCGGCCGCTCTGGCGTTCGAGGGTCTCCTGCAGGAAATGTTCGCTGGCCCGGACGAACCGGTCCGCCTGGCTGGGGGCAAGCTGACGCGGAGTCCGGATCACCGACAGCAGAAGCAGCCCCCCCTCGTCCCCCGCGATCCGGGCCGCCAGGTCGATCAGGGCGTCGGCCGTGTCCGGGTTCGCCAGCGCGACGAGGATCCGTTCCCCCTTCTTCTCCGGCCAGGTCACCTGTTCGAAGACCACCGGGGCGCTGACCGCCGCGGCCTCGCGGCGGCGGCTGTAGGAGAAATAGATGACCACGCCGGCCGCGAGATACCCGGCGCATACGAGGATTCCCTTCGCGCTGAAGGAAAGAAGAAAGAACGTCAGGACGAGGTTCGCCGCCACCCCCAGCAGGGGGATCCACGGCACCCAGGGAACCCGGAACCCGCGCTCGAGATCGGCCCGGTGTCGGCGCAGGTTGATCAGCGCCAGGTTCACCAGCATGAAGAGAAGCAGGAACATCGCGTCGGTCGCGCCCGCGATGTCTTCCAGGCGGAGGGCCACCGCCATGAAGGCGATGAAGAATCCCGAGAGAAAAACGGCCCAGTGCGGCGTGCGGCGCCGGGGATGGATCCGCCCGAGAAAGCTCGGCAGGGAATACGCCCTGCCCATGGCGAACGACACCCGCGACGAGGAGTAGATCGTCGCGTTCAGGGCGCTCATGGTGGAAAAGATCCCGCCGATCAGGAAGATGAACGCCCCGAAGGGCATCAGGCGGTGGGCGACCTCCACGATCGCCAGTTCCGGGTTCTCCATCCCGCCGAGCCATTCCCAGGCCCGAACCCCGGAATCCAGGAGCTCCGGGGGCTGCTGCCGCGTTCCCAGCGCCACGAGCGCCACCAGGACGTAGACCGGAACGACGACGCCCAGCGAGATGAAGATCGCAAGGGGGATGTTCCGCTTCGGTCGGACGACCTCTTCCCCGCACTGCGCGATGATCTCGTAGCCTTCGAAGGCGATGAAGGTCAGCCCCATGGCCGCCAGGATCCCGATCCAGATCGGCTCGCCGTGAACGTTCTCCGCCGGGAAAAAGGGCGTGAACTCCCGGCGCCAGGCCGGGGCGTCGGCATGCATCCGCGACAGGCCGAACCCGATGAACAACCCGATGACCGCGAGTTTCACCACCGTGACGACCGTCTCGGCGTTCCCCGTCTCCTCGGCGCCGCGGTAGTTGATGTAGGTGAAGACGCCGGTGACCAGGACGGCGAATCCCTTCGCGAGAAAATCGTGAACCGGCCAGTGCAGGGCGTCCGCGGCGGCCTGTACGACGCCGAATTGCCCGAGATCCAGGCCGCTGCGCACGAGGAAATCGTGGGCGAACGCCCCGAAGGCGTAGGCGTAGAGACTGCAGGCCACCGCGTGGGCGAACCAGCTCATCCAACCCGACAGGAACCCGTTGGGCTGGGGCAGCCCCTCCCGGATCCAGAGATAGCCTCCCCCGGCCTCGGGAAAACACGAACCCAGTTCCGCGTAGGACATGGCGGTGATCAGCGCCACCAGCCCGTTGAGCACGAAGACAATCAACAGCGCGGGCCCCGCGTACCCGGCGGCCAGGCCCGTCAAGACGAAGATCCCGGCGCCGATCATCGCCCCCACACCGATCATGGTGACCTGGATCAGCCCCATGTCGCGGCTGAGTTCGGCGGCGACGCCCGGTTGCTGCTGCGGCGGAGCGATGTCGGAAGCGGTCATCGGCAATCGTTTTCGCGCCGGTTCATCGGATGCCGGGCGAACGCGGCAGTCTCCCAGCTTCGGCTTCCGGACTCAATCCCGCAACGCGGACAGTCCGCGGGTCCGGGAACGAGACCGTTCCGGGCGCCGCGGGACCGGATCCGGATCCCGCGGACGCCTGCAATATCGTCCGGACGGGAGGCGTCTTCCCCGCGCACGGTCCCCCGCGGTAGACTCCTCGCGCCGCAGCCAGAAAACCCGCGGGAGACGACGATCGTGAAGTACTGGATCCAGGCCGTCTCGACCGGCCATTGCATGGTGCGCGACTACATCACGTACCAGGACAACTGGGAAGAGACCACGAGCCGCTTCGAACTCTGGATCTGGGCGATCCTGGGCGGTCGACATCCCATGCTCGTCGACACCGGGCCGAGGGACGTCGAAGGGTTCAACCGGGCGACCTCGAAATACATCCCGGGAGGCATCGTCCAGACCCCGGAGGAACGCACCCCGGCGGCCCTCGCCCGGCACGGAATCGATCCCGCGGAGATCAGCCACGTCTTCATCACCCACATGCACGCCGACCACTACGACTATTTCGATCTCTTCCCCGACGCCTGCATGGTGGTCAACCGCATCGAATTCGTGAACTCCCTGGAATCGATCGCCCCCCACGTGATGAAGGCCCTGGGGGAACGATGGCCCCGGAGCATCCGTCTCGTCGGCGACGAAGAGGTGTTGCCGGGAATCCGCACCCTGCACGTCGGCTGCCATTCCCCGGGCAGCCAGGCGATCGCCGTCGACACCGCCGCGGGGACCGCCGTAATGGCCGGCGACGTCGTCTACCGGTACGAAAACATCGAACAGGACCGGCCGATCAATTCCGGGGACGAACCCGCCTGCCGCGCCGCCCTGGAAAAGGTCCGCGCGGCGGGCGACATCGTGCTGCCGGCGCATGATCCCCGCGTGGCGGAACGTTTCCCCGGCGGCATCATCGGTTCTCCCCCGGCGGGGAAGTAGGACCGCCTGGAGTTCCGGGGTGAGGCGCGTTATGGTCCCCGAGGGTCCGCATCATGCCTGAGAATCTTCTACCGACGATCCTGCTGATCGTGCTCCTGTTCGCGCAGGCCGCCCCCGGCGGCGGGATCGCCCCGTCCCCCGCGCCGCCGCAGCGGAAGGCCGCGGACGCCGCGACGAGGCCCGGAACGCCCGCCCCGACCCGGACGGATGCGGACCGTTACGACGCCCTCCTTGCGAAGGTCTACGCCCCGGGCGGGCCCAAGGCGTCCCGCCTGGAATCCGTCATGGAACGCATGCGGCGCGTCCTCCGCGAAGACCATCGCGACCGGTCCCGCGACCTGCGCCGCCTCGTCGACGCGCGCCGCCGGGAGGTGGCTTTTCTCGCGCGCCGCTTCCGGGAGGTGCGAACCGACATTCCCGCCTTCGACGATCAGGTTGCGGGCATGCTCATCAGCACCATGTTCAGCGATTACGCGGCCGGGTTCGAACGGCTGCTCGGAAACAATCCGTCCCGGGCCGCCACGGCCTTCCGCAAGGCCGAAAAGGAACGCATCGAGATCGAGAAACGGCTGGATGCGCAACGGCGCCGCAAGGCTTCCCCGGGGCCTTCCCGCCCCGGCGTCACGACCCCGGAGATTCGTCCCGGATCGGCCGGATCTCGATCAGCCGGTCCGCGGGAATATCCTTGATCACACCCGGCGCGATCTCGAACTTGACGCCCCCGTCCGGAAACTTCTCGCGGATCACGCCCCGGTAGGTCGTTCCCC
>CAYNBQ010000035.1:11844-28795 GCA_964395275.1 uncultured Verrucomicrobiota bacterium
CCCTCGAACCTTCACGATCGTCTCCGGCCTCCAGACCTTCTTCAGTTCGACGCGGACGACCGGCGTCTGCCCGACGTCGACCTGAACCCGGCGCACCTGCGGATGGTACCCCTCGCGCAGGAATCCCAGCAGATGGGATCCGGCCGGAACGTGTTCCAACAGCAACCCGGAGGTCCGGACCTTCGGATCGGGGGGACGGGTCGTGCCGACCGGGTTCCGGTCCAGGAAAACCTCCACTCCGTCCGGAATCGTGATGATCTGGATCGATCCGCTGTTGAGCTTCAGTTCCCCGCGAAGAACGGTTCGTTCCCCCGGTTTGACCTCGGCCTGCAGGACGAGGTCCTCGTATCCCTCGGAGGAAAGGCGCACCTCGTAGGTCCCCGGTTTCAAACCCCGGTACTCGTGAGGCGCTTCCGATTCCTCGAGCCCCTCGATCCGCACCCGCGCGCCCCGCGGCACGCTTTCGACGCGCAGAACCCCCGGCTTCGGTTCCAACCGGACCTTCAGCTCGCGCTTTTCGCCCGAGGCGAGCTTCACTTCCTCGGCGCGGTCGACGCATCCCGCCGCGCGAAACTCGACCCGGTGAACCCCTTCCTCCACCGCCGTGAGTTCCAGCGGCGTGACTCCCACCTGCCGGCCGTCGAGCCGGACCTCGGCGCCCGGCGGTTCCGAGGTGATCGCCAGAGTCGCCAGATGCGAAACCAGTTCCACGCGGATCTTCTGCGGAGTTCGATCCTCGACGACGATCTCCACCTCCCGGGAGTCGAACCCCTGCTTCTCGAATCGGATCCGGTGCACGCCGGCCTGCAGATCCGTCAGGAACAGCGGCGTCTTGTTCCGGTAGAGCCCGTCGATCGTCACGTCGGCCCCCGGCGGCGCGGATTCGAGCAGCACGAGCCCCCGCAGCGGCGTGAGATCCGCGCGCAACTTCGAGACGCGGCCCGCGGCCGCGCGGACGGGAAAGACGGCCGCGAGATACCCCGGCATGGCCAGCTCCACCAGGTGCAGCCCCGGATCGACGGGCTGGATCGTCAGCGGGGTTTCCCCGCGGCGTTCCGACCCGAGAAAAACCTCGGCGCCGGGCGGGTTCGATTCGATCCGCAACGCCGTCGTTTCCGGATTCCTCCCCGCGCACGACGCAAGCAGGACCGTCCAGAACACGCACATCGAGGCCGCAGCGGCGCGCCGGAACCGACCCCCGCCGGATCCGCGGCGCGTCGCCCTCCCGCGGCGCCTATCGACGTCTGGCCCGCCGTTCCACATCGAGCAGTTTCCTCTGGGCGTTCCGGTTCCTCGGATCGGAGCGGTCCGGCATCATCTCGACGATCACCCGCAGGGCGTCGGCCGCACGTTGCCAGTCCCGCAGCTGGATGGATTTCTCCGCAAGGAACCGCTGGTCCTCGATCCGCCGGTCGAGTTCCTCTTTCACGACCGACTCCAGATGCACCGCTTCCTGGTACGTCGCCGGCTTCGGATCGATCGGATCGAGGTACCACTGCACCTCGCGCAACGACCGCAGGGCCCGGTGCAGGTTGCCGTAGGCGACGTCCCGTTCGTCGTACAGCGTCCGCGCCCGGGCCAGGGCCTCCGCCGCGCGCGCCCGGGCCTCGTCGGCCGACAACGACAGGGCGATCAACCCCAGCTCGTTCTCCCCGAACTGTTCGACGGCCTCGCACACCGCCTTCAGATCCTCCGGGAGGACCCGGTTTTCCACCAGCACGGCGTGCCTCCGGTCCCCCACCACGGCCTCGAGACGGATCGATTCGTACACATCCTGCGAACGCCCCTGTTGCACGGCGTCCATGTCGAAAAAGCCCGTCTCCTCGAGCAGATCGATCAGGTGGTCCGCCGCATGAGGTTCCAGGCTCGCGTCGCGCCGGAGATGCCGGTTTCCCGCCAGATCGTCGATCTGCGCCTCCGCACGTTCCCGCGTGATGCGCAACGCGTACCGGAAGATGTTTCCCGGGTCGGCTTCCACCTTCTCGTAGCGGATGTCGAACGGCGTTCCCCCCGGAACGGTCTTGCCGGGCTCCCTCACCGGCCGAAGGAGGAAGAAAACCAGGGCCGCCAGGATCAGCGCCCCGAAGGCCGTCGCTCCCAGGCGAATCCATCTCCTTCCGCCGGAGACCGCGGGTTTCCCGGCCTCGGCCAGACCCAGATCGACGTCTTCGGCGCCGACAACCTCGAGGACCGTCCCGCCCAGGGTCGCCCGGCCCCCCGGGTCGAGACGCCCCCGGTCCATCCGCTTGCCGTCGACCCACGTGCCCCCTTCGGTGAAGAGATCCTCGAATTCCACCCCGCCCTCGTCCGTCGGTCGGAACCGGGCGTGGTAGAGGGCGACCTCGGGGTCGCTCAGGACCACGTCGTTGTCGTCGGCGCGCCCGATCGAGATCCCCCCGGTTCCCACGGGGATTTCGATACCCCGATCGGGTCCTTCGACGACTCTGATGCGGATCTCGTCCATGACCGCTGCATTATCCATAGAAAAAGAGGCGGAAACGACCCTTCAGGCGCTGCGGACCTTCGCGGACGTCGCCCGGACGGGTCGTCTCCCCTTCATGCCGATCGCTCCTCGTGCGCGATGAAGAGCAACCGCGCGCCGACCGCCGGCAAACCGGCGGCCGCGCCCGCGGGAAGTTCGACCACCCCGCGCGCGCCGCGGCAAGCCGCGGCGCGAAACGGCTCCAACCGCGCGACGACCCGCAGAACCGTCCCGTCGCCGGCGAAGAATATCGATGCGATCGGGTACGCCATCCCCACCGTATGGATCGACGAACAGGGTTCCAGCACCATGGCGTCCGGATCCGACCCGAAGCGGCGCCCGATCATTCCCCGCATCCTCTCCCAGGGTCCCGCCGCCACCCAGGCGTTCTTCGCCAGAACGACGCCGTCGCATTCGATCCGGCAACGCCGCATCAGAATCCGAATCCGAATCCCCGCAGCAGGATCGGCGCAAGAAGAATGATGAGCACCGCGGGGAAAATGAACAGGACCAGCGGCCCGAGAAGTTTCACGGGGGCCTCCTGGGCGAGCTGTTCGGCGCGCAGGAAGCGTTTCACCCGCAGTTGATCCGCCTGGATCCGCAGGATCGCCCCCAGGCTCACGCCGAGTTCGTCCGCCTGCGCCAACGCATTGGTTACCGACAGGAGGTCCGGTTGCCTCACGCGCCTGCCCATCTCCCGCAGGGCCTCCCGCCGCGTCTTGCCGAGCTGGATCTCGTGGAACACCCGGAAGATCTCCTCGCCGAGAGGATCCAGGGCCCGCCGGTCCAGAATCTTCCGCAACCCCGTCATGAAATCCACCCCCGCCTCCACGGAAATCGTCAGAAGATCCAGGACGAACGGCAACGCCTTCTGAATGGAACGATGACGCGCCGCAAGCGCCTTGCGCAACCACCAGGAAGGATAGAGCATCCCCAGCAGGAGTCCCGCCGTCGCCAGGACGGGTTGCGCGGTGGAGGCGCCCGCAACCAGTCCCAGGATCCCCAGAAGGATCCGCAGGCCGAAGAACTCCTCCGCACCGATCAATCCCTCGTAGCCGGCCGCGATGAGCCGCGACTCGACCTCTTCGCGCTGCCGGTCGAACGCCGGATTCCGGACGATGAACTCCAGGTTCGGCACCAGGGGCAGGAGAAAGCGGAAAAGCAGGGGAAGCCGGCGCTCCTGGCGGCGTCCGTCGGCCAGGGTCACGTACCGGATCTGCGAACCGGCCCGCAGCAGGTAGACCGTCGCCGTCCCCGCGGCCAGCGCCCAGGCGAACGCCTGCACGTGCAGCAGAAGATTCAGCGTCGAATCGTTCATCCCTTCGCGATCCCTTTCCTCCCCGCTCCCGCGCCGGGTCCTCGCTCCCCCGTCCGGAATCCGTTCTTCAGATGTCGATCGTCACGATCCTGCGGATCACGAGGAACCCGACCGTCTCCAGGACGATCACCACGCCGATCGCCGCCAACCCGATCGGGTGATGAACGAAATTCCGCATCAGCGCCGGGTCCACCAGCGTAAGCATCCCCCCCAGCAGCAAGGGCATCATGCCCACCACCGCCGCCTGCAGCCGCCCCTGCGCCGTGAGACTCCGCAGGCGGCCCGCCACCCGGCTCCGCTCGCGGATCGTCGACGCGAGCCGGTCGAACACCTCGGTGATGTTGCCCCCCGTCTGCCGCGCCGTCTCGATCGCCACCACCATCAGGTCGAGATCCTCGCTGCCGACGCGCCGCGCCAGCGCGTCGAGCGCCTCGTCGAACGGCACCCCCATGCGCGTCTGCTGCAGCAGCAGGCCGAATTCCTGGGCGATCGGGTTCTGCCCCTCGCGCACGACCATCTCGAAGGCCTGCCGGATGCTGAAGCCCGCCCGCAGCGAGTTGCCCATCGTCATCAACGCATCCACCAGTTGGCGGTCGAAGGCGCGGCGGCGGCGCCGCTGCAGCCGGGCCAGGAACCATCGGGGCAGGAAGAATCCGAGGAGACCGAGAATCCCGCCCAGCACCAGCCCCCCGGCGATCGCACCGCCCCCGCGGATCCCTCCCGCCGCCAGGAAGCCGACCACGAATCCCCCCGCGCCGCCGGCCAGCGAGAGGTTGAAGATCCGTTCGGCCGGGATGTCGAGAAACATTTCATCCAGACGTTTCTCGGTCCCCGCCAGGTAACTCGAACGATACCCGCCCGCCGCCCGGCGCGACCAGAGGACGATCCACCAGACGGCCGCTCCCGCCGCGATCGCCCAGAAAAACCCCGCCGCCGAAAGGAGAGGACCCTCGAACAACCGGCTCATGCTCCCTCCGCCCTTCCGATCAGAGCCTCGCATCCGGGGTGAACAACCCGCGGTCGATCGTCAGCCCGTGCACCTCGATCTCGTCGACGAACCCCGGCATGGCGCCCGTGGCGACGAATTCCCCCTCGACCCGGCCGTCCGCGCCTACGCCGGTCTGGCGGAAAACGAAGAGGTCCTGCATCGTGATGACCTCCTGCTCCATCCCCGTGACCTCGGTCACCTGCCGGATCCGGCGGGTCCCGTCGGATAATCGGTCGATCTGGATGATCAGGTCGATCGCCGAGGCGATCTGTTCCCGGATCGCCTTCGAGGGGATCCCCACCCCCGCCATCAACACCATCGTCTCCAGCCGGGAAATCACGTCCCTCGGAGAGTTCGCGTGCACCGTCGTCAGCGACCCGTCGTGCCCCGTGTTCATCGCCTGCAGCATGTCCAGCGCTTCCCCGCCGCGGCATTCCCCGACGACGATCCGGTCCGGACGCATCCGCAGGGCGTTGCGGACCAGGTCGCGGATCGTGACCTGTCCCTTGCCCTCGATGTTCGGCGGACGCGCCTCGAGCCGCACGACGTGCTCCTGGCTCAACCGCAGCTCCGCCGCGTCCTCGATCGTCACGATCCGCTCGTCCTCCGGCAGGAAGGAACTGATGACGTTCAACAGGGTCGTCTTGCCCGTGCCGGTTCCCCCGGAAATCACCATGTTCTTGCGCAGCTCGACGCAGACCCGGAGAAAATCCGCCATCGCCGGGGTCAACGTGCCGAATCCGATCAGGTCCTCCACCGTGAAGGGACGCTGCGAGAACTTCCGGATCGTCAGGATCGGCCCGCCGAGCGACAGCGGCGGGATCACGGCGTTGACCCGCGACCCGTCCGGCAGCCGGGCGTCGACCATCGGCTGGCTCTCGTCGATCCGGCGCCCCACCGGCGCCACGATCCGCTCGATCACGGCCAGCACCTGGGCGTCGTCGACGAAACAACGGTCGGAAAGATAAAGCTTGCCGCCTTTCTCCACGTAGATCCGGTCCGGCCCGTTCACCATGATCTCGGTGATCGACGGATCCGCCAGGAGATCCTCCAGGGGCCCGAGCCCGAGCGCCTCGTCCGCGATCTCCTTGGCCAGCGCCTCCGCCGATACCCCGGGAGGCAGGCGGTCCCGGACCTCTTCGAGGATCGAGTCGATCACCTGCCGCGCCCGATCCGCCAGCGCCGACTCGCGGATCCCGGACGCGGCGGTCCGCTTCAGGTCCATCCGCCGCAGCAGTTCCGAATGGATCTGGGCCTTCAACGCCCGATGCCGTTCGATCCTCGCCTGCTCCGCCTCGCCGCGCCGGAAGGTCCCCGGCGATCCCTGCGGCCGGTCGCGCCTCGCCCCGGCCGATGGAACCGGATCCGCCGCCGATCCCCTCGGCGGCACCGGTTTCAACACCAGCACATAGGGACCGATGCGGATCTGCTGGCCGAAACGTACGGGACCCCGTCCCCGCCAAGGAACGTCGTCGACCTTCACCTCCCCCGCCCGGCCCAGCGATTCGAGTACCGGCGGTCCCTCGCCGACCACCAGGAGCGCTTCCACCCCCGCCACGCCTTTCCGCGGCAGGAGGATCTGGCACCGTTCGTCGGAACCGATCCGGTACTCTCCTTCCGCAAGCAGCGCCTGCTTTTGCGCGCCCCCGTCCTCCCGAATCACCAGGGTCGGCATGGCTCCCTTTCCCTCGTATCCGGCGGACCCGTCTCGCCCGCCGGCTTGCGGTCTGCCTCTGCGTCATTGCGATCCCGCCGGCGGATGGGTCCGCTGCCGGCGCTGATCGTTCAACCGTTTCAACTCCTTCGACAGGAACTGGAAATCGACCTGCGGCAGCTCGCCCGGCTCCAGGATGTCTTCCGCGTTGCGCAGGGTCAGCACCAACCGTCCCTGCTGCGATGCGAAGACGAGCAACTCGGCTTCCTCGGGCGTAACCGCGAACGTCACCGTGCTGTAACGCCCGGCCGCCGACGTCGATCCCTCCGGACCCTCGCGGAAAAGACGCCGTCCCATGTCCGCTCCGGTCGCCAGAACCGTCACGTCCTGCAGCAGGGTGAAGGTGACGGTTTTGGGCGCGGCCCCCTCGCCCTCGGCGGGAAGCGTGAAGGTGCCGAGAATGTCGACGTGGTCGTTCGGACGCACCAGGCCCGTCACCGAGGCCGTCTGGTCCACGGCAATCGACAGCGCCCGTTCCCCCTTCGGCACCGAGGCCTGCAGCCCTCCGCGCCCCATGCGCGGCAGGTCCAGGTCCGACCAGTAGAGCGGATCGCCCCGCTCCAGGGATTCGGTGACCCGCTTGCCGAGGATGTCCCGGACCTGGTCGACCTCGACCGCCCGCTTCGTCAGGGAACTCTTGAACACCTCCCGCTTGCCGAGATCCTCCGCCGTCAGGATCGATCCGCGCGCGATCGACCGTCGGGCCACGAGAATCTCGATCTTCTCCATGCCCCGGGTGAGACGTTTCTCGAACCGGTCCTTGTACAGGAGGGTCAGGCCGTAGGCGACGATCGCCGCCAGGACGGCCGTGAGCGCTATCCAACGGTTCTTCACGGTTTTCCGCCTCCCTGGATCCAGACGGTGATCACCGTCCGCCCCCGCTCGTCCGAACCGGCGCCGATGCCGGCCCAGCGGTTCCTCCGAAGATACAGCCCCGCCCCGGGCGAGATCGAGTCGCCTTCCTCCCCCATCGGTTTCCAGCCCGCCGAACGCAACGCCTCGCCGATCGCCGCCGCCGCGCTGCGGACCGGTCCGTCGGCGGCCAGCACCAGCAGCGCAGAACCCGTGTCGTCGAAGGAGACGACCAGCTCCGGGACGACGCCCGCGGGCGGGATGAACCATCCCGGCAGCATCGAAACGTCCGCCGGGGGCGGATCGCGGGGCATCCGCAGGGCAAACGCAGCCGCAGGCGACGATTCCGACGCCTGCAATCCCATCCAGCGGATCCGGTCCCGGCCGGCCCGGACCGTTCCCCACGCAATGCGGTCCCCCGAAACGAAGATCCCGTCCTTCCCGTTCGCCCGGCCCAGGGCCTCCCAGAGGGATCGAAGCGGAAGCCGCCTCCGGAAGATCCCCATGCGGCCGGACACCCCGTTCACCGTCACCGCCCTTTCCTCCACCAGGTAGGCCGCGGCATCGCCCGCGGGTACCGCGCCGTACCCGGTCCGTCCCGGAAGACGCAAGAAGACCTCGGCGTGAAGCGTCAAGGCGAACAATGCGAGCAGGCAGACCGCCGCCGCGAATCGCACCCGACGGAAACACCGTCCGCGGTCAGGGATCGATCCAGAGCCGCGGAAGATAGACACGGCTTTTCACCTCCAGTCGACGGGTCCCGGTCACCAGCTTCGCCAGGACCGGATCGTATTCCACGGTGTCGACGGCGTATCCGCGGGCGAACCCGAACGTGATCCCCGCGGGTTCCCCCCAGTCGTAGAGGTCCGCGAAGGCGTTCCGTTCCATGAACCGGTATCGCCCGCCCCCCATCCGGAGCAGATCCGCCGGTTCGCGCAGGGGATCCAGAATCGGCTCCAGCGTGCCGTACCAGTCGGCCCCGACGGGTACGTCGTCCGGGGAATAGTCCCGGCCGTCCGCGCCGGCCCGCCATCCGCCGAGGAACCGTCCCGGTCCCGAATCGACGCCGAGCCAGGCCAGATACGCCGCCTGCCTCCGCGCTTCCATCAGGGTTTGCGTCTTCTTCTGCCAGGCGATTCCGAACGACACCCCCGCCGCAACGAGCACGAGGATCGCCACCAGGCCCACGCAGAGTTCGACGAAGGCCTGGCCGCGCCGCTTCCGGATGCGGTTGCGATCAATGAACAATGGGGAACCCTCCGTATCCCGGTCCCGGGCCGCCGCCCGCCGGCGGACAATGATGAAGTCGTTCCCCCGTGGCCGGATCGACCGCCTCGTGCCATTGCCGGCCCTCTTCCCGAAACGCCGGATCCTCCCAGCGCTCCAACTGCCGGCAGTACCAGCAATCCGGGTCCAGCGCGCCGGGACCGGCGGCAAGATACGCCGGAACGTGTTCCAGGAGATGTTCCCGCCATGCGGCGTCCAGCGAATCCCCGCTCGTGGCATAGGCCAGGGGGATCAACGCCACACGTTCGAAGGCCGGCAACACCAGTCCGAGCGCGTGAGGCGGGATCTTCCGGCTTCCGCGCCCGAGGGAACCGATCGCCTTGGCCGCGGCGCTGGCGGTCACCTGCGCCCCCTCGGAGAAATCCCGGAGGGCCGCCATGGAATCTTCCGCGTCCCGGCGGAACGCGCCCGGGATCCAGCCCGTCGCCCCCGCGCCCCGTCCCCCGACCATGCCGATCTCGGGGGAAACCGACACCTCGAAAACGGCGTCGCATCCCGAATAGTCGTATTCCCGCCGGGGCGGCGCCGCCAGCGCCGCCTGTCCCACGGGGTTCGGATGGGTGGGCCCCCACGCCCCCCAGCGCACCGGGCCCCCGTCGGTCGCGTAGACCGCGCACCGGAAATCCGAAAGGAACTGCGGAAATCCCTGGATGAAATCCGATCGTCGGTCGTCCAGGAATTCCTCCATCCGGTCCTCCAGCCGTTCCCTCACGGCCGGGCCCAGGGATCCCCAGGTCTCCCCGAATCCCGCGAAACGAATCCCCAACGGCAGGATCTCGCTGCCGGGTTCAAGCGATTCGTCGATCCGGGCCGCCCCCCAGAACGTGTGGTCCCGGTAGTCCTCGTATAGCAGTCGTTCCAGATAACACCAGTCGCGCGCCGCCACCGCGTAGTAGAAGCCCCGGTTGCCCAGGTATTCCCCGGCGATCGAACGGTCGAAAAGCAGCGATCCCCGGAAGAAACGGCTGTTCCGGGGCGCCGCGGCGATCCCCGATCCCGCGACCGCCGACAACGCCTCCGCATACGCCGGAACCCACTCCTCGAACCCCTCCAGATCCCCGGGAAGCCACTGCGCATAGTCGTCGCGCACCCGCTGCGCATGCTCCAGGAGCATCGATCCGAAACCGTCGTTGTTGTGGATCCCGTTATTCCGCGCCGCCTGCTGCGCCGCTTCCAACCCCAGCAGCGGACCGAACAGGAGGATCCGCGCCTGCATCTGCGCCAGCGAACGGCGAACCTCTCCCGAGGAAAGCCCGTCGTCGAGTCCCGGGGGAATGTCCGTCACCATCGCCGCGCTCACCATCAGCAGGTTCAACTCGCCCACCGCGTTCAGCGAACGTCCCTGCCAGCCGGCCGCCGCCAGGGCCGCCGCATCGGCCGCGTTCTGGGAGCGGATCCGAAGGTGCACCACGTGGCCCAGGTCCAGGTTCCACAGCACCGCGAAGGCCAGAATGGTCAACACGACCACCAGGAAGATCAGAACCTGCCCCCCGCGTCCGGCGCGGGTCGGCCGCCGGGATCGATCCGAACGCTCAGTCGACATCGAGGTAGACCGGGTAATGATTGTCAAGGACGTTCGTGGCACGAAGGGTCACCTCGTCGGCGGCGTAGAAGGCCCGGTGCATCGGCAGCCGCAGCGGATACCGCGCCCGGACGCTCATGCGCAGCAGCGCTCCCCGGTCCCCCGAGATCGTGAAATCCAGACCGTCCCACTCCTCGTAGTCGAGCACCTGGTGCAGCGCCTCCCCCGGGTAGTACGCCTGCAGATAGGCGGGAATCGCCGAGATCTCCGCGCGGAGCTGTTCCCGGGGCCGCAGATCCGTTTCGGGCGCGCGCATCGCCCCGGCCAGCGGGATCGCCGACACGTGCAGCGCCTTGTCGACGATCCAGCGGTTGTATCCGACCGCCCGGCTCCGGGCCGCCGCAAACGCGGCGTACTGCAGCACCTGGCGGGCCGCCGTCAGTTGCGAGAGCTGAAAGACCCCGAAGAAGATCAGGCAGATCAACACGATGAAAAGCGTGGATTCGACCAGCGATTGACCCGATCGATTCCGCCGGCGACGCTCAGTTGAGACCGTCTTCGTCGAGATCCTTGATGACTTCTTCGGATCCCCTGCTGAGAGCATCGTCCTTCTCGCCGCTGTCTCCGCCGAGCATCTCGACGCTGCCGCCGATCTTGCTGCGGATCGTGTCGCTGAAGACCGCAAGGATCGCCAGCGCCGCCAGAGCCACCACGACGACCACGATGATGTATTCCGTGATCGTCTGCCCTCTTCGCGACCCGAATCCATGTCGCCTCATCGATCTCACTCCCCTCGGCCTTCCCGGATGATCCGCTCTACGGATATTCGAGGGCCACCAGCCGGAGAATGCGGTGCGCATACTCCAGGAACGTTCCCAGGAAGAGGAACAGCATCAACACCACCCCCAGCGTCACGCCGACGATGACGACGAATTCCAGCGTCGCCTGCGCCCGCGCCACCCGGACCGCGGATCCCCGCCCGATCTGCGCCGATGGCCTCATGCCGCCGATTCTCTCGCCGCACGGGCCCATGTGTCAACCGCGCCGCCCCCTCGCCGCGCGCCCGCACCGCTGGGGAGAACCGCGTTCCCCGGCCGGCCCTCGGGACCGAGCGTCCAATCCGGAAAAAACGCTTGATTTTTAGAGTTGCGATTTTGGTGGAAAATGGGCCTTGTAAGCCGCAACCGGCCGCGAAAAATCAACGCAAGCCACTGCGACTCAGGGAGTTGCCGAAGATAACCATCGGAGATTCAGTGGCGGAAGGCGCGTTGCCCCGTGAAGACCATCGCCGCACCCGCCTCGTTGCAGGCCTCGATGACCTCCGCATCCCGGATGCTTCCCCCCGGCTGCGCGATCGCCGAAACCCCTTCGCGCAACGCCGCGTCCACCCCGTCCCGGAAGGGAAAGAACCCGTCGGAGATCATCACCGCGCCGTTCAGCCCGCCCCGTTCCTTCTCCACCTCCGCATCGATCGCTTCCCGGTCCGACGCCGGCCGCTTCCCCTTCTCGATCTCCAGCACGAGCTCGTTGTACGGGATCCCCAGGCTCCGGCGGCAGAGCCGGTCCGCCATCTTCGTCCTCGCCTTCAACACCGTGCTCTGGACCACCCCCACGCGATCCTGTTCCCCCGTGCCGATCGCCACCGTCGCGCCGTCCTTGACGAAGAGAACCGAGTTCGAGCTGACCCCCTGTTCCACCGCCCAGCCGAAAACGAGGTCCTCCATCTCCCGGTCGTCCGGTTCCCGCACGCAGCGCACCTCCGTGCCGTCCTTCCTCTTCGCCGTCGCCGGAAGGAAATCCTCCGGCCCCCGAATCCGGTTCAGCGACGATTGCTGAAGGATCAATCCCCCGTCGATCAGGCTCGTGAACTCCAGGCAGCGCAACCGCGCGTATTCCTCCAGCGCCGCAACCGCCGGCATCCGCACGATGCGAAGATTCTTCCGTTTCCCCAGGATCTCCACCGCGCCCTCGCCGTACTCCGGCGCCACGACGACCTCGAGATACCGCTTCGCGATCTCCTCCGCCAGGGCCGCCCCGATCGGACGGTTGAAGACCGCGCACCCGCCGAACGCCGCCAGGATGTCCGCCGCTTCCGCCCGTTCGAAGGCCTCCTCGATCGTTCCGGCCCACGCCGCGCCGCACGGGTTGTTGTGCTTCATGATCACCGCCGCCGGCTTCCGCGAAAGATAGCGCAGGATCCCGATCGCCCGGTCGATGTCGGTCAGGTTGATCTTGCCCGGATGCTTCCCGAACTGCAGGAGGTTCTCCTCCGACAACGCACTCACCAGGCCCCGGCCCGCGGGAACCCATTCGACGCCGCCGAGATCCAGGTCCCCCTCCACCAGCTCGTACAACGCCGCCTCCTGATCCGGGTTCTCCCCGTATCTCAGTCCCTTCTCCCGGACCTCGCCCGTCTCCGGATCCGGGATCCGCCAAGTGCGCTTCCGATAGACGAGTTCGCGATCCCCGAGGCGGATTCTCATCTCCGCCGGGAAATGGTCGCCGAGAATCTTCCGGTACGACGGGGTCGACATGGGCAGACATCCTCCTCCGCGGGGCCGACCGCCCCGAACGGCGCGCAGCATATCCCCGCGCCCCGCCTCCGGCAACCTCGCCCCTCCCGGAAACCCGCTTCGCCCGACGGAAACGATTCTCCGCCCCAAAACCGCGCCGGTTCCCTCCGGCGGGAAAGCCCCGCCGGTGCCGACTCCCGGAAGACGCCAGATTCCGGAACGAACAGGACATCTTACGAGCAGAGGAGGACATGATCTGTACAAACGAATCCGACCCATGCGCCCTGTCCGCATTGGGTGAGTCTCGTAACATGCCGTTTCCCAATGGGTTATGGATGTGCCCGTTCGTTTGGCACGGGTTCTGCCCATGGTTTCGAGCGGTTGTCGAAGAGCAAGGAGGCAATCGTCATGAATCGGCACGGTAGGAACGAGATCCGTCATCCGGGGGGAACGGGACGGACCCTCGCGGAACCCGTCCCGGATCCGCAATGCGAATCCCCGGGACGGAGTTTCCGATGGCTCAACGTCGCCCAGTTCCTGGGCGCCCTGAACGACAACGTGTTCAAGCTCCTGGTCGCCTTCTACCTGATCGGGATCGCCGCCGGTTCCCCGGACCGCATCCTGGCGATCGCGGGGGCCCTGTTCGTTCTTCCGTTCCTGGTCTTCACGCCGCTGGCCGGATCGCTCGCGGACCGCCTCAGCAAGCGCAACATCATCGTCGCCGCCAAGGCGTCCGAGGTTCTCCTGATGGGCCTCGGCGCCGCGGCCTTCCTCCTGGGCAACGGACCGATGCTCTACGCGGTGCTCTTCGGTATGGCCCTGCAGAGCGCCCTCTTCGGGCCGGCGAAACTCGGGATCATTCCCGAACTGGTACCGCCCCGCGCGCTTGCCCGGGCGAATTCGATCCTGGTGGCGGCGACGTTCCTCGCCGTGGTGCTCGGCACGGGAATCGCCCCCGCGCTGGGTCAGATCAGCGCCGGCAACTACGCCGCCGCGGGACTCGCCTGCGTCGGGATCGCCGTGGCGGGGTTCCTGGCATCCCTGCCGATCCGGCGCACGCCGCCCGCCCGCATCCGCACGAACGCCGACCCCCGCGGGATCCGCGAGGCCCTGGTCACCCTCCGCAATCTGCGCGACGATCGCCGCCTCTTCCTCGCGATCCTGGCGGCGGCGTCGTTCAGCCTCATCGGCGCCTTCCTCCAGTTGAACCTGATCCCGTTCGGAATGGACGCCCTGGGCCTCACCCAGGAACAGAGCGGCTACCTTTTCCTTCTGGCCGCCGTGGGCATCGGCCTCGGCGCCCTGGTTTCGGGCAGGGTCTCCGGCAACGGGATCGAGTTCGGCCCGGTGCCGATCGGGGCCGCCGGACTGGCCGTCGGCTCGATCCTGCTCGGCCTGTTGCCCCCGTCGTTGGTTCCCGCCTGCCTGATCATCGTATTCATGGGCATGAGCGCCGGGCTCTTCATCGTCCCCCTGCAGGCGTTCGTCCAGCATCGCAGCCCGGCCGACCGTCGCGGCCGGATCCTGGCCGCCTCGGGCGTCCTCGGCTGGACGGCCGTGCTCGCCGCTTCCGGGCTTCTCTTCCTCCTCGGGGAAATCCTCCACGTTCCCTCCGCCCTCCGGTTCCTCGTCGTCGGTCTTCTCAGCGCCCTGGTGGCCCGGGTCAGCATGCACATCCTGCCCGGAACCGTGGCCCGGTTCTTCCTGCTGCTCTTCGGACGGATCGGGTACCGGGTGCGCGTCTACGGGCTGGAAAACGTCCCCCGGCGGGGTCCGGCGCTGATCGTGGCTAACCACGTCTCCTGGGTCGATGCGATCGTCCTGATGATCGCCACGCCCCGGCCGATCCGATTCCTGATGGGCCGGCCGATGTACGAACGGCGCGGGATCCGGTGGATCGCCCCGCGCATCGGGGCGATCCCGATCTCTCCGAAGGATCCGCCTCGCGTCCTCGCCCGTTCCCTCCGGCAGGCACGGGCGGCCCTCGACGACGGCGACCTGGTCTGCATCTTCGCGGAAGGCGCCCTGACGCGTACCGGCGTCCTCCAGGAATTCCGGCCGGGCATGGAACGGATCGTCCGCGGGACGAATCACCCGATCCTCCCCGTGGCGATCGACGGTCTCTGGGCCAGCATCTTCTCCTACGCCCGCGGACGGCCCGCGCACCGGTTCCCCCGCAGGATCGGGTTGCCCGTGCGGGTGGTTTTCGGCCCCCCGATCCCCGCGGACACTACGGCCGAATCCGTCCGGGAAACCGTGTGCGAACTCGCCGCCGAGGCCTACGCGGAACGGTTCGCCGACGCGCCGGTCCTCCCGGAGGCCTTCGTGAAATCGGCGCGACGACACTGGCACGAGAAGGCGATGAGCGATCCCCGGTCGGGCAACTGGAGCTACGGCAAGACCCTCACCGCCGCCGTGGCGCTCGCCGAACGGATCCGTCGCGACGTCCCCGAACCGCGCGTCGGCATCCTCTTGCCCCCGACCGTCGCCGGGGCCGTGGTGAACCTCGCGGTCGCCTTCGCCGGAAAGACCGCGGTGAACCTCAACTTCACCGCTTCCGAAAAGGCGGTCGTCTCCGCGATCGAACAGTGCGGCATCCGCACCGTGATCACCTCGCGCGATCTGCCCCGGCGGATCATCCGCTGCGTCCCGGAAGCCCTTCTGCTGCCGATCGAGCGGATCCTGCCGCGGATCACCCCGCGTGATCGCCTTCGCGCAGCGCTCCGGGCGCGTTTCGCCCCGCTCCGCGCCGTGTGCGCGACCGCGGACCGGAATGCCGACGACGTGCTGATGATCGTCTTCTCCTCGGGCACCACCGGCGATCCCAAGGGCGTGGAACTGACCCACCGCAACATCCTGGCCAACGTCGAGGCGATCCGGTCGATCTTCCGCGTCGATTCCGACGACGACGTGGCGGCCGTGTTGCCCTTCTTCCATTCCTTCGGCGCGACCTGCACCCTCTGGCTGCCCCTGCTGGCGGGGATCTCGGTGAGCTACCAGCCGAATCCCCTGGACGCCGCCGCCGTCGGCGACACGGTCGAGAAAAACGCATCGACCCTGCTCTTTGCGCCTCCGACCTTCCTCGCCGCATACGCCCGGCGCGTGCCCCCCGCGAAGTTCGCTTCCCTGCGGGCGGCGGTCGCCGGCGCCGAGAAGCTCCGCCCGGTCGTCGCCGACGCCTTTGAAAGTCGTTTCGGCCTGCGGCCGCTCGAGGGCTACGGCGCTACCGAACTCGCCCCGGCGGCGACGATGAACATTCCCGACGTCGAGATCGACCGGATCCGTCAACCGGGCTGCCGCCCGGGATCCGTCGGGCGTCCCCTCCCCGGGGTGGCCGTCCGCGTGGTCGATCCCGAGACCGGCGAACGACTTCCCGCGGGCGAAGAAGGGCTCCTGCTCGTTCGCGGCGCCAACGTGATGCGCGGGTACCTGAACCGCCCCGAGGAAACGGCGAAGGCGATCGTCGACGGCTGGTACCGCACCGGCGACATCGCACGGATCGACCCCGACGGCTTCGTGTGGATCACCGACCGGCTATCGCGGTTCGGCAAGATCGCCGGGGAGATGGTTCCCCACGGCGCGGTGGAAGAGGAACTCCACCGGATCCAGAACGCCATGGAACGAGTCCTGGCGGTGACCTCAATCCCCGACAAGAAGCGGGGCGAACGGCTCGTCGTTCTCTGCGGACCGGATTGCGCCGATCCAGCACGGCTGCACGAACTCATGCAGGACCGTCCCCTGCCGAACCTCTGGAAACCGGCCCTGCGGGACTACGTGCGGATCGACGCCCTCCCCTATCTCGGCAGCGGCAAGCTCGATCTGCGTGCCGTCCGCCGGATGGCGGAGGAGGCCGTTGCACGGCGGGCATCCGCCGGCACCCCGGCCGCCCGCGAACCGGCCGGGGTCGCGTAACCGGATGCGCGCGAAGAAGGCGTCCCGGTTTCACGAGACCGCCGCCGGGCGGTGAAACGCAACCCGGTGAAGCCGGCTGCCCGGCCAAGATTGTCGGCGCACCTCCCCTCGGTGCGCCGACCCTTCGGGCCGCACTGCGTGCGGCATCGGCGTCGCGCTCCCGCGCGCCGCCGGAACGAACCTTCCAGGTTCTCGTCCCGGCCGGAAAATCCCGCGCAAAGACGGACCCGGGTCTCGAATCGTCCGACGTGGGATGTGCGGCCCGTTGTAAGTGGCTGCCCGGCCAGGATTGTCGGCGCACCTTCCCCCGGTGCGCCGACCCTTCGGGCCGCACTGCGTGCGGCATCGGCGTCGCGCTCCCGC
>CAYNBQ010000035.1:28895-33909 GCA_964395275.1 uncultured Verrucomicrobiota bacterium
TCGAATCGTCCGACGTGGGATGTGCGGCCCGTTGTAAGTGGCTGCCCGGCCAGGACTCGAACCTGGACGCTCAGCTCCAAAGGCTGATGTGCTACCATTACACTACCGGGCAACCGGTCCGTCTTCCGTATCGCACGACCGGAGCACGGGGTCAATGCCCGCCGACGCCCGGATCCCGGAGCCGGGGAGGCGGCGGAATTGCGGAAGAACGAATCAGAAATCGATCCCGGGTTTCCCGCCCCGCGCCGCGCCCAGGGCGTTGCGGTACTCCCGCAGAACGGCTCCCGCCACCTTGGCCCGCGCTTCCGCCGTGATGGGATGCGCCACGTCGCGGTGTTCCTCCCGCGCCGCTTCCCGGCCGCTCTTCTCCCCCTGCTGCGGCATCGGCGAGCCGCAACCTCCGCAGAACCGGTCCCGGACCGGGTTCTTGCGGCCGCATTCCGGACACTGGGCCCGGATCTGCGTTCCGGGCATCGCCACGAAAAGACCGCTCCTTCCCTCGATGACCTTGAGATCCCGAACGACGAATTCGCGGTCGAAAGTCACGTTCGCAAAGGCCTTGAGCTTGCTGTTCCCGGATTCGACGAGGTTCACTCTCACTTCGGTGACGTCCATGGACACTCTCCTTTGCCGGCGCCGTCCTGCTGCCCGGCTCAGGGCATCGAAACCGTCGTCTCCAGCCACGTTCCCGGTCCGAATCTCTCCCGCAGGGCCCCGGCCGCTCTCCCGGCCGCTTCGGCCGTCTCATAAAGCGAAAAAACCGTCGCCCCGCTTCCCGACAACGATGCCCCGAGCGGATCCGTCTGTTCCAGTTCCTCTTTCATCCATTCCAGAAGCGGATACTTCCGGAATACCACGTCTTCGAAGTCGTTCCTGAGAGCGGGAACCGCTCCATGCTGTCTGATCCGGTGCGCAAGACTATTCTCCGCAGAATCACCGGTCAAGCATGAAGAAGATCGATCCACGGATTCGTACGCCCATGCGGTGGAGATTTCGAATCCTGGGTTGGCCAGAAGAACGTGGAACGGGCCGACGCCCCCGACCGGATCCAGCCGCTCGCCCCGCCCCCGACACCGACAACAGCGTCCGACGACGAAGAACGGCACGTCGCTGCCCAGTTCGGCGCCCCAGGACGCCAGAATCGTCTCTTCCAGGCCGAGGGCCCAGAGACGGTTCAGCCCTTTCAGAACGGCGGCGGCATCGCTGCTGCCTCCGCCCAGGCCGGATCCCACCGGGATCCGCTTCTCGATACGTATCGAGACGCCCCTGCGGACCCCCGTACGGTCTCTGAGGATGGACGCGGCCCGCCACGCGAGATTCCCCGGTCCGGCCGCCACGATCGGCGGATGAACCTCGAGACGGATTTCGTCCCCCGGCGCCGATTCGAGCCCGACCGTGTCCCCGAAGGCCAGGGGGACCATCAGGGTGTCGATCTCGTGGAATCCGTCGTCGCGTCGCCCGAGGATCCGCAGGCCCAGATTGATCTTGGCGGGAGCGAGGATTTGCATGGACGCACGGCATCCTGGGGCCGCCCGGGGAAAATCCCAAGGACGAATTCCCCGCCGCCCCGCGGCCGGGTTCAGCTCTGGAAGCGTTCGAGGGCCGAGAGGATCTCTTCCCTCGTCTCGGCCTCGAGGATGGCGGTGCGGAAGGCCTCCTGTTTGAGGAGGCGCGCCAGGGCGGCCACGGCGCGCAGATACTCCTGCACCATCCGCTTCGGGGTCCCCATCACGAAGAGGATGCGCACCGAATCCCCGTCCGGTCCGCCGTAGGCGATCGGCTCCCGGCTGCGCCCGACGGCCAGCACGACGTCGCTGACGGCGTCGGTCCGCGCATGGGGCAGGGCGGCAAGGTTGCCCAGGCCGGTGCTTTCCATCTCCTCGCGCGCGTAGATCTCCTCCAGCAGCGAATCGAGATCCCGCACGCGCGGATCCCCCTCGAGGGTCATGACGACCTCGCGGATCGCCTCCCGTTTCTCGCGGGACTTCAGGTTCGGAAGAATGGATTCGGGTCGTACCAGTTCGCTCAGCTTCAAGACAGATCCCGACCGGGGTTGCCGGTCCCTCCAATTTCACTCGTGGAACCGCTCCAGAGCAGTTTCCGACGAAGGACTTCAAAATAGGGCGTTTCCTCGAACGTCACCAGCGCCACCCGGCTGCGCGATCCGCGCAACCGAACCTCGTCGCCGGGCCGGAGTTCGAGCCCGATCTGGCCGTCGACGGTGAGCATGGCGCCGGCCTCCTCCGGTCCGACACGCACCACGATCTCGCTCTCCGTCGGCAGAATCAGCGGCCGATTCGTCAGGGTATGGGGACAGATCGGCGTCAGGACGATCGCCTCGGTCTCCGGAACCACGATCGGCCCCCCGGCCGACAACGAGTGCGCGGTCGATCCCGTCGGGGTCGCGACGATCAATCCGTCCGAGGCGTAGCGCGTCAGGATCCGGCCGTCCACGGCGACGTCCAGGGTCAGGATCCGCACGGGGATCCGCCGGGAGACGACGACGTCGTTGCAGGCGGTATCCTGGAAAAGCCGGGCGCCGTTCCGGCTCGCCTCGCAATCCAGCAGCCGCCGGTAACTCAGTTCGAAATCGCCTTCGAGCAGCCGGGCGACCGCGGAACGGGCGTGTTCCTGCGGAACCGCGGTGAGAAATCCGAGCCGTCCGAGATTCACTCCCAGCAGGACCGGGTGCGAGGAGGCGATTTCCCGGGCCACCCGGAGCAGGGTGCCGTCGCCGCCGAGAACGACGATGGCATCGGTCTCTCGCCGGAGGGTCTCCCAGCCGCTTGCGTCGGTCCGACCGGCCAGCGCGGCGGTCTCCTCTTCCATCAGGACCGCGCCGCCGGCGTCGCGGACGACCGAGACCACCGCCTCCACGATCGCGGCCGCGCCCGGTTTGCGGGGGTTCGCGACGACGCCGATCGTCTTCACGCGAGGGGTTTCTCCGCCGCGAGAAGAAACTCCCGGTTGCCCTTCGGTCCCCGGACGGGGGATTCCGTCTCTCCGAGCACTTTCCATCGAATCTCCTCTTCGACGAAGACGCGGATTTCCTCCACGACCCGCCGATGAACCTCCGGATCGCGCACCACGCCCCCCTTGCCGATCTCGGAACGACCCGCTTCGAACTGAGGCTTGATCAGCGAAACAAGACGGCCGCCCGGACGAACCACGGCCGCCACGGCGGGCAGAACCAGACGAAGCGAGATGAACGAAACATCTATAGTAGCCAGATCGACCGGTTCCGGAAAGTCCGACGGATCCAGGTTCCGCGCATTGACCCGTTCCCGGCAGATCACCCGCGGATCGTTGCGCAGTTTCCAGTGAAGCTGCCCGTGGCCGACGTCGACCGCGTAGACCCGCGCCGCGCCGCGCTGCAGCAGGCAATCCGTGAAGCCGCCGGTGGAGGCGCCGACGTCCAGCGCCACGAGGTCCCGCACCGGGATCCCGAAGGTCTCCAGGGCGTGTTCCAGCTTCCGCCCGCCCCGGCCGACGAACCGCGGGGGTTCCTCGATTTCGATCGGAACGTCCGGAAGAAACGTCCGCGCGGCACGATCGACCTTCCGGCCGTCGACCCGAACCTTCCCGGCCATCACGAGGCGCCGCGCCGTTTCGCGGCTCGGGCAAAGGCCCCGTTCGACCAGCAGAAGGTCCAGGCGGCGTTTCCTGGCAGTCGCCATGGCCGGATTCTCCGCAGGCCCGGTCACATCCCGAAGAAATCGAGGCGTCGGGAATGCGAAGGAAGATCGCGCGGGGCGACGACGCGCAGCGCCCCCGGCACGATCTCGATCTCCGCGGGCGTTTCCCCGAGGAAATCCCCGTCGGTTTCCACGACCGCGTCTTCCGAAGACATCCGGAACCGGCGCGACCGCAGGAAGACGACGTCGGCCAGGTCCCCGTGCCCGCCGCGGATCACCCCCTGGGCGTATCGCAGGAGATCGAGAAGGTTCTCCCCGGTGAAGACGCAGGCGTCGAGCCATCCGTCGTCGTTGGCCGCGTCCCGGAAGATGCGGAATCTCCCGGCGTAGTGCGCCCCGTTGCCGATCAACACCCCCATCCCCTCGCACGGATCGTGATGATCCGACTCGACGCGAACCCGCGGCGGGGTTTCCGACATCAGGCGGAACCCGGTCATCAGGTACGAAAGCGGTCCGAGCAACCGTTTGCTGTCGAAGGTCGTGTCCTGCACGATCCGGGCGTCGAGACCGACCCCGGCCAACTGGATGAAGAGACGTCGCCTCCCGTCGGCGACCGTGGCGCGGCCCAGGTCGATCCGGCGGATCGTTCCCTCCCGGATCAGGTCCCAGGCCTTCCGGAGTCCGCCCGGGATCCCCATCTCATAGGCGAAGACGTTGGCCGTGCCGAGGGGAAGAACCGCCAGGGCCGTCTCGGACCCCGCCAGGCCGTTGGCCACCGCCGCCACCGTTCCGTCCCCGCCCGCGGCGGCGACCACGTCGACGCCCTCCTCGGCGGCGCGGCGGGCGAGTTCCCGGGCGTCGTCCAGGGAACTCGACGCCGCCAGTTCCGCTTCCCGGTCCAGATCCTGGAGACGCCGGCGCGGGTCCGGCGCCCGATCCCCCCGCGCGCTCGGGTTGAAGATCACGCGGATCCGAAGATCGGAACGGTTTTCCATGCGGAATCCTCACGAGGCGGCCGCGTCGCGTTCCCGTCCCCGCCTGCGGCGATGTCGAAGCGCCGCCAGGATCCTTTCCGCCGCGGCGGCCGGCACGAGGCCGTGCACCTCGCGCAAGCGGGGGATCGGTCCGTGATCGATGAATTCGTCCGGCCAACCGAACCGGACCACCGGGACGTCGATCCCCTCCTCCTGGAGCAGTTCCATCACGCCGCTTCCGAATCCGCCGGTGACGACCCCGTCCTCGAAGGTCGCCACGAACCCGGCTTCCCGCGCGAAATGCACGATCGTCTCCCGATCCAGGGGTTTCACGAACCGCGCGTCGACGACCACCGGATCGTACCCTCGGGCGCCCAGAAGCTCGGCGGTCTCCGAGGCCAGGGG
>CAYNBQ010000036.1:0-8798 GCA_964395275.1 uncultured Verrucomicrobiota bacterium
CTTAGGATGACTTGTGCAACGTGCGTGTCGCCCACTTGCACCTTGGGCGGGCTGTTCAGCATCAACGAACCGACGTCGACCGACTTCGGGTACCGCTACGTCTACCTGCGGTACGACGACGACGAGACCGCGGCCCGGCTCGACACCGACACCCACGTGGGCTACGTGAACCTGAACCGGGTGGTCAATCCGACGCTGACCGCCGTTCTCGGCTACCGCTTCCAGGCCCTGCGCTACAAGGACGGCGATATCCGCGACCAGGATCAGAACCTCGTCATGATCGGCGGCGACAAGATCTTCGGGAGCCGCCTGATCCTGTCGGGTCGCGCCGGCTGGCAGTTCGTCTCCTTCGAGAACGCGGACGCCAGCGACAGCGACACGCCGTACCTGGATATCAACGGTACGTACTCCTACACGGAGACCGGCCGGATGACCCTCGGCGTGCGGTATTCGCAGATCGAGACCGACCTGAGCGCCTTCCTCCTGCAGGAGAGGGCGGGCATCTACGGCAGTCTGGCCCAGAACATCACCCCGAAGCTCACGTTGTACGTGGCCGGCAGCTACGACAATTCCGACTTCGACGCGGACAACAGCCTCGAGGCCGCCCCGGAAGACGGGGATGAACAGCTCTTCCTGGGTTCGGCCCGGTTGGAGTACAGCCTCGGCAAAGGCATGTACGTCGATGCCGGCTACCAGTACACGGATCTGAGTTCGGACTTCAACCGCGAGTACGACCGGAACCGGGTTCACGTTGGTTTTCGGGCCGTCTACTGACCTTCTCGAACCGGCCTGCGGGCCGGTTCTCGTCTGAAAGTCGACCGGCACGGGGCGCCCGAAAGGGCGCCCCGCGCCTCTTTCGTCTGCACGCTTGCCATCTCGGTCGATTCCGGCGATGGTTCTCCCCGTAACGCGTAACGGAGAGTCGGTAACGGGGAAGCGGCCCAGGGCCGCGGGAGATTTCGATGGCGGAAGGCAAACAGGATTCGCAACTTCACTTCTTGGACTACTGGCGCGTGATCCGGTCGCGCAAGGAGATCGTGATCGCCGTGTCCACGCTGATCATCCTCAGCGTCGCGGTGGTCACCCTCTTCCTGCCGCGGATCTACTATGCGTCTGCGAAGATCAAGGTCGAACCGCGGACCCACGCGGTGATGCTCTTCAACCAGGAGATCCAGCGCTACGACCCGCTCTTCTACCAGACGCAGTTCGAGCTCATCAAGGCGCGGCCCATCCTGGAGGAGGTCGTCCGGAACCTGGGTCTCGCCGAGAAATGGGGGGAGGAACTCAACAGGGACAAGACGCCCCTCGACACCTCCATGGCGGTCCAGTTGCTCAAGCGGAGTCTCGACGTCCGGCAGTTCCGCAACACGAGCCTGATCGAGATCGGCTTCTACAGCGAGAACAAGCAGATCGCCAAGGCCGTGGCGAACGAGATGGCCGAGACCTTCAAGGTCCAGAGGGATCGCCGGCGCAAGGAGGAGATCGCCCGCGCCATCGAGTATCTCCAGAAGGAATACGAGAAACAGCGCGAGGCGGTGGAACGCGCCCAGGACGTGGTCGAAGAGATCCGCAAGAAATTTCCCTTCGCCAGCATGTCCAGGGACAGCCAGGGCCGCATGGATCTCTTTTCGCTGCAGCGTCTGGAGGCCGAGGCGAGTTCGGCCCTGGCGGATCTCGAATCCCGCAAGGCGCGCCTGAAGGCCCTGGAAGAACTCTCCCCGGACGATCTCCGGCGGGCGGCGGGATACATCATCAGCGATCCGAACCTCCAGGTTCTGGAGCAGCAACTGACCCAGTCGGACGTCAATCTCCAGGTCGCACTCACCCGGTACGGTGAAAACCATCCCGAGGTGAAGCGGTTGCAGAGGGCCGTGGAGAAGTACCGCAAGGAGATCGACCTGCGGATCCAGGGGATGAAGAAGGGAGCCGAGGCCGACGTCGCCGTCGCCCAGGCCCGGTACGACGCGATCCGCAAGGCGCTGGACGAACTCACCAGCCAGGACGCCACGCAGTTCGGCGAGAAATACCGTCCGTACGACAACGCGGTGCGCGACCTGACGCTTCAGGAGAACATCCTCGACGCCCTGGAGACCCGGATCAAGCAGGAGGTCATCGGTCTCGAACTGCCCTCCACGATGGTGGAGATCGTCGAGACGGCCGAGCTGCCGAAGAACCCGGTCAAGCCGAACTTCATCCTGAACATCCTGCTCGGGATCCTCGTCGGCGTTCTTCTGGGCGTGGGCCTCGCGTACTTCATCGAGTACATGGACACGAGCATCAAGACGGTCGATGACGTCGAGAAATACCTCGAGTTGCCCGTGCTCGGCGTCATCCCCCAGAAGGTCCGTCCCCTCATCGAGGAGGGCCCGGACAGCCCGCACGGGGAGGCGTACCGCGTCCTGCGGACGAACCTGCAGTTCGCCCTGCGCAACGACGATGCGAACGCCCTGGCGATCATCAGCGGCGGCGTCGGCGAAGGGAAGTCCACGACGCTGTTCAATCTCGCCTACATCTCCGCGCAGCTCGGAGACAAGGTGTTGATCGTGGATTCCGACCTCCGGCGGCCGCGGATGCACAAGATCCTCGACATGGACAGCAGCTTCGGGTTGACCAACGTCCTGATGCGGGACGTGCCGATCGAAGAGGCGATCAAGACCACCAGCGTGCCGAACCTGCATTTCCTGCCCAGCGGCAAACTGCCGCGCACCAGCGTCGGCATGCTGAATTCGGAACGGATGCGGGAATTGATCAAGACGCTGAAGGCCCGGTACGACCTGGTGCTGTTCGATTCCCCGCCGATCGTGGGGGTCAGCGACGCCTCCGTGCTCGCCAGCGAGGTCGATGCCGCCCTGCTGGTCGTGCAGTACCGCAAGTATCCGAAGCTCATCTCGGCCCGCGCGAAGCAGATGATCGAGAACGTCGGCGGTCGCGTGGTCGGCGTGGTGTTGAACAACATCAACATCATGCGGGACGACTACTATTACTACTACCACACCTACTATTATCACTACTACCGACCCGAGGATTCGGACCGCAGCGAGCGTGCGGAAAAGGCCGGAGTCGGCGGAAAGTATTGAGAACCCGGCGACCTTCGAGTCCAGGGCCCTTCCGGAACGTGCAAGACGGATCGTGGTGAGGATGTGCGCATGAGACGAACGATTGCTCTGCTGATGATTCTGGCGATGACGGTTCTCCTGTCGGCGGGATGCGCCACCCGGGGCGGCGTGGCGGAACCGCCGCCGGGGGCCGCCACGGGCCCGGAAGCGGCCGCAACGGGGTCGGACCAGGCGCCGGAAACGGTCGAGTCTCCGACGCCGACGATCTCGGTCGATCTGGGGATCATTCCCGAGGCCCCTCCGCTGCGGATCGGGGAAACGGTTCAGGTGACGCTGGACGGGATCCCGATGGAGGAAAAGGACACGTTCATCGACGATATCGGTCCCGACGGCACGATCACCCTGGCCTACCTCGGGAAGGTGAAGATCGCCGGGTTGACGACCGCGCAGGCCGCCGACAAGATCCAGAAGCTCTACGTCGACGGGAAGATCTACCGCGACGTGGTGGTCCGCGTCTTCGCCACCTCGCAGTTCGTCTACGTCAGCGGGAAGATCATGCGCCCCGGGCGGTATCCCTGGTCGCCGGACCTCACGGTGTCGAGGGTGATCGAGCTGGCCGGGGACTTCACGGAGTTCGCTTCCCACAAGGTCCAGCTTCAGCGCGGCGGCAATTCCGAGCCCGAGACGATCAACGTGGACGCCATCCGAAAAGGGAAGAGCCCCGATGTGCCTCTCTTCCCCGGGGACCGCGTGCTGATCCGGGGAGGCGTGTTCTAGGCGCCGGATGTTTCGTGGAATGACGGCCACGGGTTGCGCGATCCCTGCCGGGGGAACGGGGAAATCGCGCGGCGAATGGATCCGGATCCCGGTCGTCGTCCTTCTGGCCCTGGCGGCCGCGGCGGGGCCCCTGGCGCTGGGTGCCGCCCGACCCTGGCTGGTATCCCCGTTGCTGGCGGGGCTGGGCCTGGCGTTCGGGATCTGGGGCGTTTCCCTGTCGGTGAAGAAGGTCCCGCTGCGCTGGATTCCGGAGGTCCACCTGCCCCTCCTGGTCGTCCTCGTCTACCTGCTGGTGCGCTATCGGCTCGCGCCGGTCGAGTACACGGCGCGGATGGCCGTGATGACGGGGACCGCGGGGGTTCTGGCGTTCTGGCTGGGGTCGGCCTGGCTCGACCGCCGGTGGTGCCTGAGGCTCTTCGTCGTCCTCTGGGCCGTTCTGGGCATCGGAATCTCGGTCTACGGGCTCTGGCAGGCGGTGACCGAAACGGATCTGGTCTACTGGATCCATCGGGCCGAGCAGTATCGCGGCCGTGCCAGCGGCACGTATATCAACGCGAACCATCTCGCGGGCTGGATCGAGATGGTTCTGCCGTGGATCTTCGCCGGGACCCTGGCCGGGGGACTGGCGTGGTACGCCCGGATTCCCGGGCTGCTGGTCTCGGCCCTCATGGGAACGGCGCATCTGTTCACCTTCTCCCGGGGGGGCTGGCTGGCGGCGTCGGGGGAGCTGGTCGGGTTCGCCTGGTGGCGGAGCCGTCCGGGATGGAGACGACGGCTGGCCGTCGGGGGCGTCGTCCTGTTGATCGCGGCGGCCGCGGCGGTTCTGATCCTGGCATCCGGATCGATCCGGGAACGTTTCCTGGAGAGCCGCCCGGGATCGGACACCTCCTTCCGGATGCGGGTGCACATGTGGAGATCCGCCTGGACGATGTTCCGCGGCAATCCCTGGTTCGGGATCGGTCCCGGGATGTACGAATGGGCCTTCGTGAACCATCGTGTGCGGGGATACCAGTTCTGGACGCCGTACGCCCACAACGATTATCTGCAGGCGTTGGCGGAGCACGGGATCGTCGGCGTGCTGCTTTTTCTCCTCGCCGCCGCGGGGACGGGGGTGGTGCTCCTCCGCGCGAAGCGATCGGCCCGGGACGAATCGGAAAAGGGCGCGGCGGTGGCGGTTCGCGTGGTGCTGGTAGGACTGGCGATCCATTCGCTGGTCGATTTCAACCTTCACATCCCGGCGAACACGATCACGTTCGGGATCTGCCTCGGTCTGGCGTGCGCGCGGGGTCGTTCCCTGCGCCGCGTCTTCGCGCGGCCGGCACGGCTGGCGTTCGTGGTCGCGTCCCTTTTGCTGGCGGTCGGGACGGGCGCGGCGGCGGTGAAGACCGTCGCCGGCGCGGAATGGTTTCGGCGGGCCGGCGTTCACGAGAAGGCGTACGAACTCGAGCAGGCGGCCGACTGCGTCCGCCGGGCCCTGCGCTGGGATCCGAACAACTTCTACGCCTGGGAACGCCTGGGGGACCTGTTGAGCCGGATCGCCTTCTGGAACCTTCAGGTCAAGTCGGATCCGGAACGCCGGCGGCGGATGTTCGACGAAGCGGTCGATGCGTATTGGCGGGCCCATCGCCTCTGTCCGGAACATCCGATCTTCGAGCAGAAGATCGCGGAGGTGATGAAACGAACGGGGCGGTACGAGGAAGCGGAGGCGATCTACCGGGAGCTGATCGAGAAGCACCCGACCGACCCGATCTCGTACGATCTGTACGGCAAGCTTCTCTACTACCAGTTGGGAAGGGAGGAGGAGGCCGTTGCGGCCTTCCGGAAGGCCCTGGAGAATCTTCCCGGGGACGAAATGGCCCTGCGCGAGTTGCGCAGGATTCGGGAGCTTCGGAAACGAAAACGGTGAAGATGAATCGCGACCCCGACCGTGCCGGGGGATCAGAGACGGCGGAACGCGGAGGACCGGAGATCCTCGTTCCGGCGGCGCGGGGCGACCGATGAAGAACGCGGGCCTCGAGAACATGCCGGATTCGATCCTCTTCGACGCGACCTCCCTGCGGGCGGACCGGTTGACGGGACTGGAGCGTTTTGCGGCCGACCTGCTCGAGGCGCTGGCGGAGCGAACGGCCGGACGGCTGCACGTCTTCTGCCGCCGTTCCGTCGTCGACCGCGTCCGATCGCTGGCGCCGGGCGCCGAAATCCATTCCCTGCTCGACGGAGCCCGGGTCATGCGCGACCAGGTGGATTTCGGTTTCCGGGCGATGGGGGTCAAGGGGCCCCTGATCGCGCCGGCCTTTCCTCCCCCGCCGATGCTGGTCGGGCGCAGCCTGATGTTCGTCCACGACCTGGTGCCGTGGGTTTATCCGCGGATGGTGAGCCAGGGGACCCGTTTCTACTACGGCCCGCTCCTGCGCTACGCGCTGCCGAGGGCCCGGGGGATTGCGACGACTTCGGAGCAGGTCCGCCAGGAGATCCTGCAGCGGAGATGGCGGGATCCGTCGGACGTCCGGGCCGTCGGAGCGGGCGTGAGTCCCGGGCTGCTCGAACGGTTCGATCGGACGCCGCGGCGGGAGTTGCGGCCCCCGAGGCTGCTGACGGTCGGGACGCTCGAGCCGCGGAAGAATCTCGATCTCCTTGCGAAAGCGGCGGACTGCGCCCGGCGGGAGGGATTGTGGCCCGAGGGAACGACGGTCCGGGTGGTCGGCCGCCTCGGGTGGGGGGGGAGGGAGGCCGTCCGGGGGCTCGAGTGGCTTGGTCCCCTGGACGACGATGCCCTGGCCCGGGAGTATCGGGAATCCACGCTCTTTCTCTACCCCACGTTGTACGAGGGATTCGGGCTGCCCCTGTTGGAAGCGATGGCGGCGGGACTTCCCGCGGTGGTTTCGGACATCCCCGTGCTGCGGGAAGTCGGGGGGGACGCGCCCGTTTTCGCGGATCCGACCGATGCCCGCGCCTGGGCGCGGACCGTGGGCGATCTCCTGAAGGACGAGCGGCGGCGGGAGTCGATGGCGCGGTCGGGCAAGACCGGGGCCGAGCGGTATTCGTACGGCGAGACGGCCCGGAAGATCCTCGAATGGATCCGGGATCTTTTCGAGGACGGGAAATGACGGGCGAATCCGGCGGATCAGGCGGTTCGGGAACCGGGGTCGGCGGCGGCCGCTGCGACATCCTGGGGATCGGGATCGACCCCTTCTCGACGGAGGATTGTCTCGCGGCGGTGCGACGGGCGATCGAGACCCGGACGCCCTGCTTCATCTGCACGGCGAACGTGGATCATCTCATGAAGCTGCAGGAGGATCCCGTCTTTCGGAACGCGTACGGCCTTGCCGCGATCGTCACGGCCGACGGCATGCCGCTGGTCTGGGCCGCGCGCTTCCTGGGACGCGGCCGCCTGGAACGGGTGACGGGCGCGGACCTGGCCGCGCATCTGGTCGAACTCGCAGCGGAAGAAGGCCGGCGGCTCTTCCTGCTGGGGGGAGTGGAAGGCGTGGCGGCGGCGGTCCGGGACGGGCTGGTCGAGAGGGATCCCCGTGTGGCGGACATCGTGGATTGCTACTCCCCGCCCTTCGGTTTCGAACGCGACGGCGCCGAACTGGATCGAATCGATGAACGGATCCGCCGCCACGCGCCGGAGATCCTGTTGATCGGACTCGGGGCGCCGAAGCAGGAGAAGTGGTATGCCGAACGGGGACGCCGCTTGGGCGTGCCGGTGGTGCTCGCCTGCGGCGGGGCGCTGGATTTCCTCGCCGGCCGGATTCCGAGGGCGCCCGAGTGGATGCGCCGGGCCGGACTCGAGTGGCTCTTCCGCCTGGGGCAGGAACCCCGGCGGCTCTGGAGACGATACCTCCTCGAGGATCCGCCGTTCTTCCGGCTGGTTCTCCGGCAGCGGCGCCTCGAGAGAAAGGGCGGGGTCTGGCGGTTTCCGGGCGGCCCTTGAAAGGTTCCGGAACCGCTGGTAGCCTGCGGGCGGTCTTCAGCGGCCGGAGGAAAGGAGACTGGTGAACGAGCGGTTCGTACTCGGATTGAAGCGTTGGATGACCCGGTTGCAGGGCGTGTTCCAGGAAGAGCTGCCCGCGGTTTTTTCCGACCGGGACCTGCGGCGGCAGCTCGTGATCGGGGGCGTTCTGATCGGGCTGGCCTGGGTGATCTTCCACGGCCTGGGGTGTTCGTACTACGTGCGGTACTACGGCCGGTCGATCTTCACGTACCTGGCCCGGCGGTATCGCGAATTCGAAGAGGAGCGGCACGGGCCGATCGCGCCGATCGTGATGATCGGTCTCCTCTGGTTTCTCAGGAAGGATCTGGCGGCGTTGCCGAAGCGGTCGTCGATGCTCGCCGTCCCGCTGGTCGCCCTCGCCCTGCTGCTGCACTGGGTGGGGGTCCGCGGGCAGACGCCGCGGATCTCCGCGGTCGCGTTCATCCTGTTTCTCTGGAGCAGCGTCTGGCTGATCTGGGGGTGGAAGGTCGCCCTCAAGACGGCCTTTCCGATCGGGTTCCTCGCGTTCGCCCTGCCGCTGAGTTTCCTGAACGACACCGTGGCCTTTCCCCTCCGGATGTTCGTCACCCCGGTGTCCGCGGGGATCGCGCGGTTCTTCGGGATCGACGTGATCAACAAGGGCACGCAGTTGTTCGACTCGTCGATGACCTTCAGCTACGACGTGGCGCCGGCCTGCAGCGGGATCCGGTCCCTGCTGGCGCTGACGATGATCACGGGCGCCTACGGATTCGTGACGCAGCCGAAGGCCTGGGGGAAGGCGCTCCTCTTCTTCTCGGCGGTTCCGCTGGCGGTGCTCGGCAACGTGGCGCGCATCACGCTGGTGATCTTCGCCGGGGCGTGGTTCGGACAGGAGGCGGGGAAGGTGGTTCACGACTGGGGCTGGATCGTCACCTGGCTGGTGGCGATCAGCGTGATGCTCTGGTTCGGCAACGTGTTGATGGTTCCTCCGGGATCACGGGTGGAGAGAT